>NZ_WFYD01000118.1 GCF_015490265.1 Sulfurivirga sp. | reverse complement strand
TGAGCGTGCGCAACCGCAACACCTCAGCACTGTGACGGCGGCCGGTAGGGCGTCGGATCCAGCTTCGGCGCCCGCCCGGCCATGAGATCGGCCAGCAGCCGTGCCGAGGCGATGGAGGTGACCACCCCGTTGCGATAGTGGCCGGCGTTGACCCACACCCCTTCGGCCACCGGCCCGATGTAGGGCACACTGTCGACCTTGCCCGGACGGATGCCCGCCCACGCATGCACCACTTCGAACATCTCCAGCTCTGGATAGCGTTCCAGCGCAAAATCGCGCAGGGCATGGGTCACGTCCGCGTCCGGCGTCTTGTCCCAGCGTCCAAGCTCCACGGTGGAGCCCACCACGATCAGGCCGTCCCGCCTGGGAATCAGGTAGCGGGACTGCTCCATCACCATGTGGCGCAGGAAACCCGCCGGCGCGTCGATGGCGATCATCTGCCCTCTGACCGGCTCGATCTCCAGCTGCGGCAGCAGGCCGTGGCTCCATGCGCCGGCGGTGACCACAATCTCCTCCGCCTGCCAGCGTCCCTGCGGCGTGATCACCTGCCGCGCCGCCACTTCGACCGCCTCTACCGGGGCATGCTCCACAATCTCCACCCCCCTGAGGCGCACCGCCGTGGCCAGCGCCTTCATCAGACGCGGATTGCGGATGGAGTTGATCCCGGGCATCCACAGCCCCAGCCGCCGCTCGGTGCGCAGACGCGGTTCAAACAGCGCCAGCGCCCGGTCATCGAGAATTTCCAGCGCGTAGCCCCAGCGGGCACACCACGCCTGCGCCGTCTCCCACTGTTCACTGTCGAGCATGAGCATGCCGGTGGGAAAGAACTCCGGGTCGATGCCGGTCAGCGCCTTCAGTTCGACGGCCAGGGCTTCAAAGTGGGGCTGGGATGCCTTCGCCAGCGCGTTGACCGCATCCGGATAGCGCCACGGATACATGGGCGAGAGGATGCCGCCACCGGCCCAGCTCGCCTCTCGACCGCACACATGCCGCTCCAGCAGCGTCACCTGCCGCCCTTCCGCCAGCAGGGTCCAGGCGGTCATCAGACCGCTGATGCCGCCGCCGATAATGAGCACCTCAGCTGTTTTCAATACTGCGCCTCCGGTTGAGCACGAACTCCTGCCACAGCAGACAGGCGGCGCCGAGCGAGATGGCCACATCGGCCACATTGAAGGTGGCGTAGTGCCAGTGCCCGATGTAGAAGTCGAAGAAGTCCGTCACCCGCCCCCACAGCAGCCGCTCGATCAGATTGCCCAGCGCACCGCCCACGATCAGCCACAGACCGGCCGTCTCGCAGCCAAGCCTGGGCGGCAGGCGGCGCAGCCACCACAGCATGCCGGCCACCATGGCCAGCGCAAGCCCGATGAAGAACCAGCGCTGCCAGCCGCCGGCGTTGGCCAGAAAGCTGAAGGCCGCACCGGTGTTGTAGTTGAGGGTCAGGTTGAAGTGGGGCAGCACCGCCAGCGGACGGCCGAACTCGAGCCACAGATTGGCCGCCCACTTGCTGAGGGCGTCCAGCGCCAGCACCGCCAGCGCCAGCGGCCAGAAGCGCCACCCGCTGTCACGCAAAGCGGCGCACCTCGCCCTCGCCCGCCACGTTCTCCACGCAGCGGCCGCACAGGTCGGGATAGTCGGCATGGGCGCCCACATCGGCACGATGGTGCCAGCAGCGCACGCACTTGGGCTTGTCGGTGGGTCGGGCGACGATCCACAGGCCTTCCAGCCCCTCGGCGGCCACGGCGGTGTCGGGCCGTGACGAGGCAGGCCGCACGGTCGCCTCGGAGGTGATCATGACAAAGCGCAGCTCGTCTCCCAGCGCCGCCAGCCGCTCATGGAGCGGGCCCTCGGCATAGAGGTCGAGCTCCGCCGTCAGCGACCCCTTGATCTCGCCGGCGTTGCGCATGTCCTCCAGCACCTTGTTGACCGCCTTGCGCACGGCGAGGATGTCGGCCCAGTAGGCGGAATTCATGGGCTGCTGTTCGTCCAGCGGCGTCAGGTGGTCATACCATTCGGCCACGAACACGGTCTCGTCACGCGCGCCGGGCATGTGCCCCCAGATCTCCTCGGCGGTGAAGCTGAGGATCGGGGCGATCCAGCGCACCAGCGCCTCCAGCACGTGCCACAGGGCGGTCTGGGCCGAGCGGCGCGCGGCGGACTCCTTCTGACAGGTGTACTGGCGGTCCTTGATCACGTCCAGATAGAAGGCGCCCAGGTCCTCGGAACAGAAGTTGTGCACCAGCTGGGTGACCCGGTGGAAGTTGTAGGCCTCATAGGCGGCCACGATCTCCCGCTGCAGATCATGGGCGCGGCCGATGGCCCATCGGTCCAGCGGCAGCAGCTGATCATGCGGCAGCGCATTGGCCGCCGGATCGAAGCCGTTGAGGTTGGCCAGCATGAAACGGGCGGTGTTGCGGATGCGCCGGTAGGCGTCCGCCGTGCGCTTGATGATCTCGTCGGAGACGGTCATCTCATAGCGGTAGTCGGAGCCGGCGATCCACAGGCGCAGGATATCGGCGCCGAACTTGTCCATCACCTGCTGCGGCGCCACCACATTGCCCAGCGACTTGGACATCTTGCGGCCCTGTCCGTCCACGGTGAAACCGTGGGTAAGCACCTGCCGGTAGGGCGCCTGCCCGTCCATGGCCAGCGAGGTGAGCAGGCTGGACTGGAACCAGCCGCGGTGCTGGTCGGAGCCTTCCAGATAGAGGTCGGCCGGACGGGTCAGCTCGTCACGGCGGGCGCATACGGCCCAGTGGGTCACGCCGGAGTCGAACCACACGTCGAGAATGTCGGTCACCTTCTCGTAGTCGGCGGCCTCCTCGCCGATCAGCTCGGCCAGATCCAGCTCATACCAGGCATCGATGGAACCCTCCTCGATGCGCCGGGCGATGGGCTCCATCAGCTCCGCCATGCGCGGGTGCAGTTCGCCCGTCTCCCGGTGGACGATGAAAGTGATGGGCACGCCCCAGTGACGCTGGCGGGAGATGCACCAGTCGGGCCGGCCTTCGATCATCTTCTCGATGCGGTTGCGCCCCCACTCCGGCACCCACCGCACCTCGGGAATGGCCGCAAGCGCCTGCTGACGCAGGCCCTGCGCCTCCATGCTGATGAACCACTGGCTGGTGGCGCGGAAGATCAGCGGTGTCTTGGTGCGCCAGCAGTGCGGGTAGCTGTGGGTGATCTTGCCATGATGCACCAGCCTGCCCTTCTCCTTGAGCAGGGCGATGATCTCCCCGTCCACCTTGTGCACGTGCTTGCCTTCGAAGCCGGGCGCCTCGGCGGTGAACACGCCGCGCCCGTCCACCGGACAGAGGACGTCCAGCCCATACTTCTGCCCCACCTCGAAGTCTTCCTGACCATGGCCGGGCGCGGTATGGACGGCACCGGTACCCGCATCCAGCGTCACATGCTCGCCCAGCACGATGGGCACTTGACGGTCATAGAAGGGGTGGTGCAGTTTCACGCCCTCCAGCTGGGCGCCGCGCACGGTGGCCAATACCGGCGCTTCCTCCACACCCCACTCCTTCAGCACCGTCTCCAGCAACCCTTCGGCCAGCAGCAGGCGGACTTCACCCACCTGCACCAGCACATAGTCCAGATCCGGATGCAGCGCCACCGCCAGGTTGGCCGGCAGCGTCCACGGGGTGGTAGTCCAGATGACCACGGACACCGGCCCCGCCCCCATGTCGTCACCCACCGGCGTCAAGCGGGCGAGAAAGTCCGCCTCGTCCACCACATCGAAGCGCACGTAGATGGCGTTGGAGGTCTTGTCCTTGTATTCCACCTCCGCCTCGGCCAGCGCCGAACCGGCGCCCACGGACCAGTAGACCGGCTTGACGCCTCGGGTGATGTGGCCGTTCTTCAGCATCTCGCCCAGCGCGCGCACTTCGTCCGCCTCGAAGCGGAAGTCCTTGGTGAGATAGGGATTGTTCCAGTCCCCCACCACACCGAGGCGCTGGAAGTCCGCCATCTGCGCCTCCACCTGCTGCTGGGCGTAGTCTCGGCACGCCTGACGGAAGGTGCGCGCGTCCACTTTGTCGCCCACCTTGCCCAGCTTCTTCTCCACGTTCAGCTCGATGGGCAGGCCGTGGCAGTCCCAGCCGGGCACGTAGGGGGCGTCGAAGCCGGACAGGGTCTTGGCCTTGACGATGATGTCCTTGAGCACCTTGTTGACCGCATGGCCGATGTGAATGTTGCCGTTGGCATACGGCGGGCCGTCGTGCAGCACGAACTTCGGCCGACCTGCCCGCGCCCTGCGGATGCGGCCGTAGAGGTCCTGCTCCACCCAGCGGCGCGCCCACTCGGGCTCCCGCTTCGGCAGATTGCCGCGCATGGGGAAATCGGTCTCGGGAAGGTTGAGCGGATACTTCTTTTCGTCAGCCATGGTGTCCTGTCAGTGTCTGTTCGGGTGTGCGAAAAAACGCCGCGCGGCCTGCGCGTCGCGCTCGATCTGCGCCATCAGCGCCTCCAGCGAATCAAAGCGCCGCTCCGGGCGGATGAAATCCAGCAATTTTACCGTGATATGGGCGCCATAGACCATTTTTGACCAGTCAAACAGATGCACCTCCACGCTGGGGCGCAGCCCGTCCACGGTGGGGCGCACGCCCACGTTGGCCACGCCGGGCAGCGCACGCTCGCCGGTCTCGGCGATGTCCACCGCCACGGCGAACACCCCCTGCACCGGCAGACGGTGGCGCTTGGGGTTGACATTGAGGGTGGGAAAGCCCAGCTGCCGCCCCCGTTTTTGCCCGTGGATCACCCGGCCGGAGAAGGCGAACGGCCGCCCCAGCAGGCGTTCGGCCAGCGCCAGATCCGGCACCGCCAGCGCCGAGCGGATGCGCGTTGAGCTGACCCGCTCGCCGTCGATCTCGAAGGTGGGCTGATGGGCCACCTCGAAGCCCAGCTCCGCCCCCAGCCGCTGCAGCAGGTGGAAATCCCCCTGCCGTCCGGCGCCGAAGCGGAAGTCATCGCCCACGGAGACGAAACGGGCGCGCAGGCGCGCGGCGAGAATGTCGCGCACGAACGCCTCCGCCGGCAGGGCGGCGAAGGCCGCGTCGAAACGCGCCATGAGCACATAGTCCACGCCCTGCTCAGTCAGGGCCGCCACCTTCTCCCGCAGGTTCATCAGCCGCACCGGCGCCTTCTCCGGTGCGAAGAACTCCACCGGATGGGGTTCGAACAGCATCACCACCGTGGGCAGACCGAGGCGCGCGCCCGCCTCGTTCAGCCGGGCCAGCACCTGCTGATGGCCCCGATGGACGCCGTCGAAATTGCCTATGGTGACCACGCTGCCGCCCGCCAGCGGCGCACAGGCGCGGTGGTTCAGATTGTGCAGCCCGCGAATCAGGTGCATCTATCGCCTCCGGTGAAGATGGTGGGGGCGCAGCCCCGTCAGCCACAGGGTGGCACCATAGAGCGTGACGGCGCCGATCACCAGACCGGCCAGCCACAGCACCCGGGTGCCGGCGCCCGCCGCCAGCCAGTCGGCCAGCGGCGGGGTCAGCCCCAGCAGAAAGACGCCCATCACACCCAGCGCCAGCAGGCCGCGCCACAGCACGGCGCGCCAGCCCGCCAGTGGCGCATAGTGGCCGCCGCGCACGCTCAGATGCCAGTAGAGCAGACCCGCATTGACGAAGGCGGACAGGCTGGTGGCCAGCGCCAGCCCGGCGTGGGCCAGCGGCCAGATGAGCATCAGGTTCAGCACCGTGTTGGCCACCAGCGCGATGACGGCGATGCGCACCGGCGTCTTCATGTCCTTGAGGGCGTAGAAGGCGGGCGCCAGCACCTTGACCAGAATGAAGCCCACCAGCCCCAGTGCATAGGCCACCAGACTGCGTGCCGACTGGGCCACGTCCGTGTCGGTGAAGGCGCCGTAGTGGAACAGCGTCGTCAGCAGCGGCCCGGCCAGCAGCATCAGACCGGCCATGGCGGGCACGCCGATCAGCCAGATCAGCCGCAGCGCCAGATCGATGTCCCGTCGGTAGCCGTCATGGTCGCCGCGGGCCGCCTTGCGGCTCAGCCCCGGCAGCACCACCGTGGCCAGCGCGATGCCGAACACCCCCAGCGGAAACTCCATCAGCCGGTCGGAGTAGTAGAGCCAGGAGACCGAACCGGTCACCAGAAAGGAAGCCAGCACCGTGTCGATGAGCAGGTTGATCTGCGCCACGGAGACGCCGAACAGGGCCGGCAGCATCAGCCGCTTGATCTCCGCCACCCCCGGATCGTCAATGGGCCGGGGGCGTGGCAGCAGCCCCAGCCGCCACAGAAACGGCAGATGAAAGGCCAGCTGCACCACGCCTGCCAGCAGCACGCCCCACGCCAGCGCCAGCACCGGCGGGTCGAACCATTGCGACAGCACCACGGCGGCGAAGATGAGGGTGAGGTTGAGCAGCACCGGCGTGACCGCCGGCACGGCGAAGCGGTCCCAGGTGTTGAGAATGGCCGAGGAGAGCGCCACCAGCGAGATGAACAGCAGGTAGGGAAAGGTGAGCCGCAGCATCTCGGCGGTGAGGCGGAACTTCTCCGGCTCGGCGTGAAACCCCGGCGCGAACAGCCAGGTGACCGCGCCGGAAAAGAGCACGCCCACGCCCACCACCGCCAGCAGCGCCAGCAGCAGCCGCCAGCTGACCGCATCCACCAGATGGCGCACCCGCTCGATGCCGTGCTTTTCGCGCGCCTCCGCCAGCACCGGCACGAACGCCTGCGAGAAGGCCCCCTCGGCGAACAGACGGCGGAAGAAGTTGGGAATCTTGAAGGCGACGAAGAAGGCGTCCGCCCCCATGCTGGCGCCGAAATAGCGGGCGATGACCATGTCGCGCACGAAGCCCAGCACGCGCGAGAACAGGGTCATGCTGCTGACGGTGAACAGGTTCTTCAGCATAGGGGTTCAGTATAAGGGCTGGCCGCCCCGCAAATGAAAAGGCCGGGACAAGCCCGGCCTCGAAGCATCCGACGCGAACGCCCTCAGGCGGACGGCGCCAGTTTCTTCAGCTGCGCGTTCAGGCGACGCTTCAGGCGCGCGGCGGTGTTCTTCTTGATCACCCCCTTGCGGGCCACGCTGTCCAGCTTGGACTGGGCCAGACGGAAAGCGGCCATGCCGCCTTCATAGTCGCCGGCCGCGATGCAGGCGCGGACCTTCTTCACCAGCGTGCGGGCCGCACCCTTGTGCATGCGGTTGCGCAGACGACGCTTGACTGCCTGACGTGCGCGCTTCTTAGCAGATTTGATGTTTGCCATGTGTTACTCCAAAAAATCCTGTCCGTTTGAAAATCGGCCAACGTCGCCACTTTCAAAGGTCTGAGAGGAACGCAGTATTTTGCACATTTTCGCTGCGCTGTAAACCGCCCGACCCGCAAAACGGCGGACGCGCCGTGCCGGAAAACCCATCCGCCGGAAGCCCTGGACCGCTGACTCGGCGATCCACCCCGCCCCGCCCGTGCCACCGCTGCCGGACAAGGCAGCCCGGCATGAGGCGTTCTTTCTGACGAGGTCTCCCCCGTTTTTGTCGATCGCCGATCCGACCGCACCGGGAAATGCCCGCAGAACAGCCTGAAGCCCCGAAGCACACGGGGTCTCCCCCATTTTTAAGAAGACGCTGCCGGGCGCGGACGAAAAAACGCCCAAAAAGGCCGCAGGCGCACCGAGATCTACTCAATGATCGGATGGGACGGGGTCTCCCCCATTTTTGCCGGATGCCGCCGTGGCCGCCGGCGGCGCGACCTGCTTTTCGGTGGGCATGACGGGTTTTTCTGCCCCTTTGGCGTCCTCTACGGTCACGAAGCCTGCGGTGATGACGATTTCCACCCGTCGGTTCATGGCCTTGTGGGACGGCGTGTCATTGGGCACCAGCGGGCGGCTGGCGCCGTAACCGGCCACGGAGAACCAGCGCGGGTCCATGGCGGAGGCGTAGAGCAGCTGGCCGAGCACGCGCTGGGCGCGCCGGGCGGAGAGAATCCAGTTGTTGCGCAGCGGCGACCACGGTGCAATCGGATCGCTGTCGGTATGTCCCTCGACGCTGATCTCCGGCTGAAAGCGGCGATGCTGCCGCTCGGCCAGCGCCAGCACCGCACGGCCGGTGGGCGTGGCCTGCTCATTGAACAGGCGCAGGTAGCGGAAGGTACGCCCCAGCGCGGTGACCTGGCGCAAAAGCTCCGTCGAGGGGGTGGCGGAGCCGGAGGCGAAGGCGCCGTCGGTGCGGATGCGCAGCACCACGCCACGGCTGTCGCGCATGACGCTCACCAGCGTGAGTCGTTCCTCGCGCACCGCCCGCTTCAGCTCGGCGTAGGTGTGGGTCAGCTCGTCGTCCAGCCACTTCTGCACCCGGGAGATGGCGCCGTAGTTGAGCGCCAGCATCATGACGAAGAAGGTGATCAGCAGGGTGGTCATGTCCCCGAAGGAGAGCAGCCACACGCTCTTGACCCGTTCACGCAGGGCGTCGCTGTCGGCGCTCATGGGCGGGTGTCCTCCCACATGTCCGGCTGCAGGTAGAGCTCCACCCGCTCATTGCGGGCATCGGCCGGGTCGGGAAACAACGGATGCAGCGCCCCGTAGCCGGCGATGGCCCAGTATTCGTCCGCCAGCAGGCTGGATCGCTGAAGCGCCTGCCGCACCCGGTCGGCCCGGTAGAGGCTCAGCGTCATGGCGTCTGGGAATGGACTGTCCGCAGGCAGGGGGCGGCGGGCGGTGTGCCCCTCCACCCGCAGCGTCAGGCGCAGACGGAAGCCGCGGTTTTCGATCTGCTGCACCAGCAGGCCGTAGCGCCGCTGGAAATGGGCCAGATCAAGCGCCCGCAGCAGCCGGCCCATGGCGGCCAGATAGGGCTCGAAACGGGGATTGAGCCGATCGCTGCCCGGGGCGAACAGGGGCGCGCCGGCAAACAGCGCCGGCGCCGGGTAGAGACGCACCCCCTTGGGAAAGTCGTTCTCCACCCGCACCCAGTC
>NZ_WFYD01000117.1 GCF_015490265.1 Sulfurivirga sp. | reverse complement strand
CGAGCCGATGCAGCCGCGCAGCTGCCCGTGCCGGTTGAGGGTGACGAACGCCGCGCCCGGCTCATTCAGCCGGTCATCTTCACTGCGCACCCCCTGCAGAGGCCGGCCTGTGCGGAAGCCATGCTCAATGCTGGCCTTTGCCACCGCCAGCAGCGTCTGCTTTTGCGTATCATTCAATGTCATGATGCATCCTCCCGTTTTCTCGCCAGCCCTGCGCGTCATGCTGGCGCTCTTTCTGTTTCTGACAGGCCTGCCGCCCGCTCAGGCCGGGTCCCGGCTGCCCGATCATGCCGGACGCTTTCAGCCCTCCGACCGGCTCGGCATTCAGCTGCAGGTGGATGATAAGCGCCCCCTGCGCGTCCCTGCCGATGCCACCGTCATGGAGGTGGACCTGTTCGACACCCCGGCCAGCACCCTCCGCAAGATCAAAAACAGCGGACGCCAGGTGCTGTGCTACTTTTCCGCCGGCAGCTGGGAAGCCTGGCGGCCTGATGCCGACCATTTCCCCCGCGCCCTGCTGGGCAAGCCCTATGCCGGCTGGCCTCAGGAGCGCTGGCTGGACATCCGCCACCCCGCCCTCCGGCCGCTGATCGCTGCCCGGCTTGATCTGGCCCGGCGGAAAGGCTGTGACGGCGTGGACCCGGACAATGTCAACGGCTTCGAAAACCCGACCGGCTTTGCGCTCACCCTCGCTGGCCAGCTGCGCTTCAACCGCTGGCTGGCGCGGGAAGCCCACCGGCGCGGCCTGCTGATCGTGCTGAAAAACACCGGCGCGCTGGCCGGACAGCTGGTTCGGGATTTTGATGCCGTCGTCAGCGAATCCTGCCTCGCCTACGATGAGTGCCATCTTTTCGAGCCCTTCGTCAGAGCGGGCAAACCGGTGTGGGTGCTGGTCTATCCGGCTGAACGCAGCCGCCGAAATTGGCAGCGCCGGTGCAGGCGCCTGCCCGGCCCACCCTGGCACTTCTATGCCCTGCCCCGACAGCTGGACGGCAGCTACCGCCTCGCCTGCCGGACGGACTGATCACTGCTGTTGCGCATCCCAGATGGCCCAGGCGCCATAGCCCACCACCTGATCCTTCGGCCCGGCGGTGTCGCCGGAGTTGATCAGGCCGAGACGCGCCATCTCAAGCGGGCGCCGCCCAGCCAGCGCCAGCACCCCCTGAATGCCCTTGTAGCCGCAGGCCCGCTCGCCGCTGAGCGCGGCCCAGTCGCCCGCCTCGATCAATCGGGCCGTCTCGCTGTCGATGCGCCGCGCCACCTCATACGGGTGATAGTGGGACAGATCCGAGCTGATGACGAAATACACGCCCGGCTGCTGCCACAGCCAGTCCAGCACCTCCGCCTCCTCCTCGGCGCTCACCTCGCCATTGAGCAGCGGCACCACCTTCGCCTGCGGCACCGTCTTCTGGATGAAGGGCAGCTGCACTTCCAGACTGTGCTCCGGCGCATGGGCCACGTCCAGATAGCCCACCTGCTCGAAGCGATGCACCAGCGCATCCCGAAGATGGGTGTCCACCGGCACCTGTCCCAGCGGGGTTTCCAGCGCATCGGCCGTCACCGTGGCGATGCCCCGAAACGGCACCCGATGGGCCGGTCCGATTACCACCACCCTCTTGATCTGTGGCGCGTCCTTCCACAGACTGAAGGCACGTGCCGCCAGCGCGCCGGAATAGACATAGCCGGCATGGGGCACGATCAGCGCCCGTGGCGGATCCTGCCGTGGCGTCTCCACCGGCTCCGCCAGCCAGGCATCCAGCCACTGATTCAATTCCGCCGGATCATCCGGATAGAACATGCCGGCCACCGCCGCCGGCCGCACCCGCTGTGCCATGTTCTCCATGCTGTACCCCTCCTGTCATTTCCACAGTTTCTATATGGGGTCGGAGCGGCCCTTTTCACCCCTGAAAAGAAAACGGCGGGCGGCCGCTTTCACGACCACCCGCCGCCATCCTGCCGAATCCGGCCAATCAGCGATGCGCGCCCAGCACCTCGGGCAGCGGATTGCCTTCCGCCCCGCTGGGCGCCTTGGTGTGCAGCAGCGCCGCGATGGTGGGCGCCACATCCACCGTCTCGACACGACGATAGACGCGTCCGGCCTGAATGCCCGGCCCCATGAACACCAGCGGCACGAAGGTGTCGTAATCCCAGGGCGACCCATGCACGGAAGTGACGATCAGCCCGTCAAAATCAGCCACGAACCAGTGCGGCTTGAACACCAGATAGATGTCGCCGGAGCGGTCCGGGTTGTAATTGGCCTCCACCGCGTGCAGAACGGGGCTGTCGGTCACCTCACCCCTGTCCAGCGCGGTGCTGGTGACCGCATAGGCCACGCCCGGCTGCTTCTGCAGGGCCTCGGCCACGGCCTTCTGCACCGTCTCCAGCTTGAGCCCCGCCTTGGCGATGGCGGCCCGGTTGAGATACACATAGGGCTTGATGAAGCCCTGAATCAGCTCACCCTTCTTCAGACCGAAACGCTTGCGCAGCTTTGCCAGCCACGGCTTGGCGACCACCTTCTTGAAGTCGAACTCCCCGGCATCAAGCCCCAGACGCTTCATGTAGCCGACCGCCTCGGTGGCGCCATGATCGGCAGAGAACACCACCAGCGTGTGCTCCAGCCCCACCTTTTTGTCCACATAGTGCAGCAGATCCGCCAGCGTGCGGTCCAGCCGCTTGAGGTTGTCCTCCGCTTCCAAGCTGGACGGGCCGAACACATGGCCGATGTAGTCGGTGGAGGAGAAGCTGATGGACAGATAGTCGGGAATGTCATCCTGCCCCAGCTTCTCATTCTCGATCAGCGCCTTGGCGAAGTCCGCCGTCAGGGCATCACCCGCCGGACTCATGGTGAGCAGGCCGGTGTAGAACTTGCCCTTCGCGGATCCGTAGCAGTGCGGGAACGTCCGCCCCCAGCCGGGCAGGTTCATCTCCCACTTCTGGTCATCCCGATCCGCGAAACGGTAATACTTGCGGTCCAGCAGCAGCGTCCAGCACTTACCGGCATAGGCGGCCACCTTGCCGCTGGCGTTCCATCGCTTCACCCATTCCGGGTAGGTCTTGCGGTAGTAGGTGCTGGTGACGAACCGGCCTGCAGACTTGGAAAACCACCAGGCCTGCCCACTGTGGCCTCCCATGGCGATGGCGGCCCGGTCCTTGACCGAGACGCTGAACACCTTGGCCTGAGGGCCATAGTGCAGCCGGATCTCATCTCCGATGGTGGACACGAGAATGTTGCGCGGGGAGCGTCCTTTGGTGGTGGCCGCCTTCTGGGTGGGGTCGATCTCCTGCTTTGCACCCTTGTCGGACACACCGATCAGCGGATAGTCGGCATCCTGCAGGTTGTAGACGGTCCTGCCCGTCTTGCGGTCGATCCACACGTTGGAAATCATCCCGTGCACGGCCGGGTCCGCACCCGTGGCCAGCGTGGTATGCCCTACGACCGTTTCCGTGTTGGCATGGCGGTGATGGGCATTGGCAAACACCTTGCCATGGCTGAGCAGATAGTAGAAGCCGTCCTTGCCCATACCAGCGCCATAGCGGCCGATGAGATCGCCGCGCAGCTGATCCACCGTGATCTGCAACACCAGCCGCGGCGGTTCAGTCTTCGATGCCGCCTCAGCCTGTCCGCCCACCAGCGTCAGACCCAGCAGAATGGCACCTGCCTGTCGGACTGTTCCCCGTTTCTTCATGCGCTTCTCCTCTCATCCTTCATGCAAATCCATGCCGATCATTATCCAGAAAAACCGCAACAAATGGGCATGAATACCGGTCCGACCATGATTGAAAACGCCCCTGTCCGACCGCATTATTGAGGTAAAGGCACAGAGACGGCAGGAGGGGCGGCCATGGCACAGGAACGCATCGACACCAATGATCCGCATGTGATACCGGTAGGCTACTGGCACTGGGAGGGTGACCTCATCCAGTGCGATCTGTGCCCGCGCGAATGCACTCTGCGGGAAGGGCAGCGGGGCTTCTGCTTCATCCGCATGCGACAGGACGACCAGCTGTGGCTGACCAGCTACGGCCGCTCCAGCGGCTTTGTCATCGACCCCATCGAAAAGAAGCCGCTCAACCACTTCCTGCCGGGCACGCCGGTGCTCTCCTTCGGCACCGCGGGGTGCAATCTGGCGTGCAAATACTGTCAGAACTGGGACATGTCCAAGGCGCGCGACATGGATCGCCTGATGGACGAGGCCATGCCCGATCAGCTGGCGGAGGCCGCCGTGCGTACCCACTGCCGCTCCGTCGCCTACACCTACAACGATCCGGTCATCTTCTTTGAATACGCACTGGATACGGCCAGGGCCTGCCGGGAACGGGGCGTGAAGAATGTGGCCGTCACTGCCGGCTACATCAATCCGGCGCCGCGGGAACCCTTCTTCAAGGCCATGGACGCGGCCAACATCGACCTGAAGGGTTTCAGCGAGGACTTCTACCGCAAACTCACCGGCGGTCACCTCCAGCCGGTGCTGGACACCATCGAATACGCCGTCAACGAGACCGACTGCTGGGTGGAGCTGACCACGCTGCTGATCCCCGGCCACAACGACTCACCCGACGAGATCCGCCGCATGACCGACTGGATCCTGAACCACTGCGGGCCGGACGTGCCGCTGCATTTCACCGCCTTCCACCCGGACTTCCGCATGCTGGACGTGCCGCCAACACCGCCGGAGAAGCTCTCCGAGGCGCGCCACATCGCCATGGAGGCAGGTCTGCACTATGTCTACACCGGCAATGTGCTCGATCCGGAAGGTCAGGCCACCTACTGCCCCGGCTGTCACCAGCCGGTCATCGGACGGGTAGGCTATGAGATCACCCACTGGGCCGTCCGGGACGGCAGGTGCACACACTGCGGCACCCCCATCGCCGGTGTGTTCGAGGATCAGCCCGGCAACTGGGGCAGCCGCCGCCTGCCCATCCGTCTGTCTGCCTGACGGGACAGGCGGAATTTATCATTTCATGATTTTCTTATTTTCATGAATATCGAAATAAAATATTCATTACAAGGCCAACAAAAAACTCAAATATCACAATTTCTACATATCATTAAAAACAGATATTCTAATATAATCAAATACTTACGATTTTGGCACGTCAGGCCCCGGCCGTTTTTTCATAAACGCTTATGGCGTATAAATTTTTTTTAATTTCTCCCCCTTCCCCTTTTCTGTATCGTTAAGACTCGTTCAACAATTCGAAGAAACGAGTCGCCCCATGAAACGTGTCCTGATGCTGTTGTGCTGCCTGCTCCTGCCCGCCGCCGGCTGGAGCGCCGTCCAGGTCGTCGAGGTCAAGCAACGGGTCTATGACCAGACCATCAAGCTGGGCGGCACGGTCATCCCGTTCAAGAAGGTCACGCTGACGGCGCAGATCGCCGGACAGATCAACTATCTGGCCGGTGAGGAGGGCGACCGCTTCCGCAAGGGCGTGCTGCTGGCCTCCATTGACGACTCGGCGCTGCTGGCCAAGCGCAAGGCGGCCTATGCACAGTGGCAACGCGCCTATGCGGCCTGGCAGAACGCCATCACCCTGTACAACCGGGAGCTTTGGGCACCCCGGTCCAAAACGCCCATGCCGGGCATGGGGCTGCCGAGCATGTTCGACCAGATGTTCTCCCGCCCCATGAGCGAGGCGATGGACATTACCGACTATGACGCCGCCCGACGCGCCGACCTGCTGGCCGCTCGCAACCGCATCAAGGAAGCCCGCGCCCAGATGGAGGCCGCCCGCGCCCAGATCGAGGAAATCGACGTCCTGCTGCGCTACACCAAACTGGTGGCCCCCTTTGACGGCGTCATCGTCAAGAAATTCGTGGAAGTCGGCGACAGCGTCCAGCCCGGCCAGCCCATTCTGGAATTCGCCAAGAGCAACCACCTCAGCATTGAAGTCAACGTGCCGGTCAGCCTCATGGGCGCCATTGAAAAAGGCCGCATCTTCGAGGCTTCCATCAACCACGGCACCCCCATCCATGTGCGTGTGGCGCAGATCTTCCCCGTGGCAGACGACAAACAGCATACCGTCAAGGTCAAGTTCGACATCCCACTGGGCGCTGCTGCCGCGCCGGGCATGTATGCGGAGGTTTTCCTGCCCAACCCGCAGTCACAGGGCATCCGCTTCCCGGTGGTGCCGGAGGCGGCCATCGTCAGGCGCGGCAGCCTGCCGGCGGTCTATGTGGTCGACCCCGAAACGGGCGAGGTGCGCATGAAGATCGTGCGCCTGGGCAAGGCCCGACTCAATGGCGAACGGGTCGTACTCTCCGGCCTGCGGGCAGGCGAACGCATCATCCTTGATCCACCGCCCTCCATCCACTCCGGCATGGTGCTGAAGGATGGTGAACTGGTAGACCCCGTCTCCGAGCGCAAGGGCGATGAGGACGACTGACCATGGCTGAGCGCAAGGAAAACAAACGGGACATCGCCGGCGGCTTCGCACGGGCCTACATCAACTCGCCACTGACGCCGCTGTTCCTGATGGCCTTTCTGGTGATGGGGATCATCGGCATCCTCATCACGCCCCGTCAGGAAGACCCGCAGATCTCCGTGCCCATGGTGGACATCTTCGTCCAGTATCCGGGCGCCTCCAACAAGCAGGTGGAAGCGCTGGTGGCCGAGCCGCTCGAACGGCTCATGCACGAGATCAAGGGCGTCAAGCACATCTACTCCGCTTCCAGCCGCGGTCAGGGCATGGTGACGGTGGAGTTCGACGTGGGCGAGAACATGGAAGAATCGCTGGTCAAGCTGTACAACAAGCTGGCCTCCAACATGGACAAGATTCCGCCGGGCGTCAGTCAGCCGCTGGTCAAGCCCAAGGGACCGGATGATGTGCCGGTGGTCACCTTCACCCTCTCCTCTTCGTCGCTGGATCAGTCCCAGCTCCGGCTGCTGGCGCTGGATGTGCTGCAGGAGCTGTCCAAGGTGGACAACGTGGCGCAGGGCTTCATCGTCGGCGGTGAGCCGCGTGAAGTGCGCATCGACATCGATCCGGCCAAGCTGGCTGGTTACGGCATCCCCCTCAGCCAGATCGGCCAGGTCATCCGCGCCGCCAACTCTGAACTGAAGGCGGGCCGGGTGGAAGCCTTCCAGCGGGAGTTCAACGTCTATACCGGTGACTTCCTCAAGACCGTCGAGGACGTGAAGAATTTGGTGGTCGGCGTGCACAACAACAAACCGGTCTATGTGCGCGACATCGCCACCGTCACCGAAGGCCACCGCGACATCTCCAACATGGTGCTGCGCTACACCGGTCCGGCCTACGACGGCCCTGCCCCGGCGGTGGATGGTGAACCCGCGGTCACCGTGGCGCTGGCCAAGAAGCCCCTCTCCAACGGCGTCACCGTGGCGGAAGAGGCCATCGCCAAACTGGAAAGCCTCAAGGGCACCCTCATTCCCGACGATGTGCACGTTCAGGTCAGCCGCGACTACGGCAAGACCGCCAACGAAAAGGTCAACGAGCTGATCTTCAAGCTGTTCGTGGCCACCGGCGCGGTCACCCTGCTGGTGTGGTTCTTCCTCGGCTGGCGCGCAGCCACCGTGACGGTCATCGTCATTCCGGTAGTCATCCTCTCCACCGTGTTCGCCGCCTGGTTCTTCAACTTCACCATCGACCGGGTATCCTTGTTCGCGCTGATCTTCTCCATCGGCATTCTGGTGGACGATGCCGTCGTCGTGCTGGAGAACATCTACCGCCGCTGGCTGGAGGAAGGCCGCACCAGCCTGCGCACCACCATCGATGCCGTCAGCGAGGTGGGCAACCCCACCATCATCGCCACCCTGACGGTCATTGCCGCACTGGCCCCCATGGGCTTCGTCTCCGGCATGATGGGCCCCTACATGGCCCCGATCCCCGCGCTGGGCTCCGTGGCCATGATCATCTCCCTGTTTGCTGCCTTCGCCTTCACACCGTGGCTTGCGCAGCGCATCCGCCCCACCATGGAGACGCTGGAAAAGGCCGAACGGCGCGAGCATGAGCAGAATGAGAAGATCGAAGGCTTCTTCCGCCGGCTGATCACCAGCCTGCTGATCGACCGGCTCAAGGGGTGGGGCTTTCTGCTGGCCATCATCGCCGGCTTCGTCATCGCCATTGCGCTGGTGGCCACCAAGGCGGTGCCGGTCAAACTGCTGCCCTATGACAACAAGCCGGATTTCAGCATCGAGATCAACTTCCCCGAGGGCACCGCCCTGCCGGTGACCGCCAACCTCGCCCATGAGCTGGTGCAGGTGCTGCAGCAGAACGTGCCGGAGATCAGGACGCTGGAAACCTACGCCGGCACCGCCGCCCCCTTCGACTTCAACGGACTGGTGCGCCACTACTATCTGCGCCAGCAGCCCTGGCAGGGCGACATTCAGGTGCACCTGCTGGACAAGCATGAGCGCGAGCGTTCCAGCCACGAGATCGCCGAGGCCGTGCGCGAACTGATCACCCCCATCGCCCGCAAGGCCGGCGCCCGCATTCAGGTGGTGGAGATGCCGCCGGGCCCGCCGGTGCTCTCCTCCATCGTGGCCGAGGTCTATGCGCCGGAGGAAAAGCAGCGCGAGCACATCACCAAGCGGCTCACCGACATCTTCGACCAGATTCCGCTGATCGGCGATGTGGACAACTTTCTGACCATTCCCCATGCCACCTGGCGCTTTGTCATCGACAAGCAGAAAGCGATGGAGAAGGGCATCTCCGTCCAGACCATCAACCAGACCGTGGCCATGGCCATGGGTGAATACCGCATAGGTGACGTCAAGGAGGGCTTCGTGCGCGAACCCACCTGGATCACCATGCAGGTGCCGCTCTCCTCGCGCATTGAGTTCGCCAAGATCGGCCAGATTCCCGTGCCGTCCCAGAACGGCTACACCGTGCCACTTGCGGAACTGGGCCACTTCGTGATGGAGATGGAACAGAAAGTCATCTATCACAAGGACCTCAACCCGGTGCAGTATGTCATCGGCACCGGCGTCGGCCGGCTCGGCGCCCCCATCTATGGCATGCTGGCGGTGCAGGATGCCGCCAGGGAAGATCCGGACCCGCAGATCAGCCAGTTGCCGTTCAACTTTGTCCAAACCCCTGACGCGCTCAAGGAGACAGGTGTGCTGTGGAGCGGGGAATGGACCGTCACTTATGAGACCTTCCGGGACATGGGGCTGGCCTTCGGCGTGGCACTGCTGGTCATCTACATGCTGGTGGTGTGGGAGTTCAAGAACTTCCTCGTGCCGCTGATCGTCATGGCGCCCATCCCCCTGACGCTGATCGGCATCGCTCCGGGCCACTGGCTGCTGGGTGCCGAGTTCACCGCCACCTCCATGATCGGCTTCATCGCGCTGGCAGGCATCATCGTGCGCAATTCCATCCTGCTGGTGGATTTCTCCCGCCAGGCCATCGCCAACGGCACACCGGTCACCGATGCAGTCATCATGGCGTGCAAGACACGCACCCGCCCCATTCTGATCACCGCACTGGCACTGATTCTCGGTTCCAGCGTCATTCTGTTCGACCCCATCTTCCAGGGCATGGCCATCTCGCTGATGTTCGGCACACTGGTGTCCACCGTGCTGACGCTGGTAGTCATCCCGCTGGGTTGCGTCAGCGCCCGTCAGGTGTTCTGCCCGAAAAACGAGGATGAAGACGGCAACCTGGCCGCCCAGTGCGCCGTGCCCACACCGGAACAGCCCAATCCGCCGGGACAGACCGAACAGGAGGAGGCGGGCCAAGGCCCGACACACCCGGCTGCCGCCGAATCGGTGACACAGGTTAGAGCCGGCACCGATGCGGACACCCCGGCAGCCAACCCTACACCCCAACCGACCGCAGAGGCGGCAGATGAGCCGACACCCGCTGACGGTTCTTCCTCGAACACCGCCTCAGAAGCGGCGGATGCAAGCACAGTCGCGCAAGCGGCCACAACGGAACAGCGGGATTCTGAGCAAAACGCCCCGGCAGACACAGAGAAAAAGGCCAAGCCCCGCACAAGACGCAAGCCGGGGCGCAAACGGGGCATTCGACTGAAGGACATGGACGATGAATAAGATGCTTGTCACAGCCCTCGGGCTGCTTCCGGCCCTGCCGACACTGGCCGCAGACACCTGGCCCCAGCCGGAATCCGCCTACCACGCGACCCAGCCGCGCGCCCAGTGGCTGGAAACCGCACCACAGGCCGGCAGCACACCGGCTGCGCCGCCAACCGTCGCCCAAACAACGTACGGCACCTCCTATCCGATGGCCGGTTATGGTGCCGGGCGCTTCCTTCCCGGCTACTACGGCTATGGCGCGCCTACCCTACCGCGTGCCTATCCCTACCGGACATATCGACGCCACAAGAACCGCTGGGGAAGCTGGCCATGGCGCGGCAGTGACTGGCCGAGCTGGAACGACATGCCCAGCCCGAGCTTTTCGATGCCCAGTTTTTCTTTCCCAACCCCCGGTTGGTAAAGAAAAAACCGCGCCCATGCTGCCACATGGACGCGGTCGAACAGAGCCATCCGGCTCAAACAGGGAAAGTGCTCACCCTCTCGGAAATGAGCACGCACATGATAAAGGAGTCAGACAATGGCTTTGAAGAAACTCGCAATCGCAGGTCTGGTATCCGCCGCCCTGATGGGCGCTCAGACCGCCTCCGCCGACTGGTGGGACGGTCCGTGGAATGATGACGGTTATGGAAACGGCTACGGTGACGGCTATGGATATGGCCGCGGTTACGGTCGTGGCGACTACCGCGGCCGTGGCCACGGCAAGGGTCATGGCAAGGGCCATGGGCGGGGCAAGTTCAACATGAACTTCGGCATGGACGCCGACACCGACATGGATGCCGACTCCGACTGGGAAGGCCGTGGACGGGGCCGGGGCTATAACGACTACTACGGTTATGGCCGCGGTTACAACAATTACTACAACGGCTACTACAACGGTTACGGCTATCCGCCGCCGCCCCCGCCGGCCTACTACGGCTATCCTCAGGGACCGGGCGCGGGCGCACCGCCGGCCCCGGGCTACCGTCCCTATGGCATGCCGCCGCGCCCGCCCATGCCGGCACCCAACGCACCCAAGCCTGCTCAGCAGGAGAAAAAGGGCAAGTGAGGCACACTGTCTGACTCATCCTGCCGCCCCTGGCGGCGGGATGAGCCTTTTTGTCAGCCCATGCTCCCACGTGGCCTGACAAGAAGGAGGCTCCATGATCACCGTAATCGGAAACATGAAAGGCGGCACCGGCAAGTCCACCCTTACCTTCAATCTGGCGGTATGGCTGGCGCACCGGAATCGCACCTTGGCACTCTATGACCTGGATCCGCAGCAGACCTTCTCGGACGCCGTGGAGGTACGGCTGGAGGAACAGTATGAGCCGGCACTGCCCCAGCCGCTCACCGCCCGAGGACTGGATGACGTGCCTGACGCGGACGAAGTGCTCATGGACGTGAGCATGTCGGATGCGGACGCGCTCGACCATGCCCTGAGGCTGGCGGACCGGGTGGTCATTCCCGTGGCGCCCTCCCAGGCGGACGTCTGGTCCACCCAGCGCTTCATAAAGCGCATCAAGGCGTTGCGGCAGGACAACCTGCCCCAGGTGCTCGGCATCATCAACCGGGCGGACACCCACCCGTTCGTACCTGAAACCGCCGAGACCGAAGAGGCGCTGGATCTGCTGCCCATTATCGAGCGGGTGCCGGTGCGCCTGCACAACCGCGCCGCCTTCCGCCGCTCATTCAGCGAGGGGCTGGCGCCCTTTGAACTGGAACCCAACGGCAAGGCCGCCCGAGAACTGGATCGGCTGGCCCGACACCTGTACGGCTGAGGAGAACACTCATGAAAAACCTGTTCCGTCTGCTGATCAACAACGGCTTTTTCGTGCTGGCGCTGCTGCTGGCGGTCACTCTCTATCTGGCCTACGGCACGACCCCCACCCGTCAGGCCGGTGGGGTGGACACAGCCGCCCCGGTGACAGAGGCCTCAACGGCTGAAGCCACAGGTGACGCTGCGGCTGAAACAAACATGGCGGCAGCCACCCCGGAAGGACAGCCCGCACCCGCAGCAGCACCCGCCGACGAGACTGCGGCGGCCACATCCGCAGAACAAAATGAAAGCCCGATGCCGGACTCCGCAGCAACGCCTGATCAGACCGCATCCTCGGAGAGCGGAAACACTGACACGTCACGGCCCTCAACAGCAGCCACGCCTGCGGAAACCGCAACTGAACCGACCACTCCCGAAAAATCGACCCGCCTGGCCGAGTCAGAACCGGTCCCCGTGCCGGCTCAATCTGAGCAAGAGACCCCTGACAACGGAACGGACAAACCCGCGTCGCAGTCGGAGAGCAACGCCAAATCCACTGACGAGACAACCACTTCCGCGCCTCCGCCTGAGGTGGAGGCCAGCTCAGCTGACACGGCCGATGACAGCACTGATCGAAGCACCAATACGAACGCATCCCGACAGAATGAGGCAACACAGCCTGCTGTTTCTGCCCCGCAGCAAGAGAATGCAGCCGCCGCAACGGACAAAAAGGCCAACGGTGCGCTTCAGCCTGGCCTGCTGTTTGATCCCGCCAAACTGGAGCCTCGCGCCATTCTGAGCCGCTTCAACAGCGCAGGGGAGGCGCTGCGCGAAGCCCGTACCGCCACACGGGCCGGCAACTACCAGTGGGCGGCCGCCATCTACGCCAGCCTGCTGCACTTCTACCCCCGCGCCGATCTGGCCGGCGAGCTGGGCAATCTGTTCTGGCGTATCGGCGACAAGGCCTGGGCACACCGTGCATGGCGCTATGCCGCCCAGCTGCTGATCCGGGAAGGCCGCATCGACACCGCTCGGCGCTTCGCCGAGAACATTGCCGGTATTGACCCGGCTCTGAGCAGGGAAATCAAGGCGCATCTGCCCGCAGAAAAGTCCGCCCAGCGCACGACTCCGCAAAATTAAGGGAGGCCCCGTACCGACATGACCGACAAGACGCCCTGCCAACGCGAACAGGAAGAGCGCACCTTCGCCGCCGTGGAAAAAATGGCCGAGGCCATGACCGGCGGCATCAAGAAGTGGGAGCGTGTGCTCTACCCGATGATGATCGCCTTCGTCATTCTGGCCATCTACGGCTTCTATCTCATCTTCCAGCTGGCCACCGATGTGCGCGAGATCTCCCGCAACATGATCACCATGACTCGCGCGGTGGTCACCATGACCAACACGCTCAACGTGAACATGGCCAAGGTGGACGCGCAGATGAGCGCGGTCAATCTTTCCATGGACCGCATCCGCAAACAGATAGACCGTGCCACGGCGGACGCCGACACCATTGCGGAGGTAATGCCCAGCCTGCACAACCAGTTCGCCAGCATGAACGCCACCATCGCCGACCTGAACCAGACGGTGCGCAAGATGCAGGGCTCGGCCGACTCCATGTCCCGCAGCCTGTGGGAGCTGGACCAGAACATCTCCGAACCCATGAACTCCATGAATTCCATCATGCCCTTCGGCATGATGCCCAAGAAATCCAGCAAGCGGGTCTACAACCCGCCGCCGTCACGCCAGCGCTACCGGCGGCGCCCGCCCTACTATCCGCAGTATTACTACCCTCAGCCGCGGCAACAGCAGCAGAACACATCGGATGCTGCGACGACCGGCACCTCATCGGATAATGACGCCAAAGCCGCTGACAAGAACAAGGAGTGAGCCATGACCCCGGCAGAACGCTACGAAAAACTCACCGAGCACCTGAAGGAAGAAAACCCCTCCCTGCTGGAGGCCATCGACTGCTACAGAACGCTGGATCGCATCAGCTGGAAGATGGGCCTGCTGGATCGGCGCGACTCCCACGCCAGTCATATCTCCTGGTGGCCCATGATCTCCCTGCTGGGCACCTTTTCCGCCGGCAAGTCCACCTTCATCAACAGCTATGTGGGTAAGCGCGTTCAGGACACGGGCAACCAGGCGGTGGACGAAAAGTTCACCGTGCTGTGCTACGGCCACAGCGAGGAGCCGGTCACCCTGCCCGGGCTGGCGCTGGATGCCGACCCGCGCTTTCCCTTCTACAACATCAGCGAGAAAATCGAGGAAGTGGACCCGGGCGAAGGCAACCGGGTGGACGCCTACCTGCAACTGAAAACGGTCAAGGCCGAACCACTGCGGGGCAAGATCCTCATTGACTCTCCCGGCTTCGACGCCGACAGCCAGCGGGATGCCGTGCTGCGCATCACCCACCACATCATCGACATGTCCGACCTGGTGCTGGTGTTCTTCGATGCTCGCCACCCAGAGCCGGGCGCCATGCGCGACACCCTCGAACAGCTGGTGGGCAAGGTGATCGACCGCCCCGACGCCAACAAGATCCTCTACATCCTCAACCAGATTGACACCGCCGCCGGCGAGGACAACCCGGAAGAGATCATCGGTTCCTGGCAGCGGGCGCTGTCCCAGCAGGGCCTCTATGGCGGCAACTTCTACACCATCTACAACGAGGAGGCCGCCAGCCCCATCGCAGATCCTGCTCTGGCCGAGCGTTTCAAGCGCAAGAAGGACGAAGACCTGACCCGCATCCTCGGCCGCATCGAGTCGGTGAGCAACGAACGCGCCTACCGCATCGCCAAGAACATCGAAACCTTCGTGGACCGGCTGGAGAACGAACAGCTGCCCAAGCTGCAGCTGGCCCTGACCCAGTGGCGCAAGCGCACGGTGCTGACGGAAGTGGTCCTGTGGGGCGTAATCATCGCCCTGCTGGCCGCCGCCGAGGTGCAGTATCAGGCCATCTCCAGCCTGCTGAAGCTGCTGGCCGGCAATCCCGTCGCCGGTATTGCCGCCGCTATGACGGTGTTCGTGGCCGTGGTGGCCGTGCACTTCAAGCTGCGCAAGGTCATGGCCCGGGCCGTGGCGCGCCGCTGGCGCGCCGAAGGCGAGGAGGACATCGCCCGCGGCGTGCTGCACAACAGTGTCTGGTGGCACCCGCTCTTCTCCGACACGCCGAGGGGCTTTGGCCGCCGCGCCCGTCGCCAGCTCGCCCAGCTGCGGGAAGCCAGCAAGCGCATCATCCAGAAGCTCAACGACCAGTTTGCCGCGCCCTCCGGCACAGGCGAAGCGGAGGCTCCACAGGCCGAACAAATCGAAAAGGCTGCTGCCGAAACCGCATCCAACGATGCGGCCGCGCCTTCAGCGCCGGTGTCCGAGCGCTGAGCGCCGGTGCAGCCACAGCCGCCAGCCCATCAACACGCCAAAGACGGCCAGCAGCGCCAGCGGCGTGCTGATGTCCTTCTTCACCAGCCATAGATAGTGCAGAATGCCCAGCAGCGTGGCCGGGTAGATGAGCTGATGCAGCCGCGCCCAGT
>NZ_WFYD01000116.1 GCF_015490265.1 Sulfurivirga sp. | reverse complement strand
GGAGCCGGTGCTGCTGACCCACTTCGGCCTGAGCGGGCCGGGCATTCTGCAGATTTCCAATGTGTGGCGGGAAGGGCGGCCCGTCGAGCTGAACCTGTTTCCGGGCGAGGCGCTGGAGGAGACGCTGCTGGTGCTCAAGCGGCAGGGGCGAAGTCTCCACGCCTGGCTCAAACGGCGCCTGCCGCGTCGGTTCGCGCAGGTGTGGATCGCACGGGAAAACTGGCCCGAGCGGCTGGATACGCTGACCGACGCGGCGGTGCGTCAGCTGGCGTCGAACATGCCCCGCTGGACCCTGTGGCCGGAGGCCACCGCCGGCTATGATCGGGCCGAGGTGACCCTCGGCGGCGTGGCGACCGAGGCGCTCTCCGGCCGCACCATGATGGCCCGTGAGGTGCCCGGCCTGTTCTTCGTCGGCGAGGTGGTGGACATCACCGGCCAGCTGGGCGGCTACAACTTTCAATGGGCGTGGAGCAGCGGTCACGCCGCCGGAACCTTTGCATAGGATGGACGCATGAGCAACCTGCTGAACTTCGACCCGAAAAACCGAGAGCCTTTCGCCATGATGGTGCAGACGCTGGTGCAGCGTCACGGGCAGGACCCGAAGGACCTGTTCCTGCATGCGCTGGAGAGCCGGGCGGAGCCGGAGATGAACTACTGGACCCTGCTGGAGCTGGTGCAGAACTATTTTGTCTCGCCCACCGCGCCGGTGGGGGAGGATGCCGAGGGCGCGCCGGTCAAGCCGCTGCATGCGGCGGTGCTGATGGAGAATCCGGGCGCGCTGGCGGCGCTGCTGGAACTGAAGGCCTATGAGGGTGGCGTCACCGACCACGACATTCAGCTGGCGGCGCGCATGGCCAGCCGGCAGGAAGATCAGGCGCTGCTGGCCATCCTGATGAAACACGCCGAGGCGCAGGGGGCGCTGGAGCCCTTCATGCGCGCCCTGCAGAACGCACCGTTGCATTGACGGGAGGACGGGAACATGCCGGAACTGATCGCCATTGTCGCCATTCTGCTGGTGGTGGGGGCAGCCGTGGGGCTGTCCCTGTGGCGCTTCGAGAAGAAGCGGGCGGATGCCGCCGTGGCGGAGAACGCCACCCTCAAGCAGGAGAAGGACGCCCTGCGGCTGGAGCTGGCCGAGCTGAAGGTGGAACGCACCACGCTGATGGAGCAGCTGGGCACGGCGCAGGATGCGCTGGCCGAGGTGCGTGAGGAGAACGCCCGGCTGCAGCGCACCCTGCGGGAACAGGCGGAAAAGCTGGGGGAGCTGGAGGCGGTGCGCACCCAGCTGGCCGAGGCGCAGCAGGCGCTGGAGGAGATGCGGCAGAAGGTGCGTCAGCTCTCCGCCAGCGAAGGGGAGCTGAAGGCACGGCTGGAGGAGCAGGCCGGTCAGTATGAGGACAAGCTCAAGCTGCTGGAGGAGGCGCGCGCCCAGTTGAAGGCGGAGTTCGAGAACCTCTCCAATCGCCTGTTCGAGGAGAAGCAGCGCCAGTTCAGCAGCCGCAGCCGCGAGCAGCTGGAGAGCCTGGTGCGGCCGTGGCGGGATCAGCTGGAGCAGTTCCGCAGACGGCTTGATGAGGTGCACCAGCAGCAGGCTCAGGGCATCGGTCAGCTGCAGGGGGAGCTCAAACAGCTCAGGCAGCTCAACGAGGCCCTGTCAAAGGAGGCCGAGGCGCTGGCGAAGGCGCTGCGCCACGACAGCAAGGCGCAGGGCAACTGGGGCGAACAGGTGCTGGAGCGCCTGCTGGAGGCCGCCGGCCTGCGGGAGGGCGAGGAATTCGTGCGCGAGGCCAGCTTCAGCACCGAGGATGGGCGCCAGCGCCCGGATGTGCTCATCCGCCTGCCGGAGGGCAAGCACATCGTGGTGGACGCCAAGGTGTCGCTGACCGCCTATTCCGAGGCGCTGGCGGTGGAGGATGAAAAGGCGCGCAGTCGGCTGATCAAGGCCCATGTGGAGAGCGTGCGCCGCCACATCGACACGCTGGCCGACAAGGCCTACCACCAGATCGACGGGCTCGGGGCGCCGGAATTCACCCTCATGTTCGTGCCCATCGAGGGCGCCTACCTGATGGCGCTGGAGGCGGATCCCCACCTGCAGGAATACGCCTTCGGCAAGGGGGTGGCGCTGGTGACGCCACCCACCCTGCTGGTGACGCTGAAGACGGTGGCCCACCTGTGGAAGCTGGCCCATCAGGACGAGCGGGTGGCCGACCTGCTGCAGGAGGCCGGCAGGCTGCATGAGAAGTTCGCCGGCTTCATGAAGGCCTTCGACGACATCCGTCGCCATATCGATCAGGCGGCCAGGTCGTGGGAGACCGCCGATACCCGTCTGCAGGGCCGTGGCGGCATCGTATCGAAAATCCACCGTATCGGCGATCTGTCGGGCCGGGTCAAAAAGTCCCTGTCACCCGAGGCGCTGGCGCGCATCGACCGTCTGCCTTCCAAACCGGACCCTGAAAAAGAAGATTGAGGCTATCAAAAAATAATTAACAATAGCTATTGACAATCAATTGTCAGCCCCTATAATCGCGCCTGAACCGATTGCAAAAAGCAATCAAAATCAGGTCAACGATAGTAAAAGGAGGCTGACATGGCTTTGGAGAATCGGGAAGGACAGCGTGTTCCTCAGGTGACCTTTCGGGTGCGCCGCGACAATCAGTGGGTCAACGTGACCACGGATGATCTGTTCAAGGGCAAGACGGTGGTGGCCTTTGCCCTGCCGGGTGCGTTCACGCCCACCTGTTCGTCCAGTCACCTGCCGCGCTACAACGAGCTGGCGCCGCTGTTCCGGCAGCACGGCGTGGACGACATCCTCTGCATCAGCGTCAACGACACCTTCGTCATGAACGCCTGGGCCGAGGATCAGGAAGCGGAAAACATCACCATGGTGCCCGACGGCAACGGTGAGTTCACCGCCGGCATGGGCATGCTGGTGGACAAGTCCGATCTGGGCTTCGGCATGCGCAGCTGGCGCTATTCCATGCTGGTGAAGGACGGGGTGATTGAGAAGATGTTCATCGAGCCTGAAGTGCCGGGCGACCCGTTCGAAGTGTCCGACGCCGACACCATGCTGGACTATATTGCGCCCGGCACCCCGCGTCCCAAGGTGGCCACCCTGTTCACCAAGGCGGGCTGCCCCTTCTGCGCCCGCGCCAAGGCCATGCTGGAGGAGGCCGGCATCTACTACGAGGAGATTCCGGTCGCCAAGGGCGGCGTCAGCTCCCGCGCGCTGCGTGCCGCCACCGGTCGGGACACCGTGCCGCAGGTGTTCATCGACGGCGCCCACATCGGCGGGGCGGACGATCTGGAGCAGTGGCTGCACACCCACAAGTGAGCCGCTGTCGGGAAAGCCGTCCTGCAGGTGTTTTTACGGTTTCAGCAGGCGGTTTTCCGCCGCGCCGGCGGCGCGCGGCGGCGGCACCCGCCAGAATCAGGGGAGGCCCCGTCGTGCGGGGCCTTTTTCGTCCCGCAGGCAAGGGGGTAGAATGGCTTCATTTGCCAGATTGAAAAAGGGGAACACACCATGGCTTACGATTACGACATGATCGCCATCGGCGCCGGCTCCGGCGGGCTGTCGGCGGTGGAGAAAGCCGCCGAGTTCGGCAGGAAGGTGGCGGTGGTGGAGGCGCAGCATCTGGGCGGCACCTGCGTCAACGTGGGCTGCGTGCCCAAGAAGGTGATGTGGTTCGGCGCCCAGATCGCCGCCGCCATCCACGATGCGCCCGATTTCGGCTTCGACGTGGAACTGAAGGGTTTCGACTGGGCCACGCTGGTGGAAAAGCGCCAGAACTACGTGAAGATGATCAATGACTGGTATGCAGGCTACCTGAAGGATCTGGGCGTTGACGTGCTGCAGGGCTGGGGCCGGCTGGTGGACGAGCACACCGTGGAGGTGGACGGTCGTCGCTACACCGCCGAGACCATCGTGCTGGCGCCGGGGGCCACGCCCGTGGTGCCGCCGGTGGAGGGCGCCGAACTGGGCATCACCTCCGACGGTTTCTTCCGCCTGACCGAGCAGCCGAAGAATGTGGCCATCATCGGTGCCGGCTACATCGGCGTGGAGCTGGCGGGCGTGTTCCGGGCGCTGGGCACCGAGGTGACGCTGGTGGACATCATGGCCGAGCCGGTGCCCCGGTTCGACGACATGCTGAAGGAACAGGTGAAGACCAATCTGCAGAACGACGGCGTGCGGCTGGAGATGCCCTTCCGCGTGCAGAAGCTGGAGAAGGCGCCGGATGGCACCCTGTCCGTGGTGGGCGAGGAGAAGACGCTCGCCGGCTTCGATCAGGTGATCTGGGCGGTGGGCCGCCGGCCGCTGACCGAAAAGCTCGGGCTGGAGAGTGTGGGCATCACCACCGAGCGCGGCTTCATTCCCGTGGATGAATGGCAGCACACCGGCGTGGCCAATATCTACGCCATCGGTGACGCGGCGGCCGGCTTCCCGCAGCTGACGCCGGTGGCCATCCGCGCCGGGCGCTATCTGTCGCGCCGTCTCTACAACAATGAGCCGGATCTGAAGCTGGATCTGAGCCAGATCCCCACCGTGGTGTTCGCCCACCCGCCGGTGGGCACCGTGGGGCTGAGCGAGGAGGACGCCCGCCAGCAGCATGGTGATGCGGTGAAGGTCTACCAGAGCGTGTTCACGCCCATGCGCTTTGCCTTCACGAAACACCAGCCGAAGACGGCGCTCAAGCTGGTGTGCGTGGGCGAGGAAGAGAAGGTGGTGGGCATCCACATGGCGGGGGATGCGGTGGACGAGATGCTGCAGGGCTTCGCCGTCGCCCTGCGCATGGGTGCCACCAAGGCGGATCTGGACGCCACCATCGCCATCCACCCCACCTCGTCCGAAGAGCTGGTGACCATGCGCTGAGCGGGCGCATGGCCGGCGCATGAACAGCCCCGACCGGGGCTGTTTTCATTTATGCGAAATTAAAAAGATTTAATTATTTTTTCCACCACACCGGGTGTAGTATCAGAACTGACCCTGACTGTCACGGGTGCATGTTCATGGTTGCACGTCTGCTGTCCCTTGTGCTGTTGTGCGTTTTTGCCGCAGGGGGACATGCACAGACGGAAAAACCCTTCCCGATCATCGTTCAGTTTCACTGGAAGCATCAGTTCGAATACGCCGGTTTCTATGCGGCGCTGCAGCAGGGCTACTATCAGCAGGCCGGTCTGGTGGTCACGCTCCAGTCGCTCAAAAGTGGCAGTCTGTCGCCCATCGCCCGCCTGCGCCGGGGCGAGGTGACCTTTGCGCTCAGCAACACCCGGGGCATCGCCGCGGCGCTGCAGGACGACCGGCTGGTGCTGCTGGCCAACTACTTCAAGCGCCCGGCGTCCATCTTCGTGGTGAAGCCGGACATTCACATGCCCACGGATCTCAACGGGCGCCGCATCGGCATGACCCATGACAAGCGGCAGGCTTCGGTGCTGACGGCGCTGCTGCGCACCTTCAATGTACAGCCGAAGTATGTGATCAAGGGGCCCAATGCCATGCTGGCGGCTTTCCGCCGCGGGGAGCTGGACGCCATTCCCGCCTATGTGAGCAACGAGCCGGTGCGTCTGAAGGCGGAGGGGGTCCCTTTCAATGTCATCGAACCGTGGATGTTCGGCATTGAGGGCATGGATGACAATCTTTTCGCCCGACGGGATTTCGTCGAGCGTCATCCGGAACAGGTGCGCGCCTTTCTGGACGCGACACGGCGGGGCTGGGAATACGCCCTGGCGCATCCGCTGGAGCTGGTGGAGACGATCCTGGCCAACTGGAACGAGCAGCACAAGACGCGCGGGGATCTGGTGCTGGAGTCCTATCTGGTGCGCCAGCTGATCATGCCCGGGGTCTATCCGGTGGGGCAGGTGGACCGCGCCCGGCTGCGGCGGGTGGCGGAGACACTGCTGAGCACGGGGCTGGTGAACAATCTGGCCCGGCTTGACCAGATGGTCTGGCCGCCGAAAGGCGGCAGTGTCGGCAGCCGTCAGACCCTGCGCTACTGCAATGACCCGGGCTGGATGCCCATCGACTATGTGGACCCGGACGGTGCGCCACGGGGCATGGCGGTGGATGTGGTGCAGTGGCTGTTCACCCACTACCTGCCTCAGTATCGGCTGGAGCATGTGGCATCCCCCACATGGCAGATGGCGCTGGAGCACTTCCGCAATGGCCGCTGCGATCTGCTGGTGGAGGCCGTGCAGACCCCGCAGCGGGCGGGGCAGATGCTGTTCACCCGGCCCTACCTGAGTTTTCCGTTCGTCATCATTACCCGTCGGGACGCCCCCTACATCTCAGGTCTGTCTGACCTGAGCGGTCGGCGTGTGGCCCGGCAGCAGGGTTCGGCGCTGATCGACCTGCTGCGGGCGCGCTATCCTGCCATTCACATCGTGCCCACTCGGGACACCTACAGCGCCTTCATGGCGGTGGCCCGGGGCGAGGCGGATGCGACCCTTGCGCTGGGGCCGGTGGCCCAGTACATGCTGGCCCGGGCGGGTACCGGCAATCTGGTCATCAGCGGCGTCACCGATCTGGAGTATCCCATCCGCATGGCGGTGTCGCTCAATCACCCGCAGCTGGTGGGGGAGCTCAATCAGGCCATTGCGCTCATGCCGCCGGAGGCGCTGGCGCGCATCAAGGCCCGCTACCTGCTGCTGCCGGAAAGCCCCTGGTGGCAGCGCTGGCTGTGGGTCGGAGGCGGGGTGTCGGCACTGCTGCTGATCGCGCTGGCGGGCTGGCGCATCTACCACCTGCGGCGGCAGGCCCGCTCCGCTTCATGGCAGGCGGAACATGACCCGCTCACAGGCGCGCTCAACCGCAAGGGCTTTGCCGACCGTATCGAAACGCTCATCGAACTGGCGGACCGGACCGGTGCCGGGCTGTGCCTGCTGATGTTCGATCTGGATCACTTCAAGCAGATCAACGACACTTGGGGCCATGCAGTGGGCGACGAGGTGCTGAAGAAGCTGGTACACACGGTGCGCGCCCATGTGCGCGAGGGCGACCTGCTGGTGCGCTGGGGTGGTGAGGAGTTCGTGCTGGTCTGCCCGGGCATTCATCCCGACAGTGCAAGGCGACTGGCGGAAAAGCTCCGTCGTGAGGTGGAGCGGGCGTTTCTGGCGGATGAAGCTCTGCCGCCGGTGACCATCAGCTTGGGGCTGACCTGCTACCGGCTGGGCGAATCGCCGGCGCAGATGGTGCGCCGTGCCGACGAGCTGCTGTATGCGGCCAAGCAGGCGGGGCGCAATCAGGTCAAGAGTGACTGTCCCCGCCCTAGCCGCGCAGAAACAGATTGAGCAGTGAAGACACCATTTTTATGGTAGTTTGCATACTTTATAAGGTCAGCAAGAAGGCGGCGACCATCAGGGCAAGGCCGTACTGTAAAGCCAGGTAGCCATAGTATGCAGAGGCGTAGGCCACACGGTGCATACGATCACCAATAGGCCGCACCATGCTGCCTCCCTGGTGTGCCCGTCCCTTGACAAGACGCCTGATGTGCTTGGGAAACAGGTCGTCCCGGAAAATCACCCGGGCAGACAGCCACGCCGGCACCACGGCGATCACACCGGCCAGAACGAAACCAGCAACCACCTCGAACATGCCCATCTGCCCCACCTCAAACCCCACTCCGAGAATGTAGTATCGGATTACGTGGATCACCACGGCCATGAACACAATCATTGCCGGCATCAGCAGCAAGGCACCGAAGATCCGGTTGAAAAACAGGAAAGACAGAAGAATCTTGAATGGCCAGAGGATCCAGGCGAACAGGATCAGAACATTAAAGGGTTCTAATCTCTCCCAGATGAGCAAGCGGCGACGCACTGTTTTTACTGGATCACCGACGTGCATTATATATAGCATCACACTATGCCTCTTACATCTTTGCACTTACTGTGTTATTATTATAACACATATAGTTAAAATAATAACAACCGGCATCCATTAGCATGACAGACAGCAAAGAAATCCGCGAAACCTTTCGGAAAAGGTTACGCCAGGCGATCAAGACACGCAACCTCAGCGCCGCCCAGGTGGCCCGAGACCTGGGTTTGTCCGTGGGATCAATGCAGAACTATACCAAGGGGCTGACCCTGCCCCCCTGCTCGCGCATGCTGGATATCGCCCGCTACTTCGGTCGCCCCATTGAGTACTTTCTGGCAGCCGACAGGGAAAGCAGCAGGCCAGTGCCAGATGAGCTGGACGATGCCAGCGCAGCGTTGGCCAGGGTGGCTGCCCAGCTGCCGGAGCATCAGCGTTACCTGCTCCTCGATCTGGCCCATGAACTCCGTGAACTCAACAATGAAGCAGGCAAGAAAGCAAGGAATGCAGAGGAGGGCTCATGAACGAACATCAGTTTTCCGAGCTGTCCCGGGTCGCCCGGGAATGGGTCAAGGCCGATAAGCGCTCCAAGATGTGGCGCAACATCTTCTACGGGGCAATTGTGGCCTACATGCTGGTCATGCTGGGCATTGCCATGATTCCCAACGCCTTCAACAGGGATAAAGAGGAATTTGTGGCAGTGGTCGACATCGCAGGTGAAATCCTGCCCGGAACCAACAACAGCTCGAAAAAGCTTTACCCTGTCCTGAAGGCTGCGTTCGAGGACGAACACAGCAAGGGTGTCATTCTGCGCATGAACTCACCGGGTGGTGCGCCAGCGCAGGCGGATCTGATCAATCGACAGATCCGGCGCCTGGCAGAGAAGAACGGAAAGCCGGTCATTGCGGTCATCGAAGACATCTGCGCCTCCGGCTGCTACTACATTGCCGTATCGGCCGACAAGATCTACGCTAACCGCACCTCAATCATCGGCTCCATCGGGGTGCGGTTGGATACCTTTGGCTTTACCGGGCTGATGCGGAAGCTGGGCATCGAGAACCGCTCCATGTACGCCGGTGAGCACAAGGCGTTCATCAATCCCTTCGGACCGGAAGATCGGGAAGGTCGAGAATACTTCCGCGAACAGGTACTCGAGCGTACCCACCAGGTGTTTATCGAAACAGTGAGAGAAGGGAGAAAGGGCAAGCTGAAAGAGGATGACCCCCTTCTGTTTACAGGCATGGTGTGGCTGGCTGATGGCGCCCGGAAGCGAGGGCTCATCGACGGCATCGGTGATGTATACCAGATAGCCGAGAAGGAGTTTGGCACGGAGAACATCCGACGCTTCGAGGTGAAACGCCCATGGTACGAGGCGCTGATGAAGACAGCTGCGAACGAACGCCTTGTCGAAATGCTGCGGCCGCTGTTCTCACTCATGACAGAACAGCAATCCGCACCCGTTTCCACAACGGATATGCCGTCCATGCAATAATCAAACAGGAGGATACCCATGAGCCTGATGCCCATGAACAATCAAAAAGACGACAAATGGAAAGAGCTGGAGGCGTCCTGGCAGAAAGGCTGGGAGCGCTTTTCACGTGACTCAAGACCGACACAGGCGATCTTCTTCGCCACAGCCACCTTCGGGCTGATGACCATCATGATGGGCGGCCGCTTCCCGGGCATGCTGGGATTTGCCACCATCTTCTTCGCTCTGATGGCGTGGATCTGGCTGAAGATGCGTAAGGAGGCTTGGCGGGCTGGCGAACAGGTCTATGAGACGGAACTCAACCAAAAACCATCTCATGGCGTGATGGTCGCCTACCACCTGTATGTGATTGCCGTCATGGCGCTGGCCATCTCCATTGTGGCCATGATTGTGGGATACATCGGCGGCTGGCTTGGCATCGAGGTTGCCTCATGGCTGGCCGAGCAGCTGGGTATTTCAGAGTCGCTGTGATGACCAAGAAGGGGTGACTATAAAGATTAATTTCTGGCTGAACTCACCGGCGCAGAAACAGATTGAGCAGCAGCGTCAGCGCCACGCTGACCACGATCATGGAGGTCAGCGGGATGAAGATGCGTGTGTTGCCGCTGGTGATGTCGATGTCGCCGGGCAGCCTGCCGAACCAGCCGAACAGTCCCGGCGCCCACATCAGCACCGCGCCGATGACCATCAGCGCCAGACCCACGAGAAAAATTACCTTGCCCATGCTTTGAACCTCCGTCAGTCACCCCCATAAACACTGTAGCCGAAACTGAAACTTTCAAGGAGGGCGCACCATGCTGGAAACACTGAAGAAACACCACGAACGGGCTGACAGGGAAGGCTTCAAGCAGGCGCTGACCGAATTTCTGCCGCAGCTGAAGCGCTATGTGGCCAACCGTCTGCGCACGGCGGTGCGCAAGGGTTGGGTGCCCAAGGGCGAGGTGTCGGCGCTGGACATTGTGGACGAGGTCTATCTGACCGTGTTCGAGCAGTTTGATGCCAGCCGCCTTGATGAGCAGAAACTGCGCACGCTGCTGTTCACCTTGGCCGATAAGAAGCTGGACGAGGTGATCGAGGAGTTCCGGCGGCACCGCGGCGATCTGTCCATCGAGCAGCTGGCCGAGCAGGAGCTGAAGACGCTGGAGGAGCACATCACCGCCGACGCCGATGGCGAGGTGGTGTTCGTTGAGGATCTGGATGACATCAGCTATCACCTGGACGATGAGCGGACGAAAGTGTGGCTGCTGGACGAAGGCTTCGAGCAGGAGCTGGTGGAAGTGCTGGACCTGCCGCGCGAGGCATTGGCCAGCCGGGCCGGTCGTGAGGCGCTGGCAGTCACCTATCAGAACCTGCCGACGCTCAGCCGCATTGTGCTGGACCTGCGTACCCGCGGTGGCCTGAGCGTCACCGAGATCGCCGAGGTACGCGGCCTGACGCCGGCACAGGTGGAAAAGCTGCTGGCTGCGGTGCGCAACCGTTTCCTGCGGGCGCTGGAGGCCTGTTGAGCAGCGCCGCCAGCAGCTTTTCCACCTGAACCGGCGTCAGGCCGCGCACCTCGGCGATCTCGGTGACGCTCAGGCCACCACGGGTACGCAGGTCCAGCACAATGCGGCT
>NZ_WFYD01000115.1 GCF_015490265.1 Sulfurivirga sp. | reverse complement strand
GGCTGCTGACCCGGGGCGTGCCGGTCAATGCGGTGACGCAGGAAGGCTGGACGCCGCTGGCACTGGCCGTATCGCAGGGTCGCTGCGGCCTGATCGGCAAGTTGCGGGAGGCCGGTGCCGATGTGCATCAGCCGGTCAAGCTATGGGGGCGCAACTGGACATTGACAGCACTGGCTGATCAACTGCACCCTGAGTGCCTGTCCGCCCTGCGCTGAAAAATAAGGGCGGGCCTGAGGCCCGCCTGCGTACTCCGCCAAATCCGCTCACCCGAGCAGGGATTTCAGTGTCTCGACCACATTGTCCGCCGGCAGGTCATGCTGCTCACCATCCCGGCGGCGCTTGTATTCCACTACGCCACGATCCAGACCACGGTCGCCCACTACCAGCCGGTGGGGAATGCCGATCAGCTCCATGTCGTTGAACATGACGCCGGGGCGTTCGGCCCGATCGTCGAACAGTACTTCGATGCCGGCGGCGAGCAGCTCGTCATACAGTTTTTCGGCAAATTCGCGCACACGCGGTGACTTGTGCATCTGCATGGGTACCAGCGCGACCTGGAACGGGGCGATGGCGTCCGGCCAGATGATACCGCTGTCGTCATGGTTCTGCTCGATGGCCGCAGCCACCACACGGCTGACGCCGATGCCGTAGCAACCCATCTGCAGCACGGTGGCCTTGCCCTGTTCGTTGAGCACGGTGGCGTTGAGGGCCCTGGAGTATTTGTCGCCCAGTTGGAAGATGTGGCCTACCTCGATGCCGCGGCGGATTTTCAGCACGCCCTTGCCGTCGGGGGAGGGGTCACCTTCCACCACATTGCGCAGATCGGCCACCTCAGTGATGGCTGCATCCCGCGCCCAGTTGGTGCCGGTGTAGTGGGCGTCCTTCTCGTTGGCGCCGCTGATGAAGTCGGCCATGACCGCCGCGCTGCGGTCCACGATGATCGGAATGTCAAGTCCCACCGGTCCGGCACTGCCGGCGGCTGTGCCAAGCTGTGCCAGCTCCGCCTCGCTTGCGAAGGTGAATGGTGCGGCCACCAGCGGGTGTTTTTCCGCCTTGATTTCGTTCAGCTCATGGTCGCCCCGCAGGCACAGGGCCACGAAGGGGGTATCCTCATTCGCGCCCTTGACGATCAGGGTTTTCAGTATGCGGTCAGGCGTGACGTCGAAGAAGCGGCATACTTCCTCGATGGTGGCGACATTGGGCGTGGCTGCCTTTTTCAGCGGCTGCGTGGGGACGTGGCGCTCCGTTGCCGGGGCGACCGCCTCGGCCAGCTCCACATTGGCGGCGTAGTCGCTCTCTGTAGAAAAGGCGATGGCGTCCTCGCCGGATTCGGCCAGCACGTGGAACTCGTGGCTGGCCTCACCGCCGATGCTGCCGGTGTCGGCCAGCACGGCGCGGAAATCCAGGCCCAGCCTGGAGAAGATGCGTGAATAGGTGTCATACATCACCTGATAGGTCTCGGCCATGGAGTCCCGATCCAGATGGAAGGAGTAGGCGTCCTTCATGATGAACTCCCGGGCGCGCATGACGCCGAAGCGGGGGCGGATTTCGTCACGGAACTTGGTCTGGATCTGGTAGAAGTTGGCCGGCAGCTGCTTGTAGCTGCGGATCTCACGGCGCACCAGATCGGTGATCACCTCTTCATGGGTGGGGCCGAGGACGAAATCCCGTTTGTGACGGTCCTTGAAGCGCAAAAGCTCCGGGCCGTAGTCGTCCCAGCGGCCGGATTCCTGCCACAGTTCCGCCGGCTGCACCACGGGCATGAGCACCTCCTGCGCACCGGAGGCGTCCATCTCCTCGCGGATGATGCGTTCGACCTTGCGCAGCACCCGCAGGCCGAGGGGCAGCCAGGTGTAGAGGCCAGAGGCCAGCTGACGGATCATGCCGGCGCGCAGCATCAGCCGGTGGGAGACGATCTGGGCGTCGGACGGAGTTTCCCGGGTGGTGGCAAGCAGAAACTGGCTGGTTCTCATGGTGATGCGATTCCTTATAATTGGGCAAACAACCGGGAAATTTTAGCATGGCATACGACCCGCTCGACCCCGTCTGGGCGCAGCGTTACACGGAACATCTCGACGGACGTCCGGCCAAACCGCACCGCGTGGTGTATCAGCGCGATCGGGCGCGCATCATTCATTCGGCCTCCTTCCGCCGTCTGCAGTCCAAAACCCAGGTTCTCGGGTTGCATGAGAGCGATTTCTACCGCACCCGTCTGACCCACTCCATGGAGGTGGCGCAGATCGGCTCCGGCCTGGTGGAACAGCTGTCGCTCACCGGGGAGGGGCAGCCGTGGTTCGACTGGCTGCCGGATCTGTTTCTCATCGAGGCCATCTGTCTGGCCCATGATCTGGGTCATCCGCCCTTCGGGCACGGCGGGGAGATGGCGCTCAACTACATGATGCGCCGTCATGGCGGTTTCGAGGGCAATGCGCAGACGCTGCGGATTCTGTCGAAGCTGGGTGAATACACGCCGGAACATGGCATCAACCTTTCCCGCCGCGCCACGCTGGGCGTGCTCAAGTATCCGGCCATCTATGATGACATCGTGTGCTGTTTCGAGCCGTTCAAATCGGCCATGCAGGAGCCGGACACGCTGGATTTCCTCACCCTCAATCCCAATCACTACCAGCCGCCCAAGTCCATCTATCTGGATGAGAAGCCGGTGTTCGAGTGGGTGTTGGCGCCTTTCTCGGAAGCGGATCGGGCCGAGTTCACCCGTATCGAGCGGCAGGGGGCGCAGCTGTTCACCCGTCACAAGAGCTTCGACACCACCCTGATGGATCTGGCCGATGACATCGCCTACGGTATTCACGATCTGGAAGATGCGCTGGCGATGAACCTGGTCAGCCGGGCCTGCTGGGAAGAGGAGGTGATGGCCGATGCCGCCTTCCGCGAGGCGGGTATGTGGGATGAGGCCATGACGGAAATGCTCTTTTCCGGTCGCTCCCGTCCGCGCAAACGGGCCATCAGCCTGATGGTGGGCATGATGATCGAGGCGGTCGAGGTGGTGGAAAAGACAGAGTTCGAGCATCCGCTGCTGCGTTATCAGGCTCGGTTGAAACCGGCGCAGGCCCGGGTGTTGGAGCTGCTCAAGCGCTTTGTCTTCAAGCACGTGATCACCCGACCGGAAGTGAAGGGGCTGGAGTACAAAGGGCAGATCATCGTGCTGAACCTGTTCAAGGCGTTGCGCAGCAATGCAGACCGGCTGCTGCCGCGGGATACCTTCGCCCGCTATGAGGTGGCGGCGGACGAGCGGGCGCGCCAGCGGGTCATCTGCGACTACATCGCCGGCATGACCAACATTTACGCGGCGCGCTACTACAACAAACTCTTCAGCGCCAACGAGGGCTCCATTTTCGACCGGCTGTAGATATCAATCTTCCCTCTCCCAATCGCAGCGGGGCAGGTGCGCCTTGCGCACCTGCCTCGGGAACGGGGTCTCCCCCATTTTTGGCAGGTCGCGCCTTTCGCGCAGCCGGTCGAGCGCCCAGTCGATATGTTTTTGCACCATTTCCGAGGTTTCTGGCCGCTTTTGCCTTAATGCGGCTTCCACGTCCTCACTCCACGGCCCGTTGCCCAGTGCCACGGCCAGATTGCGCAGCCAGCGTTCGTAGCCGATGCGACGGATGGGGGAGCCTTCGAGGTTTTTCAGGAAGTCTTCCTCTGTCCACATCCAGAGCTCCAGCAGGGTGGCACGATCCAGTCGATGACGTGGCTGCCACGACTCGTCTTTGCTGCATTCGGCAAAGCGGTTCCAGGGGCAGACCAGCTGGCAGTCGTCACAGCCGTAGATGCGGTTGCCCATCAGCGGGCGTAGCGCTTCCGGAATTTCGCCCGGATGTTCGATGGTGAGGTAGGAGATGCAGCGTCGGGCGTCCACCACGCCCGGCGCCACGATGGCGCCTGTGGGGCATTCTGCAATGCAGGCGGTGCAGGGGCCGCAGCCCTGTTTTTCGAAGGGCGGGTCCACCGGCAGCTCGAGGTCGGTGAAGATTTCCGCCAGAAAGAACCAGCTGCCGGCACGGGGGTGAATGACCAGACTGTTCTTGCCGATGAAGCCCAGCCCCGCCTTTTCGGCGATGGGGCGCTCCAGCACCGGGGCGGAATCGGTGAAGATGCGATAGTTGAAGCCAGTGCCGACCCGCTCTTCGATGAAGGCCACCAGCCGCTTGAGCCGCTTGCGGATCAGCTTGTGGTAATCGCGGTTGAGGGCGTAGCGGCTCACATAGGCATGTTCGGGTCGGTTGAGCTGGGCGACGGGATCGGCGGCATCGGGTGAGTAGTAGGGCATGCGCAGGCTGATGATGCGCACCGTGCCCGGCACCAGCAGGTTGGGGCGGGTGCGCTTGAGTCCGTGGCGGGCCATGTAGTCCATCTCGCCGTGAAAGTGCCGGCCCAACCAGTTAAAGTAGTCCGCCTCGTAAGCGGACAGGTCGGTGTCCGTCACGCCCAGGTCGGCAAAGCCGAGTGTGCGGGCGAACTCTTTAAGCTGCTGTTTGAGGTCATGGCCATGCATGAACCGCATTTTATCCTGCTGGAAACGACGGTCAGTCATTCGGAAGCGGAGACGCGCGCTTTCGCCCGGCGCTGGATGGACACGCTGAGGCAGTGGGTGCGCGAGCGGGAGCAGCCCGTGGTCGTCTGGCTGGAAGGCAATTTGGGGGCGGGCAAGTCGTTTCTTGCCCGGAGCATGATTCAGTCGCTCGATACGGGCGTGCGTGTCAAAAGTCCCACCTATACCCTCGTCGAACCCTACGAAATCCACGGGATGCGCATCTTTCACTGGGATCTCTACCGTCTGTGCGACCCGGAAGAGCTGGAATACATGGGCGCGCGGGAGCTGTTCGCACCGGGAACGCTGCACTTTGTCGAGTGGGCTGAGAAAGGAAAAGGGTTTATGCATCAGGCAGATATTGTGATAAAGTTGAAACCCTGTGGTCACACATGCCGGGAAATTGAGGTTTTTGAGTTGGCATGAAATTTGAAAAGGCCATGTTGCATTGACAGAAACATGACAGAAAACCGACATGCGAGTGCAACCCATGACCAGAAAAGCATCCATCATCCTTGCAATCATGGCCTTGTGGGTGGGGCTTTCCACAGTAGCCCAGGCGGCCGTTCAGGTGGCCAGCCTGCGCGCCGGACACCATCAGGACAAGGTGCGACTGGTGCTGGACATCGCCGGCACGCCCGCCTACCGCATTGAACGCCTGCACAATCCGGAGCGCCTGCTGGTGCGTTTCACCAACGCAAAGGCGGGTCTCAAATACACTCGACGTGCCATCAATCTGCGCTGGGTGCGCCAGGTGCGCACCGGCTGGAGTGGCAAGCACACCTATATCGTCGTGTTTGACCTGACCCGGCCCGTCACCTACCGTCACTTTGCCCTGAAAGGGCGCAGAAAGGGGCAGCAGCGTCTGGTCATTGACGTCAAACCGGCTACGACGGCGTTGGCCCGCCATCATGGTTCGCCGAAAGCAGCTACCGGAAAGAAAAAAACTCAGCGTCAGGCTGTGGCTGCACGCAAGCCGGTCAAGCCCGCAAAGGTTGAGCAGCGTCCGACCCGGGTTGCCAGGACAGCGACCGGAAAAGCGCCGGTACAGCGTTCCGTAAAGGTGGCACGTGCCGTCAAAAAAGCGACGCCAGCGCCGAAAGCCACTCCCAAATCCACTCAAACCGCCCATGGCGGGCAGCGCAGCAAGCCTGTCGTCAGCCACAAGGCGGCCACCCGTGTTGCCAGTACGGAAACGGCCCGCAACCCGGTAAAGAAAGCCCATGAACGCACCCGGCTGCAGCGGGAAATTCAGCGCCTGACCAGCCGACCGCTGGATGACCACACACTGATCGTGGCCATTGACGCCGGCCATGGCGGCAAGGACACCGGCGCGATCGGCCCCGGCGGCATTCTGGAAAAGAACGTTACCCTGGCCATGGCCCGGGCGCTCAAGCGCCGCATCGACCGGGAGCCGGGCATGCGTGCGGTGCTGATCCGCGACCGGGACGTGTTCGTCCCCCTGTATGATCGGCCCAAGCTGGCGCGCAAGTATCACGCCGACCTGTTCATCTCCATTCATGCGGATGCCTTCCCCCATGATCCGCGCGTACGGGGCGGTTCCATCTATGTGCTCAACCGCAAGGGCGCCAGCTCCGCCATGGCCCGGGCGCTGGCACATAGCGAGAATGGCAGCCTGTTCCTCAGTGGTGGCCATCCGGAAAAGGTGTCCTATGTACTGGGCGATCTTGTGCGCAAGGCCAACCTGCGTGCCAGCCGCAAGCTGGCCCACAGCGTGCTTCAGCAGATGGCACGTCGGGTCAAGATGCACAAGCTGAGCGTGCAGTCCGCCAACTTTGCCGTGCTGCGTTCGCTGGACATGCCCTCCATCCTGATCGAGACGGCCTTCATCTCCAACCCGCAGGACATCCGCAATCTTCGCTCTTCCAGCTTCCATGCCCGCATGGCGGAGGCCATCACGCAGGGGGTCAAGCGTTTTGCCCGCAAGCGTTCCAACAAGCCTCACTGGGGCGAGCCGCTTTATCTGACCTACCGGGTCAAGCGTGGCGACACTCTGTCTGGAATCGCTCACAGGTTCAACGTGCGCCTGGCCAGCCTGAAAAGAGTCAATGGCATCCGCAACGCCAACCGTCTCTATGTGGGCAAGCGCCTGCGCATTCCGGTGACCGAGCGGATGCTTGCGCAGCTTTGACCCACGGACGGGCCGTTTCCCTATAATGTGCGGTCATGTCCGACCGCACGCCCATCCGTCCTCTTCCAGACCAGCTGGCCAGCCAGATCGCGGCTGGCGAGGTGGTCGAGCGTCCCGCCTCCGTGGTCAAGGAGCTGATGGAAAATGCGCTGGACGCCGGTGCTGATCGACTGGACATCCGTCTGCAACAGGGGGGCATCCGGCTCATTCAGGTGACCGACAATGGCTGTGGCATTCCCAGAGATGAGCTGCTGCTGGCCGTGAGCCGCCACGCCACCAGCAAAATCGCCACCAGCGCCGATCTGCACGCCATCGCCACGCTCGGTTTTCGTGGTGAGGCACTGGCCAGCATCAGCGCTGTCTCCCGCTTCGAGCTGGCCAGCGCCACGGCGGAGGACTGCCATGGCTGGCGCGTCCATGCTGAAGGTGCCGTCGACTGGCGGGGGCCGGAGCCGGTGGCCATGGCGCGGGGCACGCGGGTCACGGTGGAGGATCTCTTCTTCAACGTGCCGGCCCGGCGCAAGTTCCTCAAGACCGAGCGCACGGAACTGGGGCATGTGGAAACCCTGGTGCGGCGTCTTGCGCTGGCCTGGCCACAGGTGAGCTTCACGCTGTCGCACAACGGCCGCAACCTGCTGCAACTGCCACCGGCACGGGACGAGCAGGCCAGACTGCGACGTCTGCGGGAGCTGCTTGGAGCCCCCTTCGAGGAAGCGGCGCTGCCGGTGGACATTCAGCAGGGCCCCTATCGGCTGCATGGCTGGGTAGGGCGGCCCACCTTCAACCGTGCTCAGGCGGACATGCAGTATTTCTATGTCAACGGGCGCATGGTGCGGGACAAGGTGATCGTGCACGCCCTGCGTCAGGCTTATGCGGACGTGCTCTACCACGGCCGCCATCCAGCCTATGTGCTCTTTCTCGACATGCCTGCGGAAGAGGTGGATGTCAATGTCCACCCGGCCAAGTTCGAGGTGCGCTTTGCCAATGGGCGCTGGGTGTATGACTTCATCCGGCGTGGCGTTCAGGAAGCCATTTCTGCACCCGCCGGCAGTGCTGTCGCAACGGGTAGCACGCCAGCGCCATCTGCCGATAGGCCGCGCATGGCTGCACGCCAAGGTGGAGCCAGTGCGGATTTCCAGAGCAGTCTCACCTTTCAGCAGCCCGTGGTGCGGGAGCCGTCCGCCGCCTATGATGCCGGTGAGCAGCCGCATGGGGTTGCTGTTACGGAAAATGCGGAGGAAGTGCCGCCGCTGGGATTTGCCAGAGCGCAGCTGCATGGAGCCTTCATCGTGGCGGAAAACGCGCATGGCATGGTGCTGGTGGACATGCATGCCGCCCATGAGCGCATTGTCTATGAGCGGCTCAAACGGCAGTGGGCGGACCGACGTATCGTGCGCCAGCCGCTGCTGGTGCCCATGACGCTGCCGCTGGGGCGTGAGGAGATGACCGCATGGCGGCAGCATCAACAGCAGCTGGCAGACTGGGGATTCGACACGCGGGAGGCCGGGCCGGACATGATTCGGGTGGACAGTGTGCCGGCGCTGCTGCGCAACGCTCCGGTCGAGCAGCTGGTGCGGGACATGCTCTCCGAGCTGCGGGCGGTCGGAGCCACTGAGCTGCCGGACCGGATGATCGACCGCATGCTCTCCACCATGGCCTGTCACGGCTCCGTGCGTGCGGGACGGCAGTTGACGCTCGAGGAGATGAACCAGCTTCTGCGGGATATCGAGGCCACGGAGCGCTCCGGACAGTGCAATCACGGCCGGCCCACCTGGGTGCAGCTGGACATGAAGCAGCTGGACGGGCTGTTCATGCGGGGACGATGAGCGTGCGGCTGATCGAGCGCCTGCGCAGACGGCAGATCGTGCCCGCCATCATCGGTCCGACCGCCAGCGGCAAGACAGCGCTGGCACTGGCGCTTGCCAAGCGTCTGCCGGTGGAGATCATCAGCATGGACTCGGCCCTGATCTACCGGGACATGGACATCGGCACCGCCAAGCCGTCGAATGAAGAGCGGGCGGCGGTGCCACACCACCTCATCGACATTCTCGATCCGGCCGAGTCCTGGTCGGCCTCTCAGTTCGTTGAAGCGGTGGCGGCGCTGGTGCCCCAGATCTACGGGCATGGGCGTGTGCCCCTGATCGTGGGCGGCACCATGATGTACTACAACGCGCTTGTCAATGGCCTGGCTCGTCTGCCCGAGTCGGATCCGGAACTCCGTCGGCAGTTGCAGGCGGCGTGGGCTGCGGATCCTGCCCCGCTGAGGCGCGAGCTGGAACGGGTGGACCCGGAGGCCGCCGGCCGCATTGCCCCGGGCGATCCGCAGCGCACGCTGAGGGCACTGGAAGTGTATCGTCTGACCGGCCGTCCGCTTTCGGAGCTGCAGCGTGACACCCGTCCTGCAACACCTTATCGTTTTGCCGCCTGCGCTTTGCTGCCGCAGGATCGCCGGTGGCTGCACCGGGCCATTGCCGAGCGCTTTGATGCCATGCTGAATGCCGGTTTTGAGGAGGAGGTGCGCCAACTGTATGCCCGGGGCGACCTGTCAACCGAGCTTCCGTCCATACGTTCCGTGGGCTACCGACAGATGTGGGGCTGGCTGGCTGGCGAATACGACCGGGACACCATGGTGAAAAAGGCCGTCGCGGCCACCCGTCAGCTGGCCAAGCGTCAGATCACCTGGCTGCGCAAGTTGCCCGCACAGTGTCAGATGGATCCTTACACGCTGTCAATCGATGAACAGGTGACCCGCATGATGGCCATGCTGGAGGATTTGTCTTCTGTTGAACAGAACAGTAATATAGACTCTGATAAAACAAAATAATAAACATCCAATATGCAACTGGAGTGAACCATGGCAAAAGCACAACCGATTCAGGATCCCTATCTCAACGCCCTGCGCAAGGAGCGGATTCCGCTGTCCATCTATCTGGTCAACGGCGTCAAGCTGCAGGGTCGCATCGACTCCTTCGACCAGTTCGTGGTCATTCTCAAGAGCAACGTCACCCAGATGGTCTACAAGCACGCCATTTCCACCATCGTGCCCAGCCGCGAGCCCAAGTCCTTCAATCTGGGGGAGATGATCGCCGAGAGCGCCGAGGCCGAAAGCGCAGCCGAAGAATGAGTCCCATCATGCTGAAACGAGAAAGCCGGCATTGCCGGCTTTTTGCGTTTGAAGAGGGCAGGGCATGACCGAACTGTTCGGGCGTATCCGCCCGCAGCGGGAGCTGGAACGGGCGGTGCTGGTGCATGTGGAGATGCGGCAGGCGGAAGACCGGGAAGAGCTGGAGGAATTTCGGGAACTGGTCGATTCCGCCGGCGCCGAGGTGTGCACGCTCATCACCGCGCGACGGGACACGCCGGATCCCCGAACCTTCATCGGCAGGGGCAAGGTGGAGGAGGTGGCTGATGCCGTGGCTGCCTGCGAGGCGGACGTGGTCATCGTAAACCATGCCCTGTCCCCCGCGCAGGAGCGCAATCTGGAACGGGCGCTCAAGTGCCGCGTGCTGGATCGGGTCGGGCTGATTCTGGATATTTTCGCCCAGCGGGCACGCTCCCACGAAGGCAAGCTGCAGGTGGAGCTGGCCCAGCTCAAGCACATGTCCACCCGGCTGGTGCGCGGCTGGAGCCACCTGGAACGGCAGAAGGGGGGGATCGGCCTGCGTGGCCCGGGTGAAACGCAGCTGGAAACCGACCGCCGCCTGCTGCGCGAGCGCATCCGTCAGCTGGAAAGACGTATTGAGAAGGCGAGAAAACAGCGTGAACTGGGTCGGCGTGGCCGCAAGAAGACGGACCTGCCCACTGTGACCATCGTCGGTTACACCAATGCGGGCAAATCCACCCTGTTCAACCGGCTGACCGAGGCGGGCGTCTATGCGGAGGATCGCCTGTTCGCCACGCTGGATGCCACGCTGCGCAGGGTGCATCTGCCCGGCGCCGGCCCGGTCATCTTTGCCGATACCGTGGGGTTCATCCGCCATATTCCTCATGATCTGGTGGCGGCCTTCCGCTCCACACTTGAAGAGACACGGGAGGCGGACCTGCTCATTCATCTGGTGGACGCCGCCGATCCGTTGCGGGAGGAGAAGATGGCGGATGTGCAGACGGTCATTGCCGAGGTGGGGGCGGATGAAGTGCCGCAGCTTCTGGTCATGAACAAGATTGACCGACTTGATCCACCGGTGGATCCTCATATCGACTGGGATGAGGCGGGCTGTGCCAGCCGGGTGTGGATTTCGGCGAAGACGGGGCAGGGGCTTGATCTGTTGCAGCAGGCGGTGGCCAGTCACTTCAAGGGACGGTTCCACCATCTTCGCGTGCGGCTGCCGGTGACGGCCGGCAAGCTACGGGCCCAGCTCTACACACTGGGTGAAGTGCTGGCCGAGCACTTCGACGAGCAGGGTGCGCCGGTGCTGGATATCCGCCTGACTGACGTTCAGAAACGTCAGCTGGAACAGCTGGAGGAAGTGGAAGTCCTCGAGGCGCGCTGAGCTTACTCCGGAGAGAATTTGGGCTTTTCCGGCAGCTGCTGCAACAGTGCCTGGGCGGTGCGCACATAGGCGCGGCGCTTCCAGATCAGCTGAAAGCGACTGCCACCGGTCTGATACCAGAGGATCGCTGAGCGCAGGCCGGCCAGCAGCAGGGTGCGGATGCGCACCACATTGAGGCTGTCCTGCAGATGTTCCGGCATGCCGTTGACCAGTATGCGCGGCTGCAGAGGGCTGATGTTTTCCTCATAGGCCCGGGCCAGGGTCTCCAGCACCGGGCGCTCAATACCGCCGAAATGTTCCAGCTGCCGCCGGGCCGTCTCGATGGTGTCGCTGATGCGCTGCAGCCGCTGTCCGTCCTGCATGACCTTCTTGGCCAGAATGACCAGCCCCAGCGCATAGCGGGTGATGTGCAGGTTACGCTGGCTGCCCAGCATCTGCCCAAGCAGGGTTTCTATGCCGAGGCGCAGGTTCGCCAGATCACCGCCGAAGACATCCAGCGTTGATTCGGGATCAGTGATAAACAGACTGCGCACGCTGGTTTCGAAGGCCTCCGGGCGCAATCGGCCATGTGCGGCGATGTCGTGCACCTGCCTGACGGCCTGATAGAGGCCGGCAAAGGCGAGGGTTCGATCCTGATCCGTATAGCTCACAGGGCGTTCTCCAGTTCCTTTTCATCCTTGAACCGCTGTTCAATGACGCCGCCACCGAGGCACTCTTCGCCATCGTAGAAGACAACCGACTGCCCTGGCGTGACCGCCCGCTGAGGCGTGTCGAAGATCACGGCCAGACGCCCGTCCGGCAGAGGCTCGATGCGGCATGGCTGCTCTTCCTGCCGGTAGCGGATCTTGGCATGAAGATGGCGTTTTTCCGGCAGCATGCCCGTGGTCCAGTGCAGCTGGTCCGCAATCAGGGCAATATGGTAGAGCAGGGGGTGCTCGCCCTGCACCACGATCAGCCGGTTGTGTTCAAGATCCTTGTCGGCCACGAACCAGGGCAGGTTCTCCCGCCCGTGACCGCCGCCGATGCCCAGACCGCGGCGCTGCCCCAGCGTGTAGTACATCAGCCCGTCGTGACGGCCGACCACCTCGCCCTCCGGCGTGACCATGTCCCCCGGCTGTGCGGGCAGATAGCGCTGCAGAAAGTCCTTGAACTTGCGCTCGCCGATGAAGCAGATGCCGGTGGAATCCTTCTTGGCGGCCACCGGCAGGTCATGCTCGGCGGCAATTTCGCGTACGCGGGGCTTTTCCAGCCCACCGACGGGGAACAGGCTCTTTTCCAGCTGATGCTGCTGCAGGGTGTAGAGAAAGTAGGTCTGGTCCTTGTTGGCGTCCCGCCCCTTCATCAGATGGAAGCGGCCCGTTTCATCTTCCACGTTGCGGGCGTAGTGCCCCATGGCGATGCGGTCGGCACCCAGGCGCAGCGCTTCGTCCAGAAAGGCGCGGAACTTGACTTCCTTGTTGCAGAGGATGTCCGGGTTGGGAGTGCGTCCGGCCCGGTATTCATCAAGAAAGTAGCTGAACACGCGTTCCCAGTATTCCCTGGCGAAATTGCGCACATGCAGTTCGATGCCAAGGCGGTCGCACACCGCCATCACATCCATCAGGTCCTCCCGGGCCGGGCAGTAGTCTTCGGTGTCGTCGCCTTCCCAGTTCTTCATGAACAGGCCTTCCACCTCATAGCCCTGCTGCTTGAGCAGCAGGGCGCTCACGGCGGAGTCCACACCTCCGGAAAGCCCAACGATGACCTTCATCACACCTCCAGTTCGATCCATTCGCCCGGCTGCAGTCGTCCCAGCCGCCAGCGGCCTATTCTAACCCGCACCAGCCTGAGCGTCGGAAAGCCGATGGCTGCCGTCATGCGCCGCACCTGCCGGTTGCGTCCTTCGGTAATGCGGATTTCCAGCCAGGTGTCGGGCACGGACTTGCGGTAGCGCACCGGCGGGTTGCGCGGCCACAGCGTGGGTGGGTCGATACGCCGCACCTTTGCCGGGCGGGTGGGGCCGTCCTTGAGCAGGATGCCGCGACGCAGCGGTTCCAGATCCGCTTCCGTGGGGTCGCCCTCCACCTGCACCAGATAGGTCTTTTCCAGCTTGTGACGCGGGTGGGCGATACGGTGCTGCAGACGGCCGTCATCAGTCAGCAGCAGCAGCCCTTCCGAATCCCGGTCAAGCCGACCTGCGGGATAGACCCCGGGCACGTCGATGTAATCCTTCAGTGTGGGACGTCCGTCGGCATCACTGAACTGGCTCAGCACACCGTAAGGCTTGTTGAACAGCAGCAGTCGGCTCATGAGGGGGCGTATGGTAAAATTGACCGTCATTTTAACAGTGAGGTCGAAGCATGTCGTTCGAGAAGATCGTGGTGCCCGCCGAGGGCGAGAAGATTACCGTCAACGCAGACAACAGCCTGAACGTGCCTGACCGTCCGATCGTACCCTTCATCGAGGGTGACGGCATTGGCGTGGACATCACGCCGGTGATGAAGAAGGTGGTTGACGCCGCCGTGGACAAGGCCTTCGGCGGTCAGCGCAAGATCGCCTGGATGGAAATCTACGCCGGTGAGAAGGCCACAAAGGTCTATGGGCCCGATGTCTGGCTGCCTGACGAGACGCTGGAGGCAGTGCGTGATTATGTGGTCTCCATCAAGGGACCGCTGACCACGCCGGTCGGTGGTGGCATCCGTTCTCTCAACGTGGCGCTGCGTCAGAACCTGGATCTCTACGTCTGCCAGCGTCCGGTACGCTATTTCAACGGCACACCCTCTCCGGTGAAGCACCCGGAGCTTGTGGACATGGTCATCTTCCGCGAGAACTCCGAGGACATCTACGCCGGTATCGAGTGGAAGGCGGGCACCCCGGAAGTGAAGAAAGTGATCGACTTTCTGCAGAACGAGATGGGGGTCAACAAGATCCGTTTCCCCGAGACGTCCGGCATCGGCATCAAGCCCGTGTCCGAAGAAGGCACCAAGCGGCTGGTGCGCAAGGCGATCCAGTATGCCATTGATCAGGACCGGGATTCGGTCACTCTGGTGCACAAGGGCAACATCATGAAGTTCACCGAGGGCGCCTTCAAGGAGTGGGGCTACGAGCTGGCCAAGGAGGAGTTCGGCGCTACAGAAATCGACGGTGGACCGTGGTGCAGCTTCAAGAACCCGAAGACCGGCCGCGAGATCGTGATCAAGGATGTGATCGCCGATGCTTTCCTGCAGCAGATTCTGCTGCGTCCGGCGGAATACAGCGTCATCGCCACGCTGAACCTCAATGGTGACTACATCTCCGACGCGCTGGCGGCACAGGTGGGCGGCATCGGCATTGCGCCGGGCGCCAACCTGTCCGATACCGTGGCCATGTTCGAGGCCACTCACGGCACGGCGCCCAAGTATGCCGGTCAGGACAAGGTGAACCCGGGCTCCCTCATCCTGTCTGCCGAGATGATGCTGCGCCACATGGGGTGGAACGAGGCAGCCGACCTGATCATCAAGGGCATGGAGGGCGCCATTCAGGCCAAGACGGTCACCTACGATCTGGCCCGCCTGATGGACGGCGCCACCGAGGTGTCCTGTTCCGGCTTCGGCGAGGAGGTCATCCGCCACATGGACGACTGATCCTGTC
>NZ_WFYD01000114.1 GCF_015490265.1 Sulfurivirga sp. | reverse complement strand
GCCGGTCACCACGGCAGCACCACCTCAAACGGCACGGCACTGCTGGATGGTCTCGGCGTGCGTCAGGTGGCCGTCTCGGCCGGCTACCGCAATCCATTCCATCTGCCTGCGTCGGCGGTGAAGGCGCGCTGGCTGAAGCGGGGCATCAGGGTGTACTGCACCGGTTGTGAAGGCCAGCTCATCTGGCAGCTGTCCCAGCGGAGTGTGCGACTGATCGGGCAGAGGCGGACACAAAGCCCTACAATCTACCGACATGAGTGTATTCGCAAGTGACTGGCCCCGCTGGTGGATGGATGCAGGGCATCCTGCAGGCCGTCTGCTCGCGCCGTTGGGCGCGCTGACCTGCCGTATTGCCCGTGGACGGTTGCGCCGATTTCGCAACACCTTCGATCCGACCTTTCCCACGGCCGTCGTGGTGGTGGTAGGCAATGTCACCGTAGGCGGCAGTGGCAAGACGCCGCTGCTGCTGCGTCTGGCGGAGCTGCTGCGGGAGGCGGGGGTGCCGTTCGGCATCATCAGCCGGGGATATGGTGGCAGGGGGCCGTTTCCACAGGTGGTGCGGCCGCAGACTTCACCGGAAGAGTGCGGGGATGAACCGGCACTGATTGCCCGGAGATTGGGGTGTCCGCTGGTGGTGGACCCGTACCGGGACAGGGCGGCCCGGACGCTGCTGGAGCGCCATCCACAGGTGCGGGTGATCCTCTCTGACGATGGATTGCAGCATTACGCCCTGCCTCGTGATCTGGAGGTGGTGGTGGCCGATGGGGTGCGTGGCGCGGGCAACGGTCGCTGTCTGCCGGCCGGACCGCTGCGGGAACCCTGGCGGCGGGTGGAGGAAGTGGACTTCCGTATCAGCAACGGTGCTGGAGATAGAGCTGAACTGGCCGGTTGGCCGGTGATGCGGCTGGAGCCGGTGGCATGGCGCCGGCTGGACGGTAGCCGCCTGCCTCTGTCTGCACTGGCGGGGCGCACTGTCCGGGCGCTGGCGGGCATCGGCAACCCGCAGCGCTTTTTCGACACCGTGCGCGAGCTGGGTGTGGCAGTCAGCGACACGGTGGCGCTGCCGGACCATGCGTCCACAGAACAGCTGCAGCGCGTGCTTGAACAGACGCCCGGTCCGTGGGTCATGACGGAAAAGGATGCGATAAAATGCCAGCCGGACGGTGCGGGCGAGCACTACTGGCTGGAGGTGGCCGCCCGGCTGCCTTCTGAATGGGAACAGGCATGGCTGGCCCGGGTGAGGGCCTGTGTGGAGGAGAAATATGAACCCCAAGCTGCTGGATATTCTGGTATGCCCGCTGACCAAGACGAAGCTGGTCTATGACCGTGACCGGCAGTGGCTGGTCTCCACCGCGGCCAAAAAGGCCTATCCCATCCGGGATGACATTCCCATTCTGCTGGCTGATGAGGCGGTGGATCTGGATGAGGACACCGTCGAGCGTTACCGCAAGCAGAAGTCCGCATGAGCTTTCAGGTTGTCATCCCCGCCCGTTACGCCTCTTCACGCCTGCCGGGCAAGGTGCTGGCAGACGTGGGCGGGCATCCGCTGGTGTGGTGGACCTGGCGCAATGCGCTGGACAGCGGCGCAGAGGAGGTCTGGATCGCCACGGAATCGGACAAGGTGCGCGCGGTCTGCGAGGCCTTTGGTGCCCGGGTGGTGATGACCTCCGCAGAGCATTCTTCCGGCACGGAACGGCTGTCGGAGGTGATCACCCGGCTGGGATGGGCTGACGGGACGCTGGTGGTCAATGTGCAGGCGGACGAGCCCATGCTGCCGCCTGAACTGATCCGGCAGGTGGCGGAGGGGCTGGCGGCGGACACGGAGGCGGAAATGGCCACCCTGTGCGAGCCGATCGCCTCACCAGCGGCCCTGTTCGACCCCAATGTGGTCAAGGTGGTGCGCAACGCCCGGGGGCATGCCATCACTTTCTCCCGCGCGCCCATTCCCTGGAACCGGGATGTGGACTTCCACCATGACCGCATGGATCCGTCCCATCTGCACAGCTATCGCCGTCATATCGGCCTGTATGCCTACCGGGCCGGATTCGTGCAGCGCTATGTGAGCTGGCCGCCGTGCGAGCTGGAGCAGCTGGAAAAGCTGGAGCAGTTGCGGGCGCTCTACCATGAGGCCCCCATTCTGGTGCTGGACGCCCTGTGCGACGCAGGCATCGGAGTGGACACAGCGGAGGATCTGGAGCGCGTGCGGCAGGTGCTGGGCTGATGTGGCTCAAGCTGTTCAGCGCCCTGCTGGTGGCCGGCTTTCTCTACTGGATGGTGCGCCACCGTCTGCGGCAGCGAAGGCTGCGTCGTGAGGGTGTCGAGCCTGAACCGGCAAGTGTGGGACCGCTGCGGCCGGTGACTGTGCTGGCGTTGCTGATGCTGGGCATGTATGGCGGCTATCTGCTCTTCTGGCTGCTTTCCTCCGGCCAAGACTGACTTTCATTTTTTCGGCTGCGGCGGTACCTTGCCGCTGAGCTCGTAGGCGAAGATGAGTACTTCCACCACCGCCTGATAGAGCATGGGCGGGATCTCCTGATCCAGCTCCACCTGCGCCAGCAGCTCCACCAGCTCCGGCTGATCGACGATGGGCACGTTGGCCTCGCGCGCCAGCCGGATGATCTCCTCGGCGATCAGCGCCTGTCCCTTGGCCACCACCGTGGGGGCGCCGTGTCCGTCGTATTTGAGCGCGACCGCTTTTTTGCGCGGGTTCCGTTCGTTCATGCCTTGGCCCTCACGCTGAGTGCCGGCGCGCCCAGCCGGCTGGATGGGGGTGTTTCGTGCCACGTCACCGTCACCTGATCGGTCAGTTCACGCAGGCGCTCCCTGAGGGTCTTGAGCGCGTCCCGCACTGTGGGATCGGCAGCCCAGATGATGACCTGAAGGGCCTCCGTTGTCAGGGTGATGAGCGCCTCGAAGGGGCCGGTGCGGGAAAAGTCCAGCTGAAGCAGCGCGCGCCAGTCGGATGCGCCGTCAGCAGGCTCGGGCGGATAGAAGGTCAGGCTGCCATCGCGGATGTCCGAACGGGGCTCGAACAGCAGCGGAAAGGAGAAGGCGCCTTCCATGAGACTGCGGGCCTGGTGATGCTCGATGCGACGCAGCAGTTTGCGAATGGGATCGATCAGCGCGTCCTTTTTCTGTTCCTTCGCCAGCGCCAGCATCTGCAGCAGGGTGGCCTTGATGTCCTGCGCCACGGGCTGACCTGCGGCAAGTCGGGCTTCCAGCTGGGTGCCACCGTTGAGCAGATGGGCGCGCAGCTGTTCAATCCCCGGGCGTTTCTGCGGCCTGAGCAGTTGCTGCTGGAGCTTTTCTGTCAGCGTGGCCAGCATGGGGCTGGCCTGAGCGGCGGGCAGAGCCTGAAAGAGCTGGGTGAGCACGGTCTGCATGGCCTGCGTCGGCGGCGTGGACAAGGGTTGCAGGAGCGGAGGTGTGGTGGCCGCCGGGCTGCCGGTTGTTATGGAGGGGGCGGACTGGGGAATCAGGCGCCATTGATTGTTGGCGAACTGCACCAGAAATGTGAGCCGCTGCCCCGGTGTGAGCGGGATCTCGCTGCGCGCCTGCAACGGATGCCCCTGAATGTTGAGCGTGGCCGTCTCGCCCTGAACACGGGTGACGGTGGCCTGAAGCAGCGTGTCGGGTGTCAGGGCCAGCTGGCCGACCAGCCGCGGCGGAAGAGTAAGGGCCTGTAGCGGTGGAAGGCTGACAGGCCCGCTCATGTCAGAACAGCCGTTCCAGTTGCGGGCCGAAGTAGAGCCACGCCAGCCCGGCCAGGCCGATGTAGGGGCCGAAGGCGAAGTGGGTCTCGCCCCGTCCCGCCAGACGCAGCAGCAGCTGCGCCAGAATGCCGGTCAGAGCGGAGAGCAGCAGCAGTCCCGGAATGGCCTGCCAGCCGAACCACGCCCCCACCGCTGCCATCATCTTGAAGTCGCCGTAGCCCATGCCTTCCCGTCCGGTGACGAGCCGGAACAGCCAGTAGGTGCCCCAAAGCAGGCCATAGCCCAGCGCAGCGCCCCAGATGGCTGCTTCCGCCGTCACCCACAGATGCAGGCTGTTGGCCAGCAGCCCCAGCCACAGCAGTGGGTAGGTGAAGGCGTCCAGCAGGAGCTTGTGCTCCAGATCCACCGTCACCAGCAACACCACCAGCCAGCCGAAGCCCACGGCGAAAGCCCCCTTCGCGCTCAGGCCGAACTGCCATACGGCAGCCACGGTCAGCAGCGCAGTGGCCAGCTCAATGAGGGGGTAGCGTTTCGAGATGGGCTGTCCGCAGGCATGGCAGCGCCCTCTGCTGGCCAGCCAGCTCAACAGGGGGATGAGTCGATACCACGGCAGGGTGGTTTCGCAGTGAGGGCAGGCGGAACGGGTGCGCAGGTCCCACAGCGGGGGGACGGGCTCGCCGTGATATTCGGCCAGCAGCCGGCGGGGCAGCCGCCAGCTGAGCATGGAAAAGAAGCTGCCGAAGATCAGGCCGATGATGGCGGCGGCCAACAGCACCAGAGGGTCGTGCATGGGCAGGATTCCTGTGTTTTTGCTGCAACTATTTTAGGCGGCGAGTGTGTGGCGTGCGGGATTTTTGCCTGGAGAGGTGAGGTTGTCTCCGATCTTGTGGCTTTCCTTTCAGGCTCACAGGCAACATCCGTTCAGGCTGCCTGTGGAGAGGCGAGGATGCCATGAGATGTGGTTTCTTGACGGGGTCTCCCCTGATTTTGCGGAGCCGGTTTTCGCGCGCGCCGCTGCAAATCCCGTGTCACCCATGCTCTGGTGCTTTCACAGGCCGGAAATGTGTTTTCTGGCGGGGTCTCCCCCATTTTTGCCGAATCGATTTCCAGCGCGCCGGGCGGGCGGCGGAAATTGCGGGGATTTCAGCCTCTTTCACCGAGGGTGACGCGGTTGCGGTCGTTTTCCCACACGGTGATGCCAACCACATGGCAGCGGTCGTTGTTGATGCGCTCGCTCAACTTCTGGAACAGGAAGAGCGCCAGGTTTTCCGCCGTGGGGTTGCGGGTCTGGAAGAAGGGGTGGTCGTTGAGGTAGGTGTGGTCCAGCTCGGCCACCACTTCCCGGGCATGACGCTTGATAGCCTTGAAGTCCATGACCATGCCCACCTCGTCCAGCTGTGTGCCGCGCACGTGTACTTCCACCTTCCAGTTGTGGCCGTGCAGTCTGGCGCAGTCGCCGTCGTAGCCGTGCAGCCTGTGGGCGGCGGCGAAGTCGAGCAGAGTGGTGAGGGTGAACTGTGGTGTCTGCATAGGGGTGCGGATTATACGCCTAATGACGCCTTTCCGCCACAAAGTCAATGACTTGGCGCAGAGCGGGGGAGCGCAGCGGGAGTTCGTTCAGCAGCAGGTGGCACTGCTGGATGAGTTCATCTCGATAGTCCCGCGCCGCGTCTAGCCCCAGCAGGGCGGGGAAGGTGTTCTTGCCGTTGCGGGCGTCGCTGTCGGCGGATTTGCCTGTCTGCGCCCCTTCGGCTTCGAGAATGTCGTCCTGCACCTGGAAGGCCAGTCCCAGCGTCAGCCCCAGCCGGCCGAGCGGTTTTTCCAGTGAGGGGTAGTCCTGTGAAGGGGCGGCACCCAGCAGCAGGGCGGCACGGATGAGCGCGCCGGTCTTGAGTTCGTGAAGGAGGATCAGCGCATCCAGCGTCATAGATTGACCGGTGGCGGCCATGTCCATCATCTGGCCGGCCACCATGCCCTGGCTGCCGGCGGCATGGCTGAGCAGCTGCAGCTGACGCAGACGGATGTCGGCGGGCAGTTCCGCATGGCTGAGCAGCTCCATGGCTTCGGTCAGCAGTGCGTCACCCGCCAGGATGGCGGTGGCCTCGTCAAACTTGATGTGAACGGTGGGCTGGCCTCGGCGCAGGTCGTCGTCATCCATGGCGGGCAGGTCGTCGTGCACGAGGGAGTAGCAGTGCACCAACTCGATGGCGAGCGCGGCCGGGTCGAGCTGTTCCTGTGGCAGGCCGAGGGCTTCGCCCACCAGCCATGTGAGGGCGGGGCGGAAGCGTTTGCCGCCATTGGTGGTGGCGTAGATCATGGCCGCCTTGAGAGCGGGTTCGATGGGCCGTTGCTGCCAGTAGTCGCGCAGCAGCCGCTCACAGCGCTGTTGCCAGGGGGTCAGCAGGTTCATGGGCTTGCTCCGGGAAAGCGCTCATTTTAAGCGAGCCGGTGCGGGCATGATGAGGGAGATGAACAGGCCGACCCTGCCGACGGCCTGTTGGATGAGGTTTGAGAGGTCAAAGCCAGCGTAATGCGGCACCGGCGCCCAGTGCTAGCATGACGGTCAGCGCCACCGCCAGCGGATTGCGCCAGCGGCGCAGGCGTTCCGAATGGCGGCAGAGCCATCGGGTGATGACGGTGGCCGGCCAGATCATGAAGAACAGCAGGGCGCTGGCGAAGACCAGCACGAGAATGCCGTCAAGCATGGTCAGGATTCCTCCGGCGGTCGGTGCTGCAGCTTGCGCTTTTCCTGCACGTAGATCCATGCCATGGGCAGCAGGATGAGCAGGTGCAGGGTGATGGTCAGGGTCAGCGGCCCCTGGTTGAGCCAGGCGAAGATGTTGTCACAGCTGACGTCGGTGCATTTCTGGATGATCATGGTTTTGTCCTCCCTTGTTCATGCTGCGGCAGGAGCCGGTTTCATTTCATGCCGTTGTTCTTCGTGCTGGCGGCTGCCAATGGTCAGCAGGTCGACAAACAGCAGCACGAAGCCGATGAAGGTCACCACGCCCATGGCCAGCCGCCAGCCCTGCGCCTGCACATACCACGGCAGGTTCTGGGCGGTGAAGTAGGCCTGCCAGCCACCGCCCAGCTCGGCGCGCTCCACCAGTGTCTGCTCGTAGCCCATGATGGTCAGCGCCACGGTCATGCCCATGATGCCGAAGACCAGCAGGCCGATGGACCATTTGGTCAGGGCGG
>NZ_WFYD01000113.1 GCF_015490265.1 Sulfurivirga sp. | reverse complement strand
GGGGTGTGGTTGTCCGTTGAGCTCATAGCGGTTTCAACCTCGCAGTTCCATCCAACGCCGCTTCAAAGGCGGCAATATCCTGCCGCCGGTCTGCCGGCCAGAAGACGAGCAGGCGGCTGTCGGCCCGCCAGGCGTAGTCTTCCAGCGTCAGCCGGTCATCCGTCCACTGCAGCAGTTGCCAGTGGCGTCCGGTGCGCAGCAGGCCCTTGGCGCGCAGTGGCGGTGTCTGCTCGAACAGCGCCCTGAGCGCCGGCCGGCTGAAGATGGTGTCCGCGCTGAAGCGGTAGCCGACAGACAGCAGCCCGTCCTCTTCCAGCCGCCATGCCTCCAGCAGGCCGGTCAGCGCCGCATCATGGGGTGCCGGCGACCGCGTAGCGTGGCCTTCTGTGGCCGGCCACAGCCGCAGAGGCCTGTGTGGTGGTGCCAGAGCAACATCCAGTGCCAGCCGGCTCCGGGTCGTCTCCACCACCTCCGGCGGCTGGGGCAGGGTTTCAAGCAAGTCACGGGCCAGTTTTCTATCCTGACAGGTGGAAAGATCGATTTTGTTCAATACGAGCAGGTCGGCCAGGGTGACGATCTTGCGCAGCAGTTCGGATTTTCGCCAGCGTTCCGGCGTGAGCTGCGCGGGCGTGACCACGCTGATGACCTTGGACAGCTGCATGCCCGGGGCGTGGCGCAGGGCGTCGATGAGGGTGTCCGGATGGCCGAGGCCGGTAGGCTCGATGAGAATGCGCGTCGGATCGTGCCGGCGCAGCTGCTGCAGCGCCTGACGCAGGCCGGCGTGGGCGCTGCAGCACAGGCAGCCGCCGGCGACTTCCACCACCTGGTCGGCGTCGATCAGCGCGCCGTCCAGCGTCAGCGGGCCGAAGTCGTTGACCACCACGCCCCAGCGCTCGTGGGACGGTTTCTGTGCCAGCAGGTGGTTGATGAGCGTGGTCTTGCCGCTGCCCAGCAGGCCGCTGACGAGGATGACGGGGGTCATGAGGCGTCAGGCGTTCTGCGCCCGCTCCGCTTCCAGCGTAATGGATACCGACTCGGCGAAGCGGATGGCATGGGGCTTGTCGATTTCCACCCGGGCCCACTGCACCTCGTCGAAGGTCATGACCCGGTCGAGCACCTGGCGCACCATCACTTCCAGCAGTTCGAAGCGGTTCTCCTCCACGAAGGGAATGATGTTCTTGACCACCCGCTTGTAGTCGAGGGTCTGTTCGATGTGGCCTTCTTCCGCACGGGTGACGGCATCGCAGCGCAGGGTGAGGTTGATGAGCACGTCCTGCTTCTTGATCTTTTCCTCGGGATTGATGCCCACATAGGTGCGCAGCAGCAGGTTCTTGATGCGGATAATGCCGGTGGTGTAGTGGTGCATGGGACGCCTCCCTGACGGTGAGAGCGCTATTTTAGCCTGTCAGTCCTGATCCCGATCCATGCGCCAGGTTTCCCGTTCTTCCCGCAGTTCTTCCTGCTGCTCGTAGAGTTCACGGCTTTCGCGCAGGTTTTCCTGCTGTTCCCGCAGGTGCTCCTGCTGCTCGCGGGCTTCGTGCAGGTCCTCGCTCTGTTCGCGCATTTCACGCAGGTCTTCGCCGTGTTCGCGCATCTCGCGGGATTCGCGCATCTGATGGTGCAGGGCACGCACTTCCTGCATCTGGCTGCGCATCTGCTGCCAGTCCACCCGCCAGTGGCGCAGAGTTTCAATCTGTTCCACCTGCCAGTGGCGTGCTTCGCGCTGGGCCGCCACTACGGCCAGGGTGCCGTCGTGCAGGTCAAGGTTGTTCAGCGGCAGGTCATAGGGCGCCAGTACGGGGTGGCCATCACGGTGCATGACCGTGCCCTGCAGCAGCGCCCTGGATGTATCGAGACTGTCAAGCTGCGGACGGGCGATGCGTGACACCCGGTTCGGGTTGGGATCGATGCGTGTGGCCAGCCAGCGGCTTTCGCCCTGCGGCAGGGCGGAGACGGCAACCCAGTCGCCCTGTCGGACATCACGCAGGCCGCGGGTTTCGCCATCCAGCGTGATATGCTGCCCGGCGATGGTCAGGCTGTCGCCGTTGCGGGCGCTGACCTGTCCGGCCACGGCGTAGAAGACGCGCACACGATCGGTGGCCGGGCGGCCCTGTGCATCCGGCCGTGCAGTAGTGATCACCTGATGACCGATGCCCAGTTTCACCTGCCCGCCCAGATTGGTGTCCACCCTGAGGCCGGGTTTGAGTTCGATTTCCAGCCCGTTGACCCAGATGGAGCCGAAGTCGGTGATGGTGCCGATCACGCCCGTGCCACCCATGCCACACTCGGCGCTGTGGCCGGTGCCGCCGAACCCGCTGTCGCCGCCCGCATGGGCGCCAGGACCGCAAACGGTGAGTCCCGTGCCGCCAAAACCACGGTCCAGCATGGCGGTGCGCGTGGGCTGGTCGCTGGCGCAGCCGCTCAGCAGCGCAAACAGCAGCAGGGCAAGCCAGCGCATCATGCCTTGTCCTCCTCGCGGTGGAAGTAGGCGCCGAAGTGCACACCATGACCGTCTTCACCGCGGGCCTTGTCCTGCGCCTGCAGTTCGGCGGCGCGTCGGTTGAAATCTCTGAGAAGTTCCAGCGCGGCTTCCCGTGCCCATTGCTCCAGCTCGGTGGCGGACTGTTCACTGAGGCGGTAGTAATAGACGGCCCGATCCAGCTGGGGCGGCGCCGTCTTCAGCAGGTTGTCCACCACGGTGGCGCTGTGGGCGCCCAGGTTCTTGCCGGCGAAAAATAGTGTCTCCTCCCATGACTGGTCCGGCACGTAGCCGGCTTCGTCCAGAATCAGCCGGCCCTGATCATCCTCGCGCAGAAAGCCCTGCTCCAGCAGAGTGTCACGCAGCGTGCGCGGGTGAACGTCACGGGTGATGGACTGCACCAGCGCATGGAATGATGGGGCGTCTTTATCGTCGCTCTGGTAGGGCAGTGGTCGGGGCGTGCCATCATCATTGACATAGCCATCCCGGCCCAGCCACTGGGAGACCAGCTGAGCCGCCAGCCCCGCCTTGCGCTCTGACGGCAGAGGCGGCTGTTCCAGTTCGGCGCGCAGGCGCTTGATCTCCTTGCGGTGGATGCCGGTCAGCGTGCTCAGACGACTGTCGGTGATGCGCCCGCCTTTGGCCTGTTCCTCCCGCCAGGCCGCTTCCACATACAGCTGTTTGGCCAATTCGGTGAAGGCTGGGTAGCCGATCCCCTTCCGCACCAGCAGGCGGAACAGGGGTCTGAGCATGGTCTGCAGCGCCTTGAACAGCGCCTTGTTGGGGTCGAGAAGCGTCATGCCTTCTATTATAGTGGATGCTCGAATGGAAAAAAATTACATTTTTTCTTGCTGAAGGGGTTGCAAATGGGAAATTTTTACATATAAAATGAACCCAAGCCTGAAGCACAGGCAGTTGTTGAACCGTCAAAACCCCGAAGGGAGGACTGAAAGATGAAAGTGAAATCACTGATCCAGGCCATGATGATTGCAGGTGTCATGAGTGTTCCGGTTGTCCATGCGGACATGGATGACCGCACTTCAGATCGTATTGGTCAGTACATGGACCAGAGTGACCGCATGGACGATGCGACCGAACGCGCCGAGCGCTCTCAGGAGATGAGCGAGCGCATGGAGCGCATGCAGGAGCAGAGTGATCGCATGGAGGACATGAATGAGCGTGCCGAACGCATGGAAGAGCATGCGGAGCGGATGCAGGAGCGTGCTGAGCACATGAGCGAACGGGCGGAGCACATGGAAGAGCGCTCTGAGCACATGCAGGAACGCGCCGAGCATATGGAAGAGCATGCGGAGCGGATGCAGGAGCGTGCCGAACACATGGGTGAGCGCGCAGAGGAGCAGGCCGACCGCATGGATGATGCCCACGAGCGCATGCAGAACATGCAGCGTGGCATGGAGCACGCCGATGAGCGTGCCATTGAGCAGACAGACCGGTTGCGTGAGCGCATCGGTCAGGGCGGTCAGCGCGGCCGTACCGGTGATGTGGTGGATCGCATCAATGCCGGTGGTAACGGTGGCCCTCAGGCCGGTGATGTGGCAATCGGACAGTAAGCCTGAAAAACTCGCATGTGATATATTCACACGCAGGGTGGCGCGGCTCATATGGATATGAGTCGCGCTTTTTAGCAGGGAAACCACAATTCGGGAGACTACCCCATGAAACCGAATATGCGCTTGAGCGCTCTGGCGGGCGCGCTGTTGCTGGCGGGTGTGGCACAGGCGGCCGATACCAGCGTACGTGTGTCCACCGGCTATTTCTATGTGGATGGTCAGAGCAATGACCTGAACTCGCCGGACACCACCATCCAGTCCGTGCCGCTGAGCATCAAGCTCAAAAGCGGTCGCTTCGGCGTGCGTCTGTCCAGCAGCTGGCTGGAGGTCAAGCCCCGCGGGCAGAAGGCCGAGTCCGGTCAGGGGGACACCACCCTGTCGCTCAGTTATGACCTGACCGAGCAGCCCTGGTGGACGATCACCGTCAAGGAGAAGTTCGCCACCGGCAGCAAGTCTAAGGGGCTTTCCTCCGGCTATAACGATACCCGTCTGCAGCTGGACTACTTCCGCACCGTGGGCAGTGGGAAGTCAGTGTTTGCCACGGCGGGGTATGTGATCAAGGGGGGCAAGTCGGATAATCCGGACTATCAGGATGCCTTCTACGCCTCCGTGGGCGCGGGCACGGTGCTGGCGCAGAACTGGAACGGCGGTGTGTCACTGGACTACAACCAGGCCACCAACAAGCAGCTGGATGATGCGTTTGGCGGCTCGCTGTTTCTGGGGTATCGCATGACCCGGCAGGCGGGTGTGAATCTGTTTGTCAGCACGGACAACACCAGCACCACCTCAGCGGGTGTGAGTCTGAGCTACAAGTTCCAGTGAATTCAGCCAGTCGGCCCAGTCCGGACCGGGCCGTCCGTGAGGCATGAGGGTGATGGCGCAGCCGGCAAGCTGCGCCATTTCCTTATGGGTGGCGGCATCCCGGCGGTCATGCAGGTCGTTGAGCACGATGCCGGCGCAGCGCAGGCCGCGGTGCTCGATCGCTTCCAGTGTCAGCAAGGTGTGGTTGATGCAGCCCAGTTTCAGCCTGGCCACCAGCAGCACCGGCAGGCCGAGGGTGGCGGCGAGATCGGCATTGAGGCTGCTGTCCGACCCCAGCGGGGAGAGAAAGCCGCCGGCGCCTTCCACCAGCGTCCAGCCGTCCGACGGCGCCTTGCATGCTTCCAGCAGGCGGGGCAGAGTGGTGTCCATGCCTGCTTCCCGTGCCGCGCGGGCTGGGGAGATGGGGGCGGCGAACTGAAAACGGCATACCTGCTCCATGGGTTCGCCGGTGGCGGCCGCCAGCCGCACCGCGTCTTCGCCACGCAGGCACAGTCCGTCGAAAGCGGCACCGCTCAATACCGGCTTACGGGCACAGGCCCGATGGAGCCTGCCCCTCCCGTGATCCGGCAGCGTGGTGCTGTCAGCGGATGTGACCTTGGAGGCATGCGCCTTCAGATGCGGGCGAGCGGAGGGGTCTCCCCCATTTTTACGGGATGCGTTTTTTTCGCGCTGAAAAAAGTCCCGAAAATGACGCAGAATGTGGGCTGAAACCCAGGTTTTGCCCACTTCAGTGTCGGTGCCGGTGACAAACAGCCCCTGCTGGGGCAGAACCGGTTCAGTCATCGGGGTTTTCGATCAGGCGGTCCTTGGCCTCGGCGTATTTTTCCACCGTTTTCTTGACCACCTCTTCCGGCAGCTCCGGGCCGGGCGGGGTCTTGTCCCAGTCCAGGCTGTCCAGATAGTCGCGCACATACTGCTTGTCGAAGCTTTTGGGATCGGTGCCCGGCTGCCAGTCCCGGGCGGACCAGAAGCGGGAGCTGTCGGGGGTGAGCGCCTCGTCGATGAGATAGAGCTGGCCGTCATCGTCCAGCCCGAACTCGAACTTGGTGTCGGCGATGATGATGCCGCGTTTGAGGGCGTATTCCGCCGCTTCCTTATAGAGACGCAGGCTGATCTCGCGCACCTTTTCCGCCAGTTCATCACCGATGAGCTGCTTCATCTCGTCAAAGGTGATGTTGACGTCATGGTCGCCCACCTCCGCCTTGGTGGAGGGGGTGAAGATGGGTTCCGGCAGTCTGTCCGCCTTGCGCAGCCCTTCGGGCAGCGGGATGCCGCACACCTGACCGCTCTGCTGATACTCCTTCCAGCCGGAGCCGATGAGATATCCGCGCACGATGGCTTCCACTGGGAGGGGGTTGAGCTTTTTCACCACCATGCTGCGGCGGCTGATCTGCTTGCGCTCCTCCGGCGTGAGCCGTGCTGCGATGTCCACCTCCGGCGCCAGATGATTGGGGACGATGTGGCGGGTCCTGTTGAACCAGAACTCGGCCACCTCGGTGAGGATGCGCCCCTTGTTGGGAATGGGGGTGGGCAGGATGACGTCAAAGGCGCTCATGCGGTCGGTGGTGACGATGAGCATGTGATCGTCATCGATGTCATAAATGTCACGCACCTTGCCGCGGGCGAGCAGCGGCAGGCTGGTCAGGTGGGTTTCGAACACGGCGCTCATAGGTCGCTGCTCCGGTGATCAACGGGTTTGCGGAAGACGCCCGCGGCATGGCGGCCCTCGTTGCGGCGTCCACTGCGCGGCGGCTTGTTCCAGCGGTCCTGCTGCTCCTTGTAGGGATATTTGAGCGCGCCGTAGCGCAGCACCAGCACCGCCAGCGCCAGCACCAGGATGGTGGCGGCGATCAGCAGCATGGCGGTGGCGTCCAGCTCCTTCATGTCCAGCACCAGAAAGCGCGCCAGCGCCACGATGGCGATGTAGATGGGCAGCCGGATGGGCAGCTTGCCGGAGTCCAGATAGATGGCCGTCATGGCCAGCACTTCCAGATAGAGAAACAGCATCAGCAGGTCGGCCAGTTTGACATGTCCGCGGGCGATCATGCTGGCGATGTCCTGTCCGGCGGCCACCAGCGTGGCGAGGCCGATGACGAACAGGCCGATGATTTCAAGAAAATGAATGACGCGCTTGCCCTTGTCGGCGACGGATTGCATGGACATGTGGCGCTTCTCGTCCGTGTTAAAATGCGGAGGATTCATTTTAAAGCAAAAGGACGATTTGCCATGGCCAAAAAAGAGAACTGGATTGCCCCCTCCATCCTGTCCGCGGACTTCGCTCAGCTGGGTCAGGATGTCAAGGATGTGCTCAACGCCGGCGCCGATGTGGTGCACTTCGACGTGATGGACAACCACTATGTACCCAACCTGACCATCGGTCCGCTGGTGTGCGAATCGCTGGCCAACTACATGAGCCGCGAGGGGCTGGAGGCACCCATCGACGTCCACCTGATGGTCAAGCCGGTGGATCGCATCATTCCCGACTTCGCCAACGCCGGCGCCAACTACATCACCTTCCATCCGGAAGCGTCCGAGCACATCGACCGCACCCTGCAGCTGATCCGTGATTCCGGCTGCAAGTCCGGTCTGGTGTTCAACCCGGCCACGCCGCTGGACTATCTGGACTATGTGATGGACAAGGTGGACATGATCCTGATCATGTCCGTCAACCCCGGCTTCGGCGGTCAGAGCTTCATTCCGTCCGCGCTGCGCAAGCTGAAGGAGGCGCGTCAGCGCATCGACGAGAGCGGTTATGACATCCGCCTTGAGATCGACGGCGGCGTGAAGGTGGACAACATCGCCGAAGTGGCGGCCGCAGGCTGTGACACCTTCGTCTCCGGTTCCGGCATCTTCGGCAAGGCCAACCCCAACGATCCCAACCGCTTCGACACCGTCATCGCCCAGATGCGTGAAGAACTGGCCAAGGTGGGCTGAACCGTGGAGAAGTTCCGACCCGATTTCGTGCTCATCGACCTGGATGGCACGCTGGTGGATTCCGTGCCCGATCTGACCTTCTGCGTCGACGAGATGATGAAGGCGCTGGGCCTGCCGGAACGGGGTGAGGCCGCCGTGCGCAACTGGGTGGGCAACGGTGTGCCCAAGCTGGTGGCCCGGGCGCTCACCAACAGCATGGAGGACGAGCCCGACCCCGAGCTGTACAAGAAGGCGCTGGCCATTTTCGAAGACCTCTACCGGGAGAACACCTCTCAGCGCTCGCGCGTCTATCCGGGCGTGTTCGAGGGGCTGGACTGGATGCGTGACAACGGTTACCGCCTGGGCTGCGTCACCAACAAGGCCGAGCAGTTCACCCTCAAACTGCTGGAGGACAAGGAGCTGCGCCCCTATTTCGAGGTGGTGGTCAGCGGGGACACCTGCGCCAACAAAAAGCCAGATCCGGAGCCGCTGCTGTACGCGGCGGAACAGATGGGCGTCACCCCCGATCACGCGCTGATGCTGGGGGACTCCAAGTCTGACGTCAAGGCCGCCCGTGCCGCCGGCTACCACATCATCTGCGTCAGCTACGGCTACAACCACGGTGAGGACATCCGCGACTACCAGCCGGATGCGGTCATCGACAGCTTTGCCGAGCTGTCGGACTACCTCAAAGCGAAGGACGAAGCCTGACAATGGACGCCGCCGCCTTCTACGCCCTGACCGACTTCGACCGCGTGCCGCTGGTGCGCACGGTGCTGTCCGACTTCGATACGCCGCTGAGCGTGTGGCACAAGCTGGTGGACGGGCCGTGGGCCTATCTGTTCGAATCGGTGCAGGGCGGCGAGAAGTGGGGGCGCTATTCCATCATCGGGCTGCCGTGCGCGCGGCGCATCGAGGTGCGTGGCCACACGGTGCGGCAGTTCGAGGGGGATGCCTGTGTGGCGGAAGAGATGGTGGAGGATCCGCTGGCGTGGATCGAAAGCTACCGCCGCCGCCACCGGGTGGCCGAAGTGGACGGTCTGCCCCGCTTTCACGGCGGGCTGGTGGGCTATTTCGGCTATGACACCGTGCGCCTGATTGAGCCGCGGCTGGCGCATTCCGCGCCCAAGGCAGACCCTATCGGCACGCCGGACATTCTGCTGCTGCATTCGGAAGAGGTGGTGGTGTTCGACAACCTCTCCGGGCAGGTGCACCTGATCGTCCATGCCGATCCCGGTGAGGCGGGCAGCTTCGAGCGGGCACAGGCCCGGCTGGATGAACTGCAGGAGAGGCTGCGTCAGCCGCTGGAGGTGCCGGACGACCGGCCGCTGGAGGTGCATCTGGACGAGAGTCAGTTCGAGTCCAGCTTCGGCGAAGGTGCCTTCAAGGCCGCCGTCGAGCGCATCAAGGAGTACATCCTCGCTGGCGACGTGATGCAGGTGGTCATCTCCCAGCGGCTGTCCATCCCCTTCGATCAGGCGCAGGCCATGAACCTCTACCGTGCCCTGCGCCATCTGAACCCCTCGCCCTACATGTACTATCTGGACATGGGCGACCATCAGGTGGTCGGCTCCTCACCCGAGATTCTGGTGCGGCTGGAGCAGGACGAGGTGACCGTGCGCCCCATCGCCGGCACGCGCAAGCGGGGTGCCACGCCCGAACAGGACAGGGCGCTGGAACAAGAGCTGCTGGCGGACCCGAAGGAGATCGCCGAGCACCTGATGCTCATCGACCTGGGGCGCAACGATGTGGGCCGCATCGCCGAGCTGGGCAGTGTGCAGCTGACCGAGAAGATGGTCATTGAGCGGTACTCCCATGTGATGCACATCGTCTCCAATGTGACGGGCAAGCTGCGCCCGGGCCTGAGCGCCATGGACGTGCTCAGGGCCACCTTTCCGGCGGGCACCGTCTCCGGTGCGCCCAAGATCCGGGCCATGGAAATCATCGATGAACTGGAGCCGGTGCGCCGTGGCATCTACGCCGGTGCGGTGGGCTATCTGGGCTGGAATGGCAACATGGACACCGCCATCGCCATCCGCACCGCCGTGCTGAAGGATAACCGTCTCAACGTGCAGGCGGGCGCCGGCGTGGTGGCCGACTCCATCCCCGAGCTGGAGTGGAAGGAGACCATGAACAAGGCGCGCGCTCTGTTCCGCGCGGCGGAGTTCGTCAGCCAGGGCCTCAGACCGTGAAGGAGGATTTGACATGCTGCTGATGATCGACAACTACGACTCCTTCACCTACAACCTGGTGCAGTATTTCGGCGAACTGGGGCAGGAGGTGGTGGTGCACCGCAACGACCAGATCACGCTGGACGAGATCGCGGCGTTGAGGCCGGACTATCTGGTCATCTCCCCCGGTCCCTGCACGCCCAACGAGGCGGGCATCTCGGTGGAGGCCATCCGCCGCTTCGCAGGCGAGATTCCCATTCTGGGCGTCTGTCTGGGGCACCAGTCCATCGGTCAGGCCTTCGGAGCGAAGATCGTGCGGGCCCGTGAGGTGATGCACGGCAAGACCTCGCCGGTATGGCACGAGAACAGGGGCGTGTTCGAGGGCGTGGCCAATCCGGTGACCGTCACCCGCTACCACTCGCTGGTCATCGATCGCGACAGCCTGCCGGACGAGCTGGAGATCACCGCCTGGACCCGGAAGGACGACGGCAGCTTTGACGAAATCATGGGCGTGCGTCACCGCACGCTGCCGGTGGAGGGCGTGCAGTTCCATCCGGAATCCATCCTCACCGAAGCGGGCCACCGCATGCTGAACAATTTCCTGGAGCAGAACCGATGAACTTTTCCGCCACGCTGCAGAAGCTGATCGACCGGCAGGACCTCACCCGTGCCGAGATGGAGGCGCTGATGCGCATGCTGATGCAGGGTGAGGCTACCGATGCCCAGATCGGCGCCGTGCTGACTGCCCTGCGCATGAAGGGCGAGACGGTGCAGGAGGTGGCCGCCGCCGCCGAGGTGATGCGCGCGCTGTCGGCTAGGGTGCCGGTAACGGACCGAACCCACCTTGTAGATACCTGCGGCACGGGCGGTGATGGCGCCGGCACCTTCAACATCTCCACCGCCGTGGCCTTCGTGGCCGCCGCCGGCGGGGCGAAGGTGGCCAAGCACGGCAACCGCTCCGTCTCCAGCAAGACCGGCAGCGCCGATGTGCTGGAGGCCGCCGGCGTCAATCTGGACCTGACCCCGGAGCAGGTGGCCGAGTGCGTGGAGGAGATCGGCGTCGGCTTCATGTTCGCCCCCCGTCACCACAGCGCCATGAAGCATGTCATCGGCCCGCGCCGGGAGCTGGGCGTGCGCACGATCTTCAACCTGCTCGGCCCGCTGACCAATCCGGCGGACGCCCCTAATCAGGTGCTGGGCGTGTATGACGAGGCGCTGTGCGACCGGTTTGCCGAAGTGCTCGATATGCTGGGCAGCCGCCATGTGATGGTGGTGCACGCCGATGACGGGCTGGACGAGATCAGCGTTGCCAGCCCCACCCGTGTGGCGGAGCTGAAGGATGGCGCGATCAAACCGTGGTGGATTGATCCGGCCGAGTTTGACGCAGCACATGACTCGCTGGACCCGCTCAGGGTGGACAGCGCCGAGGAGAGCCTGAAACTGATCCGTTCCGCCTTCGCTGGCGAGCCGGGGCCGCACAGTGACATCATTGTCCTCAACGCCGGTGCGGCCCTCTATGTAGCCGGCATCGACGGCAGCTACGCGGACGGTGTCGCCCACGCCCGCGAGCTGCTCGCCTCCGGTGCGGCGCAGCAGAAACTGGATGCGTTGGTGAGGAAGACTGGCAGTTTCTGATTTTCTCGCATGGTATAATCTTTAGACTTTTCATCTCCTAAGCATGCAAAAGTATGCATAACATATTGAAGGCGAAGGCGGTGGCTGATACCACCTCACAGCGTCTCCCATCTCAAGATGTCGACTCCTCGGAAAAGCTGATAATCAGCGCAACGATTGGAAATGCCTATCTTGAGGGTGTGACAACCCGTATCGCCCCCCCTGAAGCGGTGGGTGACCTGTATGCGCGTTTCCGGCGGGCCAGAAGGCGCGCCGCACTTCATAATGTGCGATAACTGCATCGGCTGGTACGGTTGAATGCAGGGAGCCGCATGGTCTGCGGAAGAAAGGTATGCCGAGTGGTGCAGCGTATTTCGGGCGCGAAGCAGGGTTTTTGCATCTACGAGTGATGTAAACCCCGTACTGACAGAAGATGAAGAGGCCGTTATCAATCGTGTCTGGCTTGAGCTTCAGGAGGAGTATTGCGCATCCTTTCTAAGTATCGCCCGGCAGCGTGCCAGCCTGTTTGCCCAGCCCTGCTATTTTCTGAATCGCGCACTGCGTTTTCCAGTCTGGGTGCGACTGCATGACCTGCTGTTTGCCTGTGAATGGTCAGGTCGACTGCGTGATTACGATCTGTCAAAGGGGTATTCCTGCGACGAATTCTGTCCGGCGGTGGAGCTGAGTGAAGCTGGCCATCGCGTCATGGCACTGCTGCGCCAGGCCGCCGCTGACTGGGTGTGTCAGCCGAATCGCCCGGCACTGGTCGCCTTTCTGGTTAAAATGCATACTTACCTGAATTATGTGCATCCCTTCGTGGACGGGAATGGCAGAGTACAGCGGCTCTATATGAATCTGATAGCCGCTTATTTCGGTTATCTGGTGGATTGGAGACAGGCTAATCGGGAGGCTTATCTGGATGCAGTCAGGGCGGCTTTCCGGTCTGAAGAGGAGCCGCTGGCGGCGCTAATCGATCAACATCTCCGTCCTGTAACAGATATGGGCGACTTTAAATGATGGGCACGCCTACTATTCTTAAAAAAATCATTGTGCGCAAGCGGGAAGAGGTGGCCGAGGCACAGGCGCGCACGCCGCTTGCCGAGCTGGAGGCGCGTGCCGCCGCCGCACCGGTGGTGCGGGATTTTGTCGGCAGTCTGCGGGGCCGGCTGGTGGCGGGGCAGAGCGCCGTCATTGCCGAGGTGAAGAAGGCCTCGCCCTCCAAGGGCGTGCTGCGGGAAGACTTCAACCCGGCGGCCATCGCCCGCAGCTATGCCTCCCACGGTGCGGCCTGTCTGTCGGTGCTGACGGATCGGGATTTCTTTCAGGGCGCGCCGGCCTATCTGCAACAGGCCCGGGCGTCTTCCGGCCTCCCGGTGCTGCGCAAGGACTTCATCATCGACCCGTATCAGGTGGTGGAGGCACGGGCCATGGGGGCCGACTGCATTCTGCTGATTGCGGCCTGCCTGTCGGATTCACAGATGGACGAGCTGGCCGCTGCCGCCCGGGAACTGGGCATGGCGGTGCTGGTAGAGGTGCACAATCGGGACGAGCTGGAGCGTACGCTGGCGCTGAAGACACCGTTGGAGATGGTGGGCATCAACAACCGGGATCTGCACACTTTCGAGGTGAGCCTTGAAACCACGCTGGATCTGCTGCCGCACATTCCGGGTGACCGGCTGGTGGTGACCGAAAGCGGCATTCTGGCGCCGGAGGATGTGGCGCTGATGCGCGAACACGGCGTCAACGCCTTTCTGGTGGGCGAGGCCTTCATGCGCGCGGACGAACCGGGCGAGAAGCTGGCACAACTGTTTTTCAGGGGGTAGGAGATGGACAGAATCGCAACGGTCAAGTGGCTGGACAATCTGACCATGGTGGGCGAGACCGCCTCCGGTCATGGCGTGGTCATGGACGGGCCGCCGGATATCGGCGGACAGAATCTGGGGCCGCGCCCCATGGAAATGGTGCTGGTGGGGCTGGGCGGCTGCACCACCGTGGATGTGATCATGATCCTCAAGAAGGCACAGCAGCAGGTGGCCGACTGCCGCGTGGAGGTCTCTGCCGAGCGGGCCGAGACGGTGCCCAAGGTGTACACGAAGATCCACGTGCACTATGTGGTCAGCGGCCGCAATCTGGACCCGAAAAAGGTGGAGCGGGCCGTGAAGCTTTCGGCGGAAAAATACTGCTCCGTTTCAAAAATGCTGGAGCAGGCGGCAGAGGTCACCCACGACTTCGAGGTGGTGGAAGTTGACTGAGCGCAACTGTGCGGTGGAAAGCCGCATAAGTTGTTGACGCAAGGTGGAAAAACGGGTATAAATTGCGCCCTTCGCAAACCTCTGGTCGGCCTGGCCGACCGGGGGTTTTGTCGTCTAGGAGCCGGGCGGCTCCGCTGGGGGGTGCGCCGGGGGGCGCACACTTCTGGTCAACACCTTCTGGGGGTGAAAACAGACAATGCCTGAAAACATTCTGGTCACCGGCAATGACCATTTCGAAATCATTGAAAAAACCACCGTCATCGACAACTCCTGGCCGACCCACGATCAGGCGATCGAGGACTCCACGCTGGACCACTTCATCACCCGGGACGGCAAGACCTTTGCCGGCACCCATCTGATCGCCGACTTCTGGGGCGCGAAGAACCTGGACAATCTGGAGCTGATGGAGCGCGCCCTGCGCGAGGCGGTGGAGAAAGCCAAGGCGACCCTGCTGCACATTCACCTGCACCACTTTACCCCCAACGGCGGCATCTCCGGCGTGGCCGTTCTGGCCGAGTCTCATATTTCCGTGCACAGCTGGCCGGAGCGCGAGTATGCCGCCTTCGACGTGTTCATGTGCGGTGATTCCGAGCCGGAAAAGGCCATTGAGGTGCTCAAAGCGGCTTTCGAGCCTACCGAGGTGAAGCTGGACACCCTGCTGCGCGGCGAGGTGACCGAATGAGCGCCATGCTGTTTTCCGAAACCCTGCACGAGGGCTGGGCACAGACCTTCCGCATGGACGAGGTGCTGTTCGAGGTGCGTACGGAACACCAGCATCTGGTTATCTTCAGAAACCCCTTCTGGGGTACGGTCATGGCGCTGGACGGCATCATCCAGACCACCGAGCGGGACGAGTTCATCTACCACGAGATGATGACCCACGTGCCCATCCTCGCCCATGGCAGCGCCAGGAAGGTGCTGATCATCGGCGGCGGTGACGGGGGCATTCTGCGCGAAGTGACCAAGCACGCCGGCGTGGAGGCGGTCACGCAGGTCGAGATCGATGAAAAGGTGGTGGAGATGTGCAAGCAGTATCTGCCCAACCACTCCGCCGGCGCCTTTGACGACCCGCGCCTCAATCTGGTCATTGATGACGGAGTCAATTTCGTGCGCACCACGGATGAGAAGTTCGACGTCATCATCTCCGACTCCACCGACCCGGTGGGGCCGGGTGAGGTGCTGTTCGAATCCCCCTTCTACGAAGGGGTGAAGCGCTGCCTCAACCCGGGCGGGGTGTTCGTGGCCCAGAACGGCGTGGTGTTCATGCAGGGCGAGGAGGTGACCAACAGCCATCGCCGCCTGTCACCGCTGTTTGCGGACGTGCATTTCTATCACGCCGCCGTGCCCACCTATGTGGGCGGCAGCATGACCTTCGCCTGGGCGACTGACAATCCCGAACTGCGCCGCCAGTCGGTGGAGGTGATCCGTGAGCGCTTCGAGGCCAGCGGCATCGAGACCCGCTACTACACCCCCGAGCTGCATGTGGGCAGCTTTGCCCTGCCGAAATATGTGCAGGATCTGATGCTGGCTTGAATGAGACAGCCCGCCGCCCGGCGGGCTTTTTTGCCTGAGGCACCGCCATGGACTCGCAGGAACTGACCCACCACTTCGCCTCCCACGCCGACCCGCAGCCGCTGAGCGACTACGACCGCGCCACGCTGAAACAGCTGGCGGAGATTCATGGCACGCCGCTGATGGTGCTCAATCTGGCCGAGGTGGACCGGCAGTATCGGGCGCTGGAAGCGGCATTGCCGGGGGTAAAACTGTTCTACGCCGTCAAGGCTTTCGCCCATCCGGCGCTGCTGGCGCGGCTCAACCAGCTGGGCGGGCACTTTGATCTGGCCACGGCGGGCGAGGTGAACATGGTGCGCGATCTGGGCATCGCCGCCGAGCGCTGCATTCACACCCATCCCATCAAGAAGGACAGCGAAATCCGCGAGGCGCTGGACTTCGGCTGCACCCGCTTCGTGGTGGACAATCTGGTCGAGGTGGATAAATTCGTCCCCTACCGGGAGCAGGTGGAACTGATCGTGCGTGTCAGCTACCGCAGCCGGGACGCGGTGGTGGATCTGAGCCGCAAGTTCGGCTGTGCGCTGGAAGAACTGCCCGAGCTGCTGGCCCACATCGACAATCACGGGCTGACCGTGCACGGGCTGTCATTTCATGTGGGCTCCCAGTCCACCAGCCCGGCGGCCCATGTGAAGGCCATCGAGGCTTCCATCGAGGCCATGGCGCGCTTTGACAGCGTGGACTGGCGCTGGCTGGACATCGGTGGCGGCTTTCCCGTGGCCTATCAGGCACCGGTCATGCCCATCGAAGACTACTGTGCCCCCATCCGCGAGGC
>NZ_WFYD01000112.1 GCF_015490265.1 Sulfurivirga sp. | reverse complement strand
TTGTCACCGCTGTGCAGGATGAGAAACACCACCAGATTGTTGATCAGGCCGATGATGGCGATGATCATCATCTCCTTGCCCAGGATGGGTTCGGGATTGAAGAAGCGCTCAATGGCGAAGGCGATGATGCCGGCCACGATCACCAGCAGGAATACCGCGTTGAGAAAGGCGGTAATGATCTGAAAGCGCTGATAGCCGAAGGTGTAGTCCCTGTCCGGCGGGCGCCTGGCCACATGGAAGCCCCACCAGGCGATCAGCAGCGCCACTGCGTCGGTGAGCATGTGTACGCCGTCGGCCATCAGCGCCAGCGAGCCGACCCACCAGCCGCCGATGATTTCCACCAGCATGTAGGTGCTGGTGATGATGGCGGCGATCAGCACCTTGCGCTGGTTGCCGCTATCGTCCAGCTTGATGTGGTTGTGGTGGGGTGAGACCGGTTGCACCGGTTTGCAGTCATCGGTAGTGCGAGTCATTATCGTTTCCGTTTATCAAGTTGTTGAAAATGATAGAGAAATTATAGCACTGGCGTGCGCGCCAGCACCCACACTTCCACCTCCGCATCGGGGTGAACGGTTCTAACCGCCTGCGCCAGCGCATGGGCCGTGTGTCCGGTGGTGAGCACGTCATCCACAATGGCGAGGGTGTCGAACTCTGCCACGGCGGCAGGTGCGGTAAAGGCTCCGTTCAGGCTCCGTCGCCGCGCCCGCCCGCTCAGCTGCGCCTGATGGGGCGTGTCCCGCAGCCGTTCGCCGCGCAAGACGGGCAGGTCAAGGCGACGACCCAGATCCCGTGCCAGCCAGTCACTGGGGTTGAAGCCCCGCTCCCGCAGGCGGTTGTGGTGCAGCGGCACTGGCAGCAAAGCCTGCGCCCGAGGCTGCCAGCGGGGCAGCTGTTCCGCCATCAGTTCGCTCAGCAGTCGGGTGAGGCGGAAATCGGGGCGGCGGCCGTATTTCATGCGATGCAGAAGGGTTTTCAGCGTGTCATCCAGCCACCAGGCGGCCAGCACTTGGTCAAAGGCGGGCGGGGTGTTCAGGCAGGCGGCGCACAGGTGGCCGTCGGGCGTGTTGGTGGCACAGCGGGGGCAGTGGGGCGTGTCCAGCACCGGGCGCAACTGTGCCACCAGCGCATCGGCCAGGTCAAAACGGCTGGCCGGCCCCGCATTCAGTGCGCAGCGGGGTGGAAAAAGTGTCCGTTCCAGCCTGTTGAGCCACTGGAGCATGGGTTTTCGGGCCGTTTTCATGGCTGCGGAAAAAACCGATCCCGTAAAAATGGGGGAGGCCCCTGTTAAAATGCGGTCAGACACGCATTCAAGGGTACATCAAATGGCCGAACTGGGCGAGATTCGACACGACTGGACGCGCGACGAGGCGCAGGTGCTGCTGGACATGCCGCTCAATGACCTGCTGTTCGAGGCGCAGCGCATTCACCGCCAGCATTTCGATCCCAACGAGATTCAGGTGAGCACGCTGGTGAACATCAAATCCGGCGGCTGCGCCGAAGATTGCGCCTACTGCGCTCAGTCCGCCCGCTACAACACCGGGCTGGAAAAGGAGAAGATGCTCGCCGTGCAGGAGGTGCTGGACAAGGCCATGCAGGCCAAGGAAAAGGGGGCCACCCGCCTGTGCATGGGGGCCGCCTGGCGCAGCCCGTCCAAGAAGGATTTTCCCGTGGTGCTGGAGATGGTCAGGGTGGTCAAGGCGCTGGGCTTGGAAACCTGCATGACCCTCGGCATGCTGGACGACGAGCAGGTGCAGCAGCTCAAGGAGGCGGGACTGGACTACTACAATCACAATCTGGACACCTCCGAGGCCTACTACCCCAAGATCATCACTACCCGCACTTATCAGGATCGGCTCGATACCATCAAACGGGTGCAGCAGGCGGGCATTCACGTCTGCTCCGGCGGCATCATCGGCATGGGGGAGAAGCCGGAAGACCGGGCGGAGCTGTTGCGCACCTTCGCCAACCTCACCCCTCACCCCGACTCGGTGCCCATCAACCTGCTGGTGCCCATCGAAGGCACACCGCTGGCCGAAATGCGCGGCAAGACCGACCCCATCGAGCTGGTGCGGGTAATTGCCGCCGCGCGCATCATGATGCCCAAATCCTATGTGCGTCTGTCCGCCGGGCGGCTGGAACTGTCGGACGAGGCGCAGGCGCTGTGCTTCATGGCCGGGGCCAACTCCATCTTCTACGGTGACAAGCTGCTGACCACCGACAACCCGGAAGCCGACCGCGACCGCGCCCTGTTCGACAAGCTGGGGCTGAAGATGCAGCACAGCGCCAAGGCCCACCTGGACGACGGCGCGGAGGTGGCCTGACCGTGACCCTGCGCCAGCGGTTGCGGGACAGGCTGGCGGCGCAGCAGGCCGCCGACCTGTGGCGCACGCCTCCGCTGGTCACCTCGCCAGTGGGCACGCACATTCAGCTCAACGGCCGCCAGGTCATCAACTTTGCCGCCAACGACTATCTGGGCCTGACGGAAGACTCGGACATACGCGCCGCCGTGTGCGCCGATGATCAGGCCGGCTTCGGCAGCGGCGCGGCCCATCTGGTCAGCGGCCACCACCTGCACCACCACCTGCTGGAAGATGAACTGGCCGACTGGCTCG
>NZ_WFYD01000111.1 GCF_015490265.1 Sulfurivirga sp. | reverse complement strand
TTCGTGCCCGGACACCCCATTGCCGGCAAGGAGCTCAGCGGTGTGGCGGCCGCCGATGCGGAACTGTATGTGGACCATCGGGTCATCCTCACGCCGGCCGAGTCGTCGGATGCCCGGGCGGTGAAACGGGTGGAGAGCATGTGGCAGGCCGTGGGGGCCTGCGTGGAGCGCATGACGCCGGCCTTCCACGATGAGGTGTTTGCCGCCACCAGCCATCTGCCGCATCTGCTGGCCTATCTGCTGGTGGATCTGCTCAACGACCATCCGGAGCTGGGCAATGTGTTCCGCTACACCGCCGGCGGCTTCCGCGACTTCACCCGCATCGCCTCGTCGGATCCCACCATGTGGCGGGACATTGCTCTGTATAATCACGCCGCCGTCGCCAAGTGGCTGCGCAACTACCGGTCAGAGCTGGACCGCATGATCGAAGCCGTGGAAACGCGCAACGCCGAGGCGCTCTACCAGCTGTTCGACGGTGCGAAAAAAGCCCGGGACCAACATATCGTCAACAGGAAAGAAGGTTCATGAGTCAGGTCAGATTCATCGTTCAACCCGGGGGCAGCCTGCGTGGCCGCGTCCGTGTGCCGGGTGACAAATCCATCTCCCACCGCAGCGTCATGCTGGGGGCCATTGCCGAAGGCACCACCGAGGTGGAGGGGTTTCTGGAGGGGGCCGACAGTCTGGCCACCCTGCAGGCCTTCCGTGACATGGGGGTGCGCATCGAAGGGCCGGATCACGGCCATGTGGTCATTCATGGGGTCGGCCTGCGTGGTCTGAAAGCGCCGGGTAAACCGCTGGACATGGGCAACTCCGGCACGGCCATGCGTCTGATGGCGGGCATTCTGGCCGGACAGGCGTTCGAAGCGACGCTGGTAGGCGATGCCTCCCTCAGCAGGCGTCCCATGAAGCGGGTGACCGACCCGCTCGGTCTGATGGGCGCCCACATCGACACCGCACCCGGTGGCACGCCGCCGCTGCATGTGCATCCGGTGGGTGACCGGCTCAAGGGTATCGACTACACCCTGCCCATGGCAAGCGCCCAGGTCAAGTCCGCCATTCTGCTGGCCGGGCTCTATGCAGAGGGGGAGACCTGTGTCACCGAACCGGCCCCCACACGGGATCACACCGAACGCATGCTGCGCGGGTTCGGCTATGAGGTGCGCAGCGAGAAACTGGACAGCCGGAGAACCCGCATCTGCCTGACCGGTGGTGGTAAGCTCAGGGCGACGCACATTGACGTGCCCTCTGACATTTCCTCCGCTGCATTCTTCATGGTGGGTGCGGCCATCGCCCCGGATTCCGATCTGCTGATCGAACATGTGGGTGTCAACCCGACCCGCACCGGCGTGATCGACATCCTCAGACTGATGGGGGCGGACATTACACTGGAAAACGCGCGGGAAGTGGGTGGAGAGCCGGTGGCGGACATCCGTGTGCGCAGCAGCCGCCTGCATGGCATCGACATTCCACCGGAGCTGGTGCCACTGGCCATTGACGAGTTTCCTGTCTTGTTCGTGGCCGCGGCCGTGGCGGAGGGGACCACCGTGCTCCGTGGGGCCGAGGAGCTGCGGGTCAAGGAGTCGGACCGCATTCAGGTGATGGCCGATGCGCTGCATACGCTGGGTGTGGACGCCGAACCCACACCGGACGGCATGATCATCCGAGGTGGCCATCCCTTCCAGCCACAGCAGGGGGTGATTGACAGTCACCATGATCACCGCATCAGTATGGCGTCGGCCATCGCGGCGCTGCGTGCGCCTTCCCCCGTGGTGATTGACGACTGTGCCAATGTGGCCACGTCCTTCCCCACATTCGTGGAACTGGCCAATGGCGCCGGCATGCAGATTGAGGTTGAACAGTCATGAGCGGTGTGCCTGTCATTACCGTGGACGGTCCCAGCGGGGTGGGCAAGGGAACCCTGAGCCACCGACTGGTGGAGCGGCTGGGGTTCAATTTTCTCGACAGCGGCGCCATCTACCGGGCGCTGGCGTGGGGTGTGCTGCACGCCGGGCACGCTCCGGACGATGAGGCGGCCGTGGTGGCCCTTGCCCGTCACTTGCCGGTGCGCTTTCAGGACGGACGCGTCTGGTTCGAGGACGAGGACATCACTGACGCCATCCGCACCGAACAGGTGGCCGGAGTGGCTTCAAAGGTGGCGGCCATTCCAGCGGTGCGGGAGGCGCTGCTGCAGCGTCAGCGGGATTTCGCCCGGCCGCCGGGGCTGGTGGCGGATGGCCGTGACATGGGCACGGTGGTCTTTCCCGAGGCGCAGGTGAAGCTGTTTCTGGACGCCAGCCCGGAAGTGCGGGCTGAAAGGCGTCATAAGCAGTTGAAAGAAAAGGGGCTGGATGCTAACATTGATGAAATTGTCCGGGAGATTCGCGAGCGGGACGCCCGCGACCGAAACCGGGCGGTGGCGCCGCTTGTGCCGGCCGACGATGCGGTGGTCATTGACACCAGTGATCTGAGCATCGACGAGGTGGTGGAGCGGGCCTGCGAGGTCATCCGCGCTCGCGGTATTGACTGCTGAGCCGGACAGGCCCGCACGATGACTGAAAGCCCGTCGGGGCTTTTTTCGTTTCTCGTTTTTTGCGTTTTGACGTGAAAGATGGGGTGGCCGGATTGGGGCCGGCCGCATGATCAACTGAACCGCAGGTGGCTTCGTCTCCCCAAGCGGAAGTCTCCTGCGGCGGAAAACTGAGTTGGACTGATATCCATGAGTGAATCTTTTGCTGAACTGTTTGAACAATCCCTGCAGGATGAGAAATTCAAGACCGGCACGCTGGTCATCGGCACGGTCGTAGACATCGACAAGGAATATGTCTGGGTGGACGCCGGCATGAAGTCCGAGTCCGCCATTCCGCGCAAGGAATTCGAAGACGAAAACGGCGAGCTGACCGTCAATGTCGGAGACGCCGTCGAGGTATATGTGGACGCGCTGGAAGACGGTTTTGGCGAAACCCGCCTGTCCCGTGAGAAGGCCAAGCGCGCCAAGACCTGGGACCGCCTCGAAGCGGCCATGGAGAACAACGAGACCGTCACCGGTCGTGTCACCGGCAAGGTCAAAGGTGGTCTGACCGTGGACATCGATGGCGTGCGCGCGTTCCTGCCGGGCTCACTGGTGGATATCCGTCCCGTGCGCGACTTCAGCTTCCTGGAAGGCAAGGAAGTAGAACTGAAGATCGTCAAGCTGGACCGCAAGCGCAACAATGTGGTCGTTTCCCGCCGTGCGGTCATCGAGGAAGAATACAGCGCCGACCGCGAAGAGCTGCTCAAGCAGCTGAAGGAAGGCGCGGTGCTGAAGGGCATCGTCAAGAACCTGACCGACTACGGTGCCTTCATCGACCTGGGTGGCATCGACGGCCTGCTGCACATCACCGACATGGCGTGGCGTCGTGTCAATCATCCCTCCGAGCTGCTGAACGTGGGTGATGAAGTCGAGGTGATGGTGCTCAAGTATGACCAGGAACGCAACCGCGTGTCTCTGGGCATGAAGCAGCTGCAGGACGATCCTTGGAAGGATCTGGTGGCTCGCTATCCCATCGGCACCGAAGTCGAGGGCAAGGTGGCCAACATCACCGACTATGGTGCCTTCGTCGAGATCGAGGACGGTATCGAAGGTCTGGTGCACACTTCCGAACTCGACTGGACCAACCGCAACATCCATCCCTCCAAGGTGGTCAAACTGGGTGAAGAGGTCAAGGTCAAGGTGCTGGATGTGGATCAGGACCGCCGCCGCATCAGCCTGTCCCTGAAGCAGACCCAGCCCAACCCGTGGGAAGCCTTCGCCAACAACCACACCAAGGGCGAGCGCATCAAGGGTGTGGTCAAGTCCATCACCGACTTCGGCATTTTCGTCGGTCTGGAAGGGGGCATCGACGGCCTGATCCACATGAGCGACATCAGCTGGAACGAGCCGGGCGCAGAGGCGATCCGCAAGTTCAAGAAAGGCGACGAGGTGGAAGCGGTCATTCTGGCCATCAACCCGGAGCAGGAGCGCATCTCCCTGGGTCTGAAGCAGCTGGAGCAGGATCCTTTCTCCACCTATGTGGCCGAACACGGCAAGGGCAGCATCGTGACTGGCACGGTCAAGTCCGCCGATGACAAGGGCTTCGAGGTGGAACTGGCCGATGAAGTCACAGGCTATCTGCGTCGCAGCGAGCTGGATGACACCGTGGCTGACCTGAAGGAAGGCGACACGGTCGAGGCCATGATCACCAACATTGATCGCAAGAACCGCTCCATCTCCCTGTCTGTCAAGGCCAAGAACAGCAAGGAAGAGAAGGAAGCGATCAAGCAGTACACGGCCAATCAGGAACGTGCTGCGACCACGCTGGGCGATCTGCTCAAGGATCAGCTCAAGAGCGAGTGATCGCTTCTGCGGTTTACCACAAAAGCCCCTTCGGGGGCTTTTTCAAGCCGCCATGCCGTGGCGGTTTGAAAAAGTCCCTCGAAACTTCAGGTTGGCCCATCCATGACCAAGTCAGAACTGATTGAAAGCCTCGGCTTCAAGCTGGAGCAGTTTCCTCACAAGGACATCGAGCAGGCGGTCAACACCCTGCTGGATACCATGATCGATGCGCTCGCACAGGGGCAGCGCATCGAAATCCGCGGCTTCGGCAGCTTCAGCCTGCACGAGCGGGCGCCACGCATGGGGCGCAACCCCAAGACGGGCGAGCCGGTGCCATTGCCGGCGCGCCGCGTGCCTCATTTCAAGCCGGGCAAGGCACTGCGCGAGATGGTCAACGCCTCCCGGGCGGTCACGGAGATCATTCGCTGACATGGGCCGCCTGATTCAGTGGATTCTGCTTGGTCTGTTTGCCGCCGCCGGCGTTGTGATGGGTGTGCTCAACCCGCAGGCGGTGCCGTTCAACTTTCCCGGTGGGCAGGTGCAGTGGCCGTTGTCGGTGCTGCTGGCGCTGGCCTTTGCCGCCGGTATGATCGTGATGCTCTTCTACAGCATGGCGCAATGGCTGGCCTGGCGTCTGGCCCGTCGCAGCCTGCGACGCAAGCTGGACGCCTGTGAGGCCGAGAAACTGGAGCTCAAGCGCCACAAGGTGGAAAAGGCCCTTCCATCCAACACCCTGCCGGACAAACCTCATGGCTGAATGCACTACGCCGCTGATCGTCGCTCTGGATTTTCACACACCGGATATGGCGCTGGATCTGGCCGCCGAGCTGGATCCCCGCCTGTGCCGCGTCAAGGTGGGCAAGGAGCTGTTCACCCGTGGCGGGCCGACCATGGTGGAGAAGCTGGTCGAGCGGAGGTTTGATGTCTTTCTCGACCTCAAGTTCCACGACATTCCCAATACCGTGGCCCAGGCCGTGCGCGCAGCGGCTGATCTGGGGGTGTGGATGGTCAATGTCCATGCGCTTGGGGGGCCTGCCATGCTGGCAGCCGCAAGAGAAGCGGTCGATTCGGCCGACCATCGTCCTCTGCTGATCGCCGTCACCATTCTTACCAGCATGGGTGAGGCGGACCTTCAGGCCGTCGGACTGGCGCCCGATCCGACCGCCAACGTGCTCCGCCTGGCCAGACTTGCGCGGGAGAAGGGGCTGGATGGCGTGGTCTGTTCCGCGCAGGAAGCCCGAATGCTCCGGGCAGAGCTGGGGGAGACGTTCAAGCTGGTCACTCCCGGCATCCGGCCCGCCTGGGCGGAGAAGGGGGACCAGACTCGCATCATGACACCAGCCCAGGCCCGCGCCGTCGGCAGTGACTATCTGGTGGTTGGGCGTCCCGTGACACGGGCCCATGACCCGCTGCAGGCGCTGGAAGCCATTCTGGCAGAGCTGGACGAAGGAGCCGCCTGAACTCTCTTTTCCTTCAGGTGTGTCGTCGCAGTCATCTCCCTGCCAACGTCACTGCCGGCTCGGCCCATGAACAGAGGCTTCAAAAAGGTCGTTTTCTCTCTTTGAAGCGGCTATTTCATTGTTTTTCCGCCTGTTTCGCGTATAATTTTCCGGTTTTTCAGGGTGCGGATTTTTCGCAGCCTGCAAAAATGGGGGAGACCCCATTGCCTTGCCTTACCCGCAGCCGGTTGCGACTGGGTGTCGGGAAGGCTCATTTGATGACCGTCAATGATCCATAAGGAGTAAACCATGCGTCATTACGAAATCGTGCTGATGGTGCATCCCGACCAGAGCGAGCAGGTGCCCGCCATGGTCGAGCGTTATCGCACCCTCATTGAAGAGAATGGTGGCAAGATCCACCGACTGGAAGACTGGGGCCGTCGTCAGCTGGCCTATCTGATCGACAAGGTGCACAAGGCGCACTATGTGCTGATGAACATCGAGTGCGACAACGACACCCTGTCCGAGCTGCAGAACCTGTTCTACTACAACGACGCGATTCTGCGCGACATGATCATCCGCCGCGATGAGGCGATCACCACGCCGTCTCCGCTGAACAACGCGAAAGAGGCCTAAGGAGTACTGACGATGGCTAGAAGTTTTGGACGCAAGAAATACTGCAAATTCTGCGCGAACGACGTCAAGGAAATCGACTACAAGGATCTGGACACCATCAAGTCCTACCTGACTGAAACCTACAAGATCGTGCCCAGCCGCATCACCGGCACCTGCGCCAAGCATCAGCGCATGCTGACCCGGGCCATCAAGCGGGCGCGCATTCTTGCCCTGATTCCGTTTACGGATCAGCACAAGTAATTCGGCGGGGAACGCATCGGCATGCTCTTTCTTGCCCGCTATTTCATGGAGGGGCCGAAGCAGGCCTATCTGGCCGCAGCAGCGCTGGCGGTGCTGACGCTGCTGTTCTCGCCGGTGGGATTCCTGCTCGGCGCCGGCATCGGGCTGGTCACCCTCCAGGTGGGCATCAGACAGGGGACGCAGGTCATGGCGGCAGGGGGTGCGACCCTGCTGGTGCTGAGTCAGCTGGTGCTTGGTACCCCATGGACGGGTCTGGTCGGCCTGCTGGAGTTTGCACTGCCCGCCTGGCTGTTTGCCGCCGTACTGCGGCAGACCGGCAGCCTGGCCAGTACCATTCTGATGGTGGTCTGGCTGGTGGGCGTGGCCGTCATCGGCTTCCATCTGGCCGTGGGAGACACCGTGGCCTGGTGGCAGGATGTGCTCAAGCGCGTGTTTCAGCCTGCCATGGAGCAGGCACAGGTGTCGCTGGATGCGGCCACCTGGAAGCAGCTGGCCGAGCTGGCCACCACCATGCTGGCCATGTCCATGACCATCCTGTGGATCGGCATGGTGCTGTTCGCCCGCTGGTGGCAGGCGGCGCTCTATGACGAAGGCCGTTTTCGTCAGGAGTTCCATAACCTGACGCTGCCACGCCAGTTCATCTGGCTGACCGGTCTGGTGGCTTTGGCGGGCCTGATCATCGGTCCCGGCCAGCATGGGCTGATCTCGGAACTGTTCGGCGTGCTGTCCGCAGGGCTGATGTTTCAGGGGCTGGCCGTCATCCATGCGCTTGTGGACCGACGTCAGATGAGCAGCAACTGGCTGTTCGCCACCTATGTGCTGCTGATGCTGTTCCCGCAAGTGATTCTGCTGCTGGCGCTGCTGGCCCTGATCGATCTGTGGCTGGATCTGCGTCAACGCTATGCAATGCCTAACAATGAGGATTAGATCATGAAAGTCATTCTGTTGGAAAAAGTGCAGAACCTGGGCAATCTGGGTGACGTCGTTTCCGTCAAGCCGGGTTATGCCCGCAACTTCCTGATTCCCCAGGGCAAGGCCAAGCCGGCCACCAGGGAGAACATGGAAGAGTTCGAGGCACGCCGTGCCGAACTGGAGCGTCTTGCCGCCGAGCAGCTGGCCAACGCTCAGGCCGAGTACGAAAAGCTGCACGGTCAGGTGTTCGTCATCAAGGCCACTGCCGGTGATGAAGGCAAGCTGTTCGGCTCCGTCGGCACCCACGACATCGCCGAGAAGCTGAACGAAGCAGGTTATGGCGTCGAGCGCAAGCAGGTGCGCATGCCCGAAGGCGCCATCCGTCAGGTGGGCACCTACGAGATCGACGTGGCGCTGCATCCTGATGTGATTGCCACCATCACGGTGGATGTACAGCCTGAAGAAACCGCGGAATAAGTTCCGCCTGTCGGCTGATGTAAGACGGCCCGCCCAGTGCGGGCCGTTTTTTTATCCGGTCAGGCTGCCGTCCAGCCGGGTCCCCTTGGTAGAATAGCCAGCATGTCAGAACCGCTCTCACTCCCCAGTCGCGCCGACCGCGAAGCTGAACGGATGAAGGTGCCGCCCCATTCGCTTGAGGCGGAGCAATCCGTTCTGGGCGGCATGATGATCGACAGCGCTCACTTCGAGGAGGTCAGCGCGCTGATCAATGCCGACGACTTCTATATCGCCGCCCACCGGGTGCTGTTCGAGGCCATCGCCCATCTGCACCAGCATGAGCGGCCCTATGATGCCATCAGCGTGGTGGACTACTTGCAGTCCAGCCAGAAGCTGGAGGAGATCGGCGGCAAGCGTTTCATCGTCGAGCTGGTCAAGGCCACTCCGGGCAGCGCCAATGTGCTGCACTACGCCCGCATCGTGCGGGAAAAGGCCATTCAGCGCCAGCTGATCGCTGCCTGCAACGAAATCATCGAGCAGGCCTATTTCCCCGGCGAGCTGAGCATGCGCGACCTGCTGGACATGGCTGAGACCCGTATTCTGGCCATCGCGGAACATGGCAGTGATCGGGAGCGGGAGTACATGGCCATCAGCGATCTGCTCACCGAGGCGGTCAACCATATCGAAAAGCTGTTTCAGTCCGACAGCCCCATCACCGGCATCGCCACCCATTATCCGGATCTGGACGAGATGACCGCCGGTCTGCAGCCGGGGGATCTGATCATCGTGGCCGGGCGGCCCTCCATGGGCAAGACCACCTTCTCCATCAACATCGCCGAAAACATCGCCACGCTCGGCAGACAGCCGGTCGCCATCTTCAGTCTGGAAATGCCGGGGGAGCAGCTGGTCATGCGCATGCTCAGCTCCATCGGCCGCATTCCTTCCCAGCGCATCCGCACCGGCAAGCTGGAAGGGGAGGACTGGAGCAATCTCAGCCGGGCGGTGGCCGTGTTGAGCGAGGCCAACATCTTTATCGACGACACGCCCGCACTGTCGGTCAACGAGCTGCGAGCCCGTGCGCGACGTATCGACAAGGAAGTGCGGGATGCCCAGAAGAAGGCGGCACAGGAAAAGGGCGTGCCCGAAGCGGAACTGGATGCCCATATCACAGGCCTGCAATTGATCGTCATCGATTACCTGCAGCTGATGCGCGGCTCGGCCAACGCGGAAAACCGCGTCAACGAGATTTCCGAGATCTCCCGCGGCCTCAAGGCGCTTGCGAAGGAACTGAACATTCCGGTCATCGCCCTTTCCCAGCTCAACCGGTCGCTGGAGCAGCGCCCGGACAAGCGCCCGCGCATGTCCGACCTGCGGGAGTCCGGCGCCATCGAGCAGGATGCCGACCTGATCATGTTCATCTACCGGGATGAGGTCTACAACCCGGACACGGACCGCAAGGGTGTGGCTGAAATCATCATCGGCAAGCACCGCAATGGCCCCATCGGCACCGTACTGATGACCTTCATCGGCGAATACACCCGTTTTGAGAGCTATGTACCGGTGGAGGCGGTGGAAGGGAGCGACAGCTACTGATGCGCCCCGCCCGTGTCACGCTGTCGGCCGCCGCCCTGCGCCACAACCTGACCCTGCTGCGCCAGCTTGCCCCGCAAACACGCATCTGGGCAGTGATCAAGGCCAACGCCTATGGTCATGGACTGGCATTCGCTGCACGGACACTGGCCGGCAGCGCCGATGGTTTTGCAGTGGCCACGCTGGAGGAGGCCGAGCAGCTGCGAAGGCTCGGCATCAACAGCCCGATACTGCTGCTGGAAGGCCTCTATGAGCCTGCAGAAGTGACCGCCGCCCAGCAGTTGAACCTTTCGCTGGTGGTGCACACCGAGCAACAGATACGGTGGCTGGCGGAAGCCGCCCCACATCATCCATGGCAGCTGTGGATCAAGCTGGATACCGGCATGCACCGGCTCGGATTCGACTGGCGGGAGGCGGCGCGGGTGTCAGAACATGTGCACCGGCTGCTGCCGGGCGCCCAATGCCATGTCATGAGCCACCTGGCCTGTGCGGATGAAGCAGAAGACAGCTTCACGGTGGTGCAGACAGAGCGATTCATGAAGGCGTCACAAGTCTTTGATGGGCAGAGAAGTCTCGCCAATTCCGCCGCACTGATCCGTTATCCGGACACCCATCTGGACTGGGCGCGCCCCGGCATTGCCCTCTATGGGGCCACGCCACTGCTGAACGAGTTGAAGCCGGTCATGCGTTTTGAAAGCGCGCTGCTGTCACTGCGCTGGCTTGATGCGGGAGAAAGCGTCGGATACGGCCTGCGCTGGACGGCTTCCCGTCGCAGTCTCATTGGTGTGGTGGCGGCCGGCTACGGTGACGGATACCCTCGCCACGCACCAGATGGTACGCCCCTGTGGGTGGACGGTGCCCGTGTGCCACTGGCGGGGCGGGTTTCCATGGACATGCTCACCGTGGATCTGACCGATCACCCTCGGCGCGATGGGCTGAGGCCGGGCGCCAGAGTGGAACTGTGGGGAGAGCGGGTGTCGGTGACGGAGGT
>NZ_WFYD01000110.1 GCF_015490265.1 Sulfurivirga sp. | reverse complement strand
TTTCCTCCTGCTGCGCTTCAAGGGCGGCCTGTTCGGCCTCAAGGCGGGCTTCAAGCTGATCACGCTCCCGCTCGAGCCGGTTGAGAATGGACTGGCATTCCTGCCGACGATACTGCAGCGCACGCAGGTCACGGTCCACCTCCTGCCACTGACGCTCCAGCGGCTCAAGTTCCGCACGGAGGTGCGCCGCTTCCCGTTCGATCGCATCCAGCTCCGCCTGAACCGCCCCCTCCTCAGGCAGAGCGGCCCGGGCCGCCTCAAGTTCGTCCAGCGCGCCCCGCACCTGAGCACGCTGCTGTTCCAGCTGCGTCACCTGCTGCTGCAGCCGGGCCCGTCGGGCCACCTGTTCATCCCGGGCCGCTTCCGCCAGTGCCAGCTGTTTGTCCAGCGCATGCAGTTGCGCGCGCGCCCCGGTCATTCTCTCCTCCAGCGCCGGCATGCTTTTCTGTGTCAGCAGCAGGGATTTTTGCGCCGCCTCCACATCCAGTTGCAGGCGCGCGCTGACCTGTTGCTGTTGCTGAAATGCCTGCTCAAGCTGCTGCTGTCGCTCCTTCAGCCTCCTGAATTCCAGCCGGAACCAGCGCCGGCGCAGCTGGGCGATCTCCTCTCGCAACGCTCGCCAGCGCCGCGCGCTCTCGCTCTGGGACCGCAGGGTCTCCGCCTGCGCCTGCCAGGTGTCATGCTGGATCTGCAGCTGAGCGAGGTTTTCCTCGGTGGCCTGCAGGCGGCTGAGCGCTTCCCGCCGCCGCTGGCGATAGAAGCCGATGCCGGCCACCTCCTCCAGAAATAGACGCAGCTGCTCCGGCCGGGCCTCGATGATCTGGCTGATGTTGCCCTGGCCGATGAGCGCGTAGCTGCGCGGCCCCAGCCCGGTGCCGTCGAACAGGGCCTGCACGTCGCGCTTGCGGCAGCGCTGTCCGTTCAGGTAGTACTGGGTACCCTGCTCCCGATGATGCACCCGGCGCACGGAGATTTCGGCATAGCGGTTCCACGGCCCCTTGAGACGATGGTCGCTGTTGTCGAAGATCAGCTCAACGCTGCACTGGCTGACCGGCCTGCGCCGGTCCGTGCCGTTGAACAGCACGTCATTGAGCTCACCACCGCGCAGATTGCGGGCGGATGACTCCCCCATCACCCAGCGAATGGCATCCAGCGTGTTGGATTTTCCGCAGCCGTTGGGACCGACGATGCAGGTGATGTTGCTGGGAAAGGTCAGCCGGGCGGGTTCGGCGAAGGACTTGAATCCGGCCAGTTTGATAGACTTCAGACGCACGGTCGGATGCTTCCGGCAAGAGGGACACGGGAGGGCATATTAGCATGGGTAAGGCCATTCTGGGACTGGACCTGGGTACATCTGGCCTGCGCGGCTGCATCGTGGCCGATGGCATGTGCGTTGCCCGGGCCACAACGCCTCTGAGTGAGCACACGCCACAGGCATGGGAGGCGGCGCTGAATGCCGTCATGACCCAGCTGCGTCCCGTCCTGCCGGAGGTGGCGCACATCATCGCCGACGCCACCTCCTCAACCGTGATGCTGTGGGCGAATGGGCCCGCTTCTCCGGTGCGCATGTATGACCACCGCGGTCACTCCGCCGTCGTCGCGGCGCTGGCCGACATATTGCCACCTGACAGTGGCGCCCATGGCGCCAGCAGCACGCTCGCCAAGGTGCTGCAGCTCAAGGCACGGGCGGTCCGGCCGCACGGGCTGCGCATCGCCCACCAGATCGACTGGCTCAATGCCCACTTGCTGGACAGGCTGCCGCCTACGGACTGGAACAACGCCCTCAAGCTGGGATTCGACCCGATCTCCCTGAGCTGGCCGCAAGCCATTCGCGCGCTGCTGCACCCTCTGCCCGCGCCAGAAGTGGTGGCGCCCGGAACGCCGCTGGGCACCGTCTCACCCCGGGTTGCCTCACGCTGGGGGCTGCGGCGAGACACGCTGGTTCACGCCGGCACCACCGACAGTATCGCCGCTTTTCTGGCCACCGGTGCCGGTGAGCCGGGGGATGCCGTCACCAGCCTGGGCAGCACACTGGCGGTCAAGCTGCTGAGCTCGCGTCCAGTGTTCGCGCCGCACTACGGCATCTACAGTCATCGCCTGCCCACAGGCTGGCTGGCCGGTGGAGCCTCCAATGCCGGCGGCCGGGTGTTGCTCATGCACTTCTCGAGAGAGGAACTCCAGGCATTGAGTGCCCGGCTGAACCCACATGAACCCACAGGACTCGACTATTACCCACTGCCTGTCACGGGAGAGCGTTTTCCCTTCAATGACAGCAAAATGAAAGCAAAAATTGAACCGATACCTGAAGACAGAACCCGCTTTCTGCAGGGGTTGCTGGAAGGTCTGAGCGAGATTGAACGGCTGGGCTATGAACGACTGGTGGAACTG
>NZ_WFYD01000109.1 GCF_015490265.1 Sulfurivirga sp. | reverse complement strand
GTCCATGACAGCATTGGCCACATCGAACACCTCCGCCCGGGTCGGGATGGGGTTCTCGATCATGGACTCCATCATCTGGGTCGCGGTGATGGAGACCCGATTGAGCTGACGGGCGCGCTTGATGATCTTCTTCTGAATGGCCGGCAGCTGGGCATCACCGATCTCCACACCCAGATCCCCACGGGCGATCATGACCACATCGGAGGCCAGAATGATGGAATCCAGCGTGTAGTCGTCCGCCACGGCCTCGGCCCGCTCGATCTTGGCGATGATGCCGGCATTCAGTCCGGCTTCCTGCGCCAGCCGGCGACACTCCTCCACATCCTCGGCGCTGCGCGGGAAGGAGAGCGCCAGATAGTCGGCGCCGATCTTCGCCGCCGTCTTGATGTCTTCCTTGTCCTTCTCGGTGATGGCGGAGGCAGACAGACCGCCGCCCCGCAGATTGATACCCTTGTTGTTGGACAGCTTGCCGCCCACGATGACGGTGGTGTTGACCCGGGTGCCCTCGACCGAATCGACCCGCAGCACCACGCGGCCGTCGTCCAGCAGCAGTTCGTCACCCGGCTCCACGTCGTTGGGCAGCTCTTCATAGGTAAGGCCGACGATATGCTCGTCCCCCTCGTTGGGATCCCAGCTGGCGTCCAGCGCGAATTTGGCGCCTTCTACCAGATCGATCACACCTTCCTTGAACCGGGCGATGCGAATCTTGGGCCCCTGCAAGTCCACCAGAATGCCCACCTGACGGTCCACCTGTTCGGCAATCTCGCGCACGCGGGCCGCCCGGTCGATGTGATCCTGCGCATCGCCGTGAGACATGTTGATGCGCACCACATCCACACCGGCACGGATAAGCCGCTCCAGCTCACCAGGCTTGTCGGTGGCGGGTCCGAGAGTGGCCACGATCTTGGTTCTACGCAATACGGGACGTGTATCGCTCATGAATGACGCTTTCCTTTATGTTTGGCTATCGTTGCAGAATACTCTCGCAGGGTCAGGCTGCGGCAGCATTCTGACAGATGCATGTGACGTGAAAATGAAACCCGCGCCGGAGGCGCGGGCTGCATGCTGCAGGCACTCAGGCGCCCAGCTCGGCCGCCTTCTTCTCCAGCATTTCCACGGCGGGCAGTTTCTTGCCTTCCAGAAACTCCAGGAAGGCGCCGCCACCGGTGGAGATGTAGGACACGCCGGACTCCACGCCATACTTGTCGATGGCCGCCAGGGTGTCGCCGCCACCGGCGATGGAGAAGGCGCTGGACTCGGCGATCGCCTTGGCGATGGTCTCGGTGCCCTTGCCGAACTGATCGAATTCGAACACACCCACCGGGCCGTTCCACACCACGGTGCCGGCCTTCTTGATGATGTCGGCCAGCTCGGCGGCGGACTCGGGCCCGATGTCGAAGATCATGTCATCGTCGGCCACCTCGTCCACCTTCTTCAGGGTGGCTTCGGCGGTCTCGGAGAACTCCTTGCCCACAACCACATCCTTGGCGATGGGCACACCGGCGCCACGGGCCGCCATGGTCTCCATCAGACGCTTGGCGGTGGGGATCAGGTCCGGCTCATACAGAGACTTGCCCACGTTGTAGCCGGCTGCGGCGATGAATGTGTTGGCAATGCCGCCACCGACCACCAGCTGATCCACCTTCTCGGCCAGAGACTCCAGCACGGTCAGTTTGGTGGACACCTTGGAACCGCCGACGATGGCCACCATGGGACGATCCGGGTTTTCCAGCGCCTTGCCCAGCGCTTCCAGCTCTGCGGCCAGCAGCGGGCCGGCGGCGGCGATGGGCGCATAGACGCCCACGCCATAGGTGGAAGCCTGCGCGCGGTGCGCGGTGCCGAAGGCGTCCATCACGAAGACGTCACACAGGGCGGCATACTTCTTGGCCAGCGCGTCGTCGTTCTTCTTCTCACCCTTGTTGAAGCGCACGTTTTCCAGCAGCACCACTTCGCCTTCGGCCACATCCACGCCGTCCAGATAGTCCTTGACCAGACGGACTTCCTGACCCAGCTTCTCGGACAGGTCGGCAGCCACCGGCGCGAGGGAGAACTGCTCGTCATACTCGCCCTCGGTGGGACGCCCCAGGTGAGACATCAGCATCACCTTCGCACCAGCGTCCAGCGCCATTTTGATAGTGGGCAGAGAAGCGACGATGCGCTTGTCGGAGGTCACCTTGCCATCCTTGACAGGCACGTTGAGATCCTCACGGATCAGCACGCGCTTGCCGGACAGCTTGCCTTCCTTGGCCAGATCAGCCATCTTGATGATTGCCATAGTGCGGCTCCTTTGGTTTCGTTGGATTCGATGCATTCCCGATTGGGCGCCCGGCTGGCGCCCAGTCGGCAATGGGGCGCGCATGCGCCCCGCGATCAGCCGCGATCAGTTGGCGGCAACGTGCTTGGCGACACGCAGCATGTTGCAGGTGTAGCCGTACTCGTTGTCATACCAGGCCACCACCTTGACGAAGGTGGGATCCAGCTGGATGCCCGCCTTGGCGTCGAAGATGGACGGACGGGAGTCGCCGCGGAAGTCGGTGGAGACCAGCGGCTCGTCGGTGTAGCCCAGCACACCCTTCAGCTCGCCTTCGGAAGCGGCCTTCATGGCGGCACAGATGTCGTCGTAGGAGGTGCCTTTCTCCAGCTCCACGGTCAGGTCCACCACGGACACATCGGAAGTGGGCACGCGGAAGGCCATGCCGGTCAGCTTGCCGTTCAGCGCCGGCAGCACCTTGCCCACCGCCTTGGCGGCACCGGTGGAGGAAGGAATGATGTTCTCCAGAATGCCGCGGCCACCACGCCAGTCTTTCTTGGACGGGCCGTCAACAGTCTTCTGGGTGGCAGTGGCGGCGTGAACGGTGGACATCAGGCCACGCTTGATGCCGAAGTTGTCGTTCAGCACCTTCACAACCGGCGCCAGACCGTTGGTGGTGCAGGACGCTGCGGAAACGATGCTCTGGCCGGCATAGGCCTCATGGTTGACGCCATAGACGAACATGGGTGTGTGGTCCTTGGAGGGCGCGGACTGAACCACCTTCCTGGCGCCGGCGTCGATGTGCTTCTGGCAGGTCTCTTCGGTCAGGAAGAAGCCGGTGCACTCCAGCACCAGATCAACGCCCACTTCATCCCACTTCAGGTTGGCCGGATCCGTCTCGGCGGTGATGCGGATGGTCTTGCCGTTGACCACCAGATTGCCGCCATCCACCTCCACGGTGCCGTCGAAGCGACCGTGAACGGAGTCATACTTGAGCATGTAGGCCAGATACTCGGGGTCCAGCAAGTCGTTGATGGCGACCACTTCCAGATTGTCGAACTCGGCTTCCTGAGCGATTGCGCGGAACGCCATGCGGCCGATGCGGCCGAAACCGTTGATACCAACACGTACAGTCATCACTGTCTCCTTTGGACTTTGAATTGAAGAGGGTTGCGGCGGCCCTCAGGCCGCCAGCCGGATTACTTCTGCCTGGCCAGCAGTTTCTCGGCGTGGGCCACCACGTTGTCCACGGTGAAGCCGAACTCCTTGAACAGCTCGCCCGCCGGTGCGGATTCGCCGAAGCGGTCCATGCCGACGATCTCGCCGTCCAGGCCCACATACTTGTACCAGCTGTCGGACACACCGGCCTCCACGGCCATCTTCGGCACATCCGCCGGCAGCACGGTGTCGCGATAGGCCTGCGGCTGTGCGTCGAAACGCCTGGTGGAGGGCATGGACACCACGCGTGCCTTCACGCCCTTGTCAGCCAGCACCTTGGCCGCATCCACCGCCAGACCCACTTCGGAGCCGGTGGCGATGATGATCAGATCCGGCTTGCCGTCGGTGTCCACCAGCACGTAACCGCCCTTGGAGATGTTCTCCAGCTGGGCCTCGTCACGCTGCTGGTGCGGCAGACCCTGACGGGAGAAGATCAGGCAGGTGGGGCCGTCCTTGCGATCCATGGCCTCCTTCCACGCGATGACGGACTCGACCGCATCGCACGGACGCCACTCTTCCATGTTGGGGATGACCCGCAGGGTGGCGATCTGCTCCACCGGCTGGTGGGTGGGGCCGTCCTCGCCCAGACCGATGGAGTCGTGGGTGTAGACGAAGATGGTGGGCACCTTCATCAGCGCGGCCATGCGCACGGCGTTGCGCATGTACTCCATGAACATCAGGAAGGTGCCGCCGTAGGGACGGAAGCCGCCATGCAGCACGATGCCGTTCATGATGTGGGCCATGCCGAACTCGCGCACGCCGTAGGAGATATAGTTGCCGTCGTGCACGGTGCGGGTGATCTTCTTGGAGCCGGACCAGGAAGTCAGGTTGGACGGAGTCAGGTCAGCGGAGCCGCCCAGCAGTTCCGGCACCACGGGGCCCATCTTCTCGATAGCCATCTGGGAAGCCTTGCGGGAGGCCACGGAAGGCCCTTCCTTCTGCAGCTCGCGGGCGTAGTCCATCATCACCTGATCGAACTGGGCCGGCAGCTCCATGTTCATGCGGCGCTCGAACTCGGCGGCCAGCTCCGGATACTCCTTGCGGTAAGCCTCGAACTTCGCCTGCCATTCGTCCTCCAGCTTCTGACCCTTCTCGCGGGCATCCCAGCCGGCGTAGATTTCCTCCGGAATCTCGAACGGCGCATAGGGCCAGTTGAGGTTTTCGCGGGTCAGCTTGATCTCTTCCTCACCCAGCGGCGCGCCATGGCAGTCGTGGGTGCCGCAGAGGTTGGGCGCGCCAAAGCCGATGGTGGTCTTGGTCTGAATCAGGGTCGGCTTGTCATTGACCGCTTTGGCCTCGCGGATGGCGCGGTCGATGGCTTCGGCATCATGGCCGTCCACATCGCGGATCACATGCCAGCCGTAGGCCTCGAAGCGCTTGGGCACATCCTCGGAGAACCAGTCGTCCACATGACCGTCGATGGAGATGTTGTTGTCATCCCAGAAGGCGATCAGCTTGCCCAGCCCCAGCGTGCCGGCCAGAGAGCAGGCCTCGTGGGAGATGCCTTCCATCAGGCAGCCGTCACCCATGAACACATAGGTGTAGTGATCGACGATGTCATGACCGGGACGGTTGAAGGTGGCCGCCAGCGTACGCTCCGCAATGGCGAAGCCCACGGCGTTGGTGATGCCCTGACCCAGCGGGCCGGTGGTGGTTTCAACGCCCGGCGTGTAGCCGTATTCGGGGTGACCGGGTGTCTTGGAGTGCAGCTGACGGAACTGCTTGAGGTCCTCCATGGAGACGTCGTAGCCGGTCAGGTGCAGAATGGAATAGATGAGCATGGAACCATGACCATTGGACAGCACGAAGCGGTCACGGTCGGCCCACTTGGGGTTGTTGGGGTTGTGCTTCATGTGGCTGTTCCACAGCACCTCGGCGATGTCCGCCATCCCCATGGGCGCACCCGGGTGACCGGACTTGGCTTTCTCGACTGCGTCCATGCTCAGGGCACGGATCGCGTTGGCCAGTTCTCTGCGAGTTGGCATAACGTGCTTCCTCTTTTTCAAAAAATTCGGTTCGACGCCGCTCCGCCGACGACTCGGGCCGGGAATGATCAAGCGGCTTTATCGTGACATTAGCGGGTTATTTTCCCGCAAATCAACATATTGTGCAAGGAAGGCGGCGGTCGACAGGATAATCAGACCGTGCGGCTCAGATGCTGCGCCACCTGCTCATAGAGACTGAGCAGCACGGGCACCACCAGCAGGATCAGCAGGGTGGAGGCCATCAGTCCGAAGGCGATGGAGGTGGCCATGGGGATGAGAAACTGTGCCTGCAGGGATTTCTCGAACAGCAGCGGCAGCAGCCCGGCGATGGTGGTCAACGATGTGAGCAGCACGGCGCGCACCCGCCGCACCGAAGCCTCCTCCAGCGCCTGCTGCACCGCCATGCCCTGCTCGCGCAGCTGCTTGTAGAAGGTGACCAGGATGATGGAATCGTTGACCACGATGCCCGCCAGGCCGAAAAAGCCGAACAGCGAGAGGATGGTCAGGTCGATGCCCATGACCCAGTGGCCGAAGATGGCGCCGATCAGCCCGAAGGGAATGGCCATCATCACCAGCAGCGGCCAGCCGTAGCTGCCCAGCACCCAGGCCAGAATGATGTAAATCATCGCCAGCCCCACCCACAGGCCGATCTTCATGTCGGCAAGCGTCTCCGCCTGCTGCTTCGCCCGGCCTTCGGTGCTGAACTTCACGCCATACTCGCGCGCGAGCTGAGGAAAGACCGTCTCACGCATGTCCGCCAGAATGCGGTTGGCATTGGCGCGGGTGTGATCCACCTCGGCACGCACGGTCACGCCCAGCCGCCCGTCCAGATGCCGCAGTACCTCGAAGCCCTGCCGGGTTTCCACCGTGACCAGCTGTTGCAGGGGCGCCCAGCCCTGTGGCGTGCGGATGTCCAGACTCAGCCAGCTGGAAAGCCGCTGTCGCTCGGCCTCCGGCAACTGCACCCGCAGCTCCACTTCATCCTCGCCACGGGTGAAGATCTGCACGATGCGGCTGGAGAAGGCCGCCGAGATTTGCTGCGCCACAGCATCCGCCGTCAGTCCCAGCGCACGAGCCGCCGGGGTCAGGTGCAGCACCCATTGCACCTTTCCGTAGGGCAGGTCATCCTCGATGGCATGCACGCCGGGCCGCTGGGCCAATACCTGCTGCAGCGCCAGTGAAGCCGCCTTGAGTTTCTCCAGCGGCGCCCCGTACATCTGCACTTCGAAATCTCCGCCCGATGGCCCCATCTTCGGTTCGGAGATCATCAGCGTGTCCAGTCCGGGCGGTTCGGCGCCAATGGCCTTGCGCCATTCGGTGATGAAGGTCGCGTTGCGGGTCTGACGCTGGTCGGAGTCGACAAACTCCAGCGCCACGGTGGCGTAGTTGGGGCCGGTGGCCGCCCGGGTGCGGTTGAGCCGCACCAGCGCCACCTTGAGCATGCCCGGCTCCAGTCGCTCGGCCGTGTCCCGCGCGGCCTGCTCCACCCGTCGGGCAAAGCGGGCCACCTCATCCGGCGGCGTGCCCGGCACGAACTGGATGTAGGCGTACAGTTTGTTGGACTCCGGCGAAGGAAAGAAGGTGAACGGCACCCTGCCGCCCGCCAGCAGCCCCACGGCAAGAATCATCAGCCCGAAAGTGCTGGCCAGCACCACCGCCCGATGTGCCAGCGCCCAGCGCACCACGATCCGGAACCACACGAAACGGAAGTGGTCGATGGCCGCCTCCAGCCGCCTGCGCAGTGGGGATTCACGCCCCCGCTCGACACGCGCCAGCGCATGGCGCAGGTGTCCCGGCAGCACCAGAAAGCTCTCCAGCAGGGATGCCAGCACCACGGCGATCATCACCAGTGGGATGGCCGACAGAATGTTGCCCATCTCGCCGCCGATCATCATCAGCGGCAGGAAGGCGGCCACTGTGGTCAGGCTGGCGGCGGTCACAGGCGCCAGCATGCGGTGCGCCCCACCTTCCGCCGCCTCCAGTGGTCCCTCGCCCGCCTCATAGTGGGCCAGCGCATCCTCGCCCACTACGATGGCATCGTCCACGATCACCCCCAGCGCCATGATGAGGGCAAACAGGCTCACCATGTTGATGCTGCCGCCCGTCCACCACAGAATGGCCAGGGTGGCGGCAAAGCTGGTGGGAATACCCACCGCCACCCAGAAGGCCACCCGCCCGTTCATGAACAGATAGAGGATCACCAGCACCAGCAGCAGTCCGCCCAGCCCGTTGTTGACCAGCAGCATGATGCGCTGCTTGACCAGCGACCAGGTCTCATCATGCACCACCAGTCGCATGCCTTCGGGCAGCTCGGCGCGCGCCTGCGCCAGCCAGTCATAGACGATCCGGGCCGCCTTGAGGGTGTTGCCGCTTTCGGCACGCTTCACTTCCAGCGTGATGGCCCGGGCCGGGCCGAGAAATTCCGTCACCGCATGGGGCGGCGCTGCCCAGCGGGTGGTGGCCACATCACCCAGCAGCAGATTGGACACCCCGGCGGTCGGCACCGGCAGCTGCGCCAGCGCAAGAGGCGTCTCGCGCCGATCAAGAATGCGCAGGTCACGCGGGCTTTCCCCATCCCCCACCGTGCCCAATGGCGCACGGCGGTTCTGCTGGGCAATCAGCCCGGCCCACTGGGCGAGATCCTGCCCGCTGCGGCGCAACTGTTCAGCGGGCACTTCCACATTCAGACGCACATCGGGCAGCCCCCAGAAGTCCACCCGATCCACCCCGGCGGCCAGCAGCTCCTTCTCAAAGCGCCGCGCCCAGGCACGCAGCGCCATCAGGTCGCCCCGCTCGCTCACCAGCGTAATTCTGGCGATACGCTCGTAGCGTTGCAGGTGAGTGATGACCGGTTTCTGTGCATCCTGCGGCAGGTTGCGCAGGCCTGTGACCTTCTGGCGCACCCGGTCCAGCGCTTCGATGATGGGCGTGCCTTCCCTGTAGCGCAGCGTCACCAGCGACAATCCCTCGGAGGAGACCGAGCTCATCTGATCCAGTCCGTCCTCCGTGCGCAGCGCCCGCTCGATGGGCGTGGTGATGGAACGCTCCACATCCTCGGCGCTGGCGCCCGGCCACACCACACGCACCTGCACGATGTCGAGGGAGAAGTTGGGGA
>NZ_WFYD01000108.1 GCF_015490265.1 Sulfurivirga sp. | reverse complement strand
GTCCCAGCTCGACCGATGCCGCTGACAGGGATGAGATTTTTACAGGTCTTTCCACCACCTGGCCGTTTCGGTCGTAAACGGTAACGCCTGCTCGCTGCAACAGGGCCACATCCCCATCTTCAAGAAACAGGAATTTCTGGGTAACGGGCAGCAATGCGGACACATCAGAGGCCAGATAGGTTCCCTCATCAGCCAGCCCAATAACCAGCGGGCTACCCTGCCGCGCGGCCACCAGCACATCCGGTTGCTCCGTCGCCACCGCACCAATGGCATAAGCCCCTTCCAGCTGCTCCACAACCTCCTGAACGGCCTTGAGCAAATCGCCAGGATGTCTTTTCAATCCCGCATCAATGGCATGGGCGATGACTTCGGAATCCGTATCGGAAGTGAAACGGTAACCTGTGCTTTCCAGCTCCGCCTTGAGAGACTGGTAATTTTCAATAATGCCATTATGGACGACTGCGACATGATCGCCACTGACATGAGGATGGGCATTGCGCTCTTCCGGCGCGCCATGGGTTGCCCAGCGCGTGTGGGCGATGCCTGCATGTCCGGAAAACCTGCGCAGACGGGAGATCTTCTCTGCCAGCTCCTTGATCTTGCCCAGTGCCCGCACCCGGTTCAGCTGGCCAGCCTCATCAATGATCGCCATCCCGGCGGAGTCATAGCCCCTATATTCAAGGCGCCGCAGACCTTCCAACAGTACTGGCACCACATCATGGCTGGCAATCCCACCAACGATCCCACACATTGATCAACCATCCTCCTCTGAATCGACAAAATCATAGCGTCAAATCCCCATCACGCAAGGGGAACCCCATAAAAACCCCTTATTCCGTCCTCTTATGGCGGAAGCTATAATGCAGCGTCAGCCGAGGTAGCGTCATGAGCGAATACATCCTGATCCTGATCAGCACCATTCTGGTCAACAACTTCGTCCTGGTGAAATTCCTGGGCCTGTGCCCCTTCATGGGCGTGTCCAAGAAGACCGATGCCGCCCTCGGCATGGGGCTGGCCACCACCTTCGTGCTGACCCTGAGTGCGGTGCTGAGCTACCTTATCTATCAGTATCTGCTGGTGCCCTTCGGCCTTGAATACCTGCGCACCATCGCCTTCATCATCGCCATCGCCGCCGTGGTGGGCTTTACCGAAATGGTCATCCACAAGACCAGCCCTGCCCTCTATCAGGTGCTGGGTATCTACCTGCCCCTGATCACCACCAACTGTGCCGTGCTGGGCGTGGCCCTGCTCAACGTGGGTGAACAGAACGACTTTCTTGAGTCGGCATTCTACGGACTGGGCGCCTCGCTGGGCTTCACGCTGGTGCTGGTGGCCTTTGCCGCCATGCGTGAACGCATCGCCGTGGCGGATGTCCCCCGGCCCTTTCAGGGCGCACCGATCGCACTGATTACGGCCGGACTCATGTCCCTTGCCTTCATGGGCTTCAGCGGGCTGGTCAAATGAGCGCAATCATCATTTTTACGCTGCTGGCCATCGCCTTTGGCCTGCTTCTTGGTTATGCGGCCGTGCGTTTCCGTGTGGAAGAGCCGCCCATTGTGGAAGAAATCGACAAGATCCTGCCGCAGATTCAGTGCGGCCAGTGCGGCTACCCAGGCTGCAAACCCTATGCGGAAGCCGTTGCCAATGGTGAGGCCATCAACAAATGCACCCCGGGCGGTGAAGCGGTCATGCTCAAGATCGCCGAAATCCTCGGTGTCGATCCACAGCCCATGGAAGATGGTGCGGAAGAAGAAAAGCCGCGCATGGTCGCCTTCATCCACGAAGAAGACTGCATCGGCTGCATGCACTGCATCAAGGCCTGTCCGGTGGATGCCATTGTCGGCACCACCAAGGCGGTGCATACGGTGATCACCAAGGAGTGCACTGGTTGTGAGCTATGCGTACCCGTCTGCCCCACCGACTGTATCGAGATGCGCCCCGAGCCTGAAACACCAAGAGGGTGGATCTGGCCCGATCCGGAAAAAATCCTGCCCACTGCCATTCCCAGACTGGATCACCCGCACCCATGAAAGCGCTCATCAAGGCTTTTTCCCATGTCTATCCCATGGCCAAGCGCTGGCTCAAGCGCTTTCCGGGCGGCGTGTATCCTGATTACCGCAAGGGACTGTCTGCCCGCCATCCCTTGCAGAAAGCGCCACTGCCTGACGAGCTGATCCTACCCCTACAGCAACATGTGGGCGCACCAGCCATTCCCACAGTCGAGCCGGGCCAGCGTGTGCGCAAATATGAGCAGATCGCCAAATCGGCACCCGGCCTGTCCGTGCCACTGCATGCCCCCACCTCCGGCACCATCAAGGCCATCGAAAAACGCCCCCTGCCCCACCCCTCCGGTCTGCCGGATTGGTGCATTGTCATTGAGCCGGACGGCCAGGACGAAGCCGGTGAGATGCCCATTGCTATCCGAACGCCCGACTGCCCCGCCAGCCTCAAGGAGATGATCTGGCAGGCAGGCATTGTCGGCATGGGGGGGGCCGGTTTTCCCAGCTGGCGCAAGTTGCCGGACGAACATGGCAAAATTCACACCCTGCTGGTCAACGGGGCCGAATGCGAACCCTACATCACCTGCGATGATCTTCTGATGCAGACCCGCCCGCAGGAGATCATCGCAGGTGCCGTCACCACTGCCAAATGCCTCGGGGCAGAACGCATTATCGTCGGCATTGAGGACAACAAGCCGCAGGCGCTGGAGGCCATGCGAAAAGCTGCCTCAGGCACCGGCGTTGAGATTCAGGCCGTTCCCACCGTCTATCCCATGGGGGGACAGAAACAGCTCACCGAGCAGCTCACCGGCGTGGAAATCCCCGCCAAGGCCCATGCCGTGGATGTGGGCATGGTCATGTTCAACGTGGCCACCCTGGCGGCCATTCACCGCGCTGCTGAACATCATGAGCCGCTCATCAGCCGGCTGGTCACCGTCTCCGGCGAAGGGCTGGCCGAGCCCATGAATGTGGACACCCTCATCGGCACCCCCTTCAAGGCACTGGTGAAACTGGCCAAGCCCAAGAACGAACTGAACTATCCACTCATCATGGGCGGGCCGATGATGGGACACGAGGTCATGGACCACAAGGTCCCCGTCATCAAGACCACCAACTGCATTCTGGCCAACCCGCCCGAACCGGTGGAACCGGCCATGCCCTGCATCCGCTGCGGCGAATGCATGGATGCCTGCCCGGTCAACCTGCTGCCGCAGCAGATGTACTGGCACGCCCACGCCCATGAGTGGGACAAGGTGGAAAAACTACACCTGTTCGACTGTATCGAATGTGGCTGCTGCAGCTTTGTCTGCCCCAGTCACATTCCACTGGTGCAGTACTACCGGCACGCCAAAGGCGAAATCCGCAAACTGCGCGAGCAACAGGCCTTTCAGGAACACGCCCGCCGTCGGCATGAAGCGCATCTGGCTCGCCTGGAACGGGAAAAGGCCGAAAAGGAAGCGCGCCTGAAAGCCAAGAAAGAAGCGGTAAAGAAGCAGACAACCGCAGCCGAACAGGAAAAAAGTGCCGTTCCCAGCGCCCGTCAGCGAGCCATTGAGGCGGCACGCAAACGCGCACAACAGGCCGCCGCCGACACGCCTTCTACTGAGGATAAACGCAAGGCCGCCATGGAAGCTGCCCGCAAGCGGGCTCAGGCCAAGGCGGGACAGACTGCGCCAGCCGCACCGGAGACTGCGCAGGACAAGAAAAAGGCGGCCATGGAAGCCGCAAAACGACGTGCTGCGCAACTCAAGGCACAAAAAGCCACTCAAAAAGAAACCAACAGAACCGAGCCCAAAACCGATCCGGCAAAATCAGGGGAGACCCCGTCTGCCGAAGACCGTCGCAAAGCCGCCATGGAAGCGGCCAGAAAACGCGCCCAGCAACTCAAAGCGAAAAAGACCACCGAAAACATCACCGATGATTCTGTACCCCAAACAGCCGCCGCTACACCCGAAGACCGGCGCAAGGCCACGATGGAAGCTGCAAAACGCCGTGCGATCCTGCTGAAAGCCCAAAATACGCAACAAACCCGGTCAGAAGCACCTCAGACTGAATCTGCTGCCAGCACGCCAGAAACCGACTCGGCAAAATCAGGGGAGACCCCGTCTATCGAAGACCGTCGTAAAGCGGCCATGGAAGCGGCGCGCAAACGGGCCGCCGCACTGCGTGCCAGGAAAGCCAACTCGACCGAACAGGAGTCCGACACATGAACCGCTGGCCCATGCACGGTGCTCCCTTCCTGCACGCTGACACTTCCGTGGCCAAGGTCATGCTGCGCGTGCAGATCGCTTCCCTGCTGCCGCTTTTGGTGCACATCTACTATTTCGGCTGGGGCATTGCCGTGCAATGGACGCTGGCCATGCTTACCGGACTGGTTGTGGAATACGCCATGCTGCATCTGCGGGGCCGGCCAGTGAAGCCGTTTCTGCTGGATGGCAGCGCCGTAATTACTGTCACCGGGCTCACCTTCTGCATTCCGCCGGAAAGCCCATGGTGGCTGATCGTCATCGGGGTAAGCTTCGCGCTCATTTTCGGCAAGCACCTGTATGGCGGTCTGGGCTTCAACCCCTTCAACCCGGCCATGCTGGGTTACGCCTTCCTGCTGGTCTCCTTCCCGGCCTACATGACCCAGTGGACGCTGCCGTCCGAAGTGAGCGGACACACGCTGTCTCTGACCGAGTCCCTGCTCAAAATCTTCACCGGCAAGCTGCCCGACAGCATTATGGATCAGGTCACCGGCGCCACGCCGCTGGATCATGTCAAGACCGGTCTCACCCAGGGCATCAGCGTCACCGACACACTGCACAATGCCAGAGTCATCTGGGACGGCATTGCCGGTCACGGCTGGATCCAATGGAATCTGGCCTTCATGCTGGGCGGGCTCTATCTGCTGTGGACGCGCACCATCCGCTGGCAATATCCGGTTGGCTTCCTGGGCGCGCTGGGGCTGATGGCGGCCGTTTTCCATGCCATGGATCCCGATCACTACGCGCCTGCGCTGTTTCACCTGCTTTCCGGCGGTACCATGCTGGCGGCCTTCTTTATCATCACCGACCCGGTCACCGCTTCCACTACACCGCTGGGGCGTTTCATCTATGCCGCCGGCATCGGCGTGCTGGTCTATGTCATCCGCACTTGGGGCGGTTATCCCGATGGTATTGCCTTTGCCGTGCTGCTGATGAATATCTTCGTACCGCTGATCGACCAGTACACCCAGCCGCGGGTGAAGGGGCACAGAACATGAACCGGGAATTGCTGCAGCATCTCATTCGGGCCAGCGGCAGAATGGCGCTGTTTATCGGGATTGCCGTGGCCATTCTGGTAGGCGTGCGCCAGTGGGTTGAGCCGAAAATCGAGGCAGCGCATCAGGCAGAACTGCTGGCCAGCCTGACCGAACTGCTCCCGCCTGACAGCTATGACAACGACCTGCTGCACGACACCTCCACCATCACCGCTCCCAACCTGCTGGGCACGGGCAAACCGGTCACCCTTTACCGTGCTCGCAAACAGGGCAAACCGGTGGCCGTGCTGTTCGAGGCGGTCGCACCGGAGGGCTACAGCGGCCCCATCCGCCTGCTGATTGGTATCCGTGCAGACGGTCATCTGCTGGGCGTGCGTGTGCTGGAACACCGCGAAACCCCCGGTCTGGGCGATAAAATAGAAAAGTCCAAGACCGACTGGGTTGACAGCTTCGTCGGCAGGCAGCTGACCCCAACCAATGAAAGCCAATGGGCCGTCAAAAAAGATGGCGGCATGTTCGACCAGTTCACCGGCGCCACCATTACCCCGCGAGCGGTGGTCAAGGCGGTGAAAAAGGCACTGATCTTCTTCAACCGGAATCGTGAGAAGCTATGGAACTGAACAGCTCCCCCCTGCAACAGGCCCGAGAAATCCTCTATGACGGCCTGTGGAACAACAACCAGGCGCTGGTCGCCCTGCTCGGCCTCTGCCCCATGCTGGCAGTCACCAACAACGCCGTCAATGGGCTTGGACTGGGCGTAGCCACACTGATCGTCCTGGTGGTGTCCAATGTACTGGTCTCTCTCATCCGCGATTATGTGCCGCGGGAAGTGCGCATTCCCATCTTCATCGGCATTATCGCCACGGCAGTGACCATCATTGACATGCTCATGGCTGCCTATGTGCACGAACTGCACAAACTGCTGGGCATTTTCGTGCCGCTGATCGTCACCAACTGCGTCATTCTGGGGCGTGCCGAAGCCTTTGCTTCCAAAAACCCCATCTGGGCCTCGGCGCTGGATGGTCTCGCCATGGGGTTGGGCTTTCTGATGGTACTGGTAGTGCTGGGAGGCCTGCGTGAGCTGCTGGCACAGGGCACCCTGTTCGATCAAGCATTCCTCATGTTCGGACAGCAGGCCAGGGACTGGACGCTGCACCTGTTTGATGGCGGCATTCTATTGGCTGCTCTGCCACCAGGCGCTTTCATCGGCCTCGGTCTGCTGGTAGCTGGCAAGAACTGGCTGGAACTGCGCCGTCAGTCCAGACTGCAACGCATTCCCGTCGAGAGCGCCCATGAACCAGCAAAAGCGTGAGCAGATCTTCGACCGCTTGGCCGAATGCATCCACAACCCGACCACGGAGCTCAACTACAGCAGTCCCTTTGAGCTGCTGATCGCCGTCATTCTCTCCGCTCAGGCCACGGACAAAGGCGTCAACAAGGCGACGGAAAAACTGTTTAAAGTGGCCAATACACCGGAAAAGATACTGAAGCTGGGTGAAGAAGGCCTGAAGGAATATATCAAGACCATCGGTCTCTACAACAGCAAGGCCAAGAACATCATCGAAACCTGCCGCATTCTGGTGGAGCGATACAACGGCGAGATTCCTCGCACCCGCAAAGAGCTGGAAGCGCTGCCCGGTGTCGGGCGCAAGACGGCCAATGTGATTCTCAATACTGCCTTTGGTGAGCCGGTCATTGCGGTGGACACCCACATCTTTCGGGTGGCTAACCGCACCCGTCTGGCACCGGGCAAGACCGTGCGCGAAGTGGAAGACAAATTGATGAAGATCACACCCAAGCGCCACCTGAAAGACGCCCACCACCTGCTGATTCTGCACGGGCGCTACACCTGCACCGCCCGGAAACCCAAGTGCGGTGCATGCTGTATCTACGGCCTGTGCGAATGGCCGGAGCGTTCCAAATACTTCAACACCCACCAACCAGTCACAACCAGGAAGACATAAGCACCCAGGGTGCCAAGCGTGATGCCCGCAATTTCAAGTCCCGCCTTTCTGATCAACACATAGTTGAGGGCGCCATTAACGATCACACCACCGAAACCAAGCAGAATGGCCACCACATAGGCCTGCCGGATCTGCATGGTCTGATACATGGCCGGCCAGATGAGAATGAAAGGCAGACTGAGCGCATACAGTTGCGTGGCTTCTGTCAGCATGGAACCATCCAAATCACTGAATGCCCCATAGGAAAAGAATAGATTGACCACCCATGGAGCCAGAACCACAATAGCTAAAGCCAGCAACATACCTACCCCAAACACTTTGAGCAACAGCGGGCCTAGTATAGCTGTATCCGTCCGCCCTTCAGAAAGGTACGTAATGTAAAAGTTTTGCGGTCGCAAGACATTATTTGCCGCCAGGGCCAGAAGCAGCCCATAGGTAAGTGCCGTAATTGACTTATGTTCCAGTTCAGATCCGAATGCTCGATCCACTACGGGCATGAGAGAATAGGTACCAGCTACCAAGGATAGTGGTACAAACTCGCGCAGCTGCTCCACCACCTTGCCATTCCAGGTTGGCATCAAAGAAAACAGCCTGCGAACTTGCCAAAACAGAAAAAGTACGGAAAAGAGATAGCCTGCCACAAAAGATAAGGGAAGTATTACATCCCCTCTTTTCAACCATGCCAATCCTGACCAGAGTATCACCAAGGTAACCACCGCAACAATCAACTCGGCAATAAAGAAAACGGTGAACATGCGCCGACTGCGCAAGACACTTCCAAGAAACTGGTGCACCAGCATCAATGCGAAATAGGGAAGCAGCCAGAGCAGAAAATGGCCCACCACCTGTCGCTCATCCTGGGTATATCCGAACGCGATGGCCGCCATCCAGTCACTGAACAGCGCAATAAAAGTGCTGCCTCCCACCGCAAGAAGCACCACAAATGTCCACAGAGCGTTGGCCAAATCAGCAAATGCTTTCTCATCCCCTTCCACTCTCAGGCGCGTCAGTCGCGGCACGCCAAGGGTTTCCAACGCCGCAGCAGCCACAAGGAAAATCCCCATAATCGAAAGCGCGAGGAAGAAGGCATCCGTCTCAAAGGTAAAGCCCAGATAGACGGCAATGACTACATACCTCAGGTAATTGATCCCCCGTGCCAGCAGGTTTATCATGCTGGACTTCAATAGCGCCGATCTGATGCTTTCCGGCTTGAGGATGCTCATACATGTACTCCAGTGACCGTGATCAACTACGCCGGGGATGGGTAGATGCCTGGCACAAACGAAATCAGCCCGAACGGTGCTCCCCCCTCGAGCTTCAAATCATCGGGATTATACAGGAGCACCCGGAATACCATGCCCTGCTGGAGGCAGGACTCACTGGTGGAGAATATCTGCCTGAGATGGGCGAAACCAACCCCTTTCTGCACATGAGTCTGCATCTGGCACTGCGGGAACAGGTGACCACTGACCGACCGGCAGGCATCGCGCATATCCACCGGCAACTGACACTGCTACATGGCAGTGCCCACGAGGCGGAACATGCCATGATGGACTGCCTGGCCGAAGCCCTGTGGCAGGCACAGCGCAGCGGCCAGGTACCGGATGAACAGGTCTATCTGAACTGTCTGAAAAATCTGCTGAAGGAGAAACAGACATGATGAAACGATGGCTGAGCGCAGCACTGTTCGGTTTCTCGCTAATGGCGCAGGCGAAAATGCCGGTCTTCGTTTCCACCGACTGGCTGGCGCAGCATCTGGACGACGATCATCTGTATATCGCTGACCTGTCCGACGGCATGCAGTATGCCCGCTTCCACATCCCCCATGCACACAAGGTGAATTATGCGTGGTTGATCCATCCCCAGAATGGCCTGCAGCTCAGCGGCGGCTCGCATTACATGCGGAAAGTGCTCTCCCAGCTGGGCATTGCGCCAGAGGATACGGTGATCCTTTACGACGACACCGGTGATCTGAATGCCGCTCGCCTCTACTGGGAACTGAAAAAGTTGGGGCATGACAAGGTCGCGCTGCTCAATGGCGGCTCAGTGGCCTGGGTGCTGGAACAGCGCAAGATGACCCAGCATCCGGAACCCTATCACAAGACATCCTACCCTCTGCCCCAGCATGACCTGACCGATGCGCTGACCGCCGTCAAACGGGATGTGCTCAAGGCGATCAAGGATCCGAACACCCTGCTGCTGGATGTGCGCAGCAAGGAAGAATACGTGGGTGATCCGCGTGATCCCCGCAGCGGCCACATCCCCACCGCGCTGCATTTCGAGTGGATCAACGCCATCGACATTCAGCACAAATTCATGGAAAAAGATCGTGATACGCTACTGAAGCAACTGGCCATGCTGGGTCTCCAAGATCGCCATCAGCCCATTATCGTCTACTGCCACACCGGCCACCGGGCGGCACGCATGTTCGCCACCCTGACGCACCTGGGCTTTGATCATGTACGCGTGTATGACGGCTCCATGCAGGAATGGAGTCTGGACAAATCACTGCCCGTCAAACAAGGGCCTGCTCCCTGATTTGACAAGCTTTCTGGCGACTCTACAATACGCCCTTTTCGTTTCAGGTGCCGCGCGAGCGGAGAATCGGGAAGACCGGTGCAAGTCCGGCGCTGCCCCCGCAACGGTAACGGAGAAGACACCTCATCATGCCACTGGCGTATTGCCGGGAAGGCGAGGTGGAATGGCTCCGAAGCCCGGAGACCGGCCTGAAACGCATGAACAACCACATTGCGGCGGGCAATGGTGGTGTGACGGGTTGCCTTTTCCAAGCCATGGAGGTGGCCCTGCGCCCTGTTGCCCTTTGCTTATCAGAAGGCAAAGGAGCACTCGATGAAAAAGCTTTTCCTTACGCTGTCACTGGCAACTGCCGGCACTGCCCAGGCTGCCAGCCTGGAACCGATTGTCGTTACGCCCAACGACCTTGATCAGCCACTTGAGCAGGTGACGGACACCACCTATGTCATCACTCGCCAGGAAATCGACGCATACGGCTGGAACACCCTTGTCGATGCGCTTGAGCACCTGCCCGCCATCAGTTTTGTCCGTAATGGTGGACTGGGCACCACGACCAATCTTTACATGCGTGGTCAGGGAGGCAATGCCCTGCTGGTCATGATTGACGGCGTCCAAATCGCCGACCCGAGCAATACCAGCCTCTCACCCCTGTTCGAAAACCTGATGCTGGATGATGTGGAGCGCATCGAAGTAACCATGGGGCCTCAATCGGGCATCTGGGGCAACAATGCCTCTGCCGGTGTCATCAACATCATCACACGAGGCGGGAACAAAAACCGTTTCTCCATCATGGGCGGCAGCGAGAACACCCGATCCATGCACGCCAAAGTGCATGTCGGTGATGACCGCCTCGGTTTTTCCGCCGCTGTCGGCACCATCGGCACGGACGGCTTTACGGCCATCAAACCCTATGGCACCAGTGGCAGCGGGCATGAACGTGATGGTTTCACTCAAACCGACATGTCATTCAATGTGCACTTCTCTCCCGCCACACACCACCGGTTTGAGGCGGGTTACCGCAAAACAGACGCAGACCTCGAATATGACACCACCTATCCGTCCTATGACCCGGACGATGCGTTTTCCACTACCCAGATGCGCATGTCGCTCAAACACCTGCGCTACCAGTATGCAAATGGCTCGGTTCTCGCCCGGCTTCAACTGTCAGAAAATGAAACGGAAAGGGACTATTACGGCACCTACACCGGGCTTCTGACCACAGCTGAAGGAAAAATCGCCTGGAAATACTGGAAGGAAAACCGCATCAACCTCTCCGGCGGCACCCAGAAGGTCAAAGGAAACAATCCCGGGCCTTACGGCTTCAACGCCAGTTACTGGCATGACTTCTATGGACTGACCCATGCGCACCGCATCGGTCCCGTCCGGCTGGTCGAAGCGATCCGGCAGGACAACTTCAACGCCTTCAAGGACAAGACTACGGGCAAAATCGGCTTCAAGACACCGCTTGTGGCCGGCATGCATCTGTCAGCCAATTACGGCACGGCCTACAACGCACCCTCTGCCTATCAGATCGCCAACATCAGCCCCAGCAAGCAGACGGGGGAACTCAAACCGGAATCAACGGAAGGCTGGGATGCGACACTCTCCCTGTTCGGACTGGACATCACACGTTTTGACAGCCGCACCCGCCACCTCATCCGTTATGACCTTGCGGGTTATACCGGCTACTACAACCTGACCGGAACCGCTCATTTCGATGGTTGGACGGTTTCATATCAGCGTCGCTTCTCGCCATTTTCCATCCAGCTCAATGGCACCATACAGGAAGCACGTGATGACCAAGGCAAACAGCTGATTCGCGTGCCCAAACAGATGGCCAATGCGACACTGGACTGGTTCGGACTGCCCCGCACCCATGTCGCCCTGACACTCCATTATGTGGGAGACACCTATGACAAGGCTGGAAGCGGCCAGATCAATCTTGGCCGCTACGCTACCGTGGACATGGTGATCAACCATGCGCTGAACCAACACTTCACCCTGTTCGCCAAGGCCATCAACCTGCTTGACCGGGATTACTATCTGGCGGTTGACCAGCAGAATCCGCCGCAATATGGCTACAACACCGGAGGGTTTCAGTGGCGCATCGGTCTGCGTGGCAAGTTTTGACACCTCAGATCAAAGCCCCGCTCACGGGGCTTTTTTTATGGCTGTGGCTGGGATCCATTTGGGCGGCACCACAGCGCATCGTGGTGCTCGCCCCCCATGCGGCCGAACTTGTCTGTGCCGCAGGCGGTTGTGATCATATCGTTGGTGTTGTGGATTACACCGACTTCCCACCACAGTTGAAGGGACTGCCCAGGATGGGCAACTACACCGCCGTGGACGTGGAACGCCTGCTGGCACTCAAACCGGATCTTGTGGTGGTGTGGGATGATGGCACGCCCAAGTCACTGATCGAACGGCTGCAGCGTTTCGGTCTGCCACTTTTTCACAGCCATCCGCGCAAGCTGGATGACATTCCGGCAGAAATTGAGACACTGGGCGGTGTGCTTGGGACGCAGAAAATCGCCACCACCGCAGCACGCATTCTGCGGGCCCAGCTTGCCGCCCTGCGCCGGACCTTCAATCACCCACCTCATCCGAAGGTGTTCTACCAGATCTGGAATTCACCGCTGATCACTGTGGGAAGGGATCAGTTCATCAGCCAGGCCATCCGTCTCTGCGGTGGCCGCAACCTGTTTGCCGACCTGTCTCACCCGGCACCGACGGTCAATATCGAAACGGTGGTGCGGCGCAATCCGGATGTGATCCTGCTGGGGGGTAACAGGGAGAAACAGCGCCTGTGGCTGAAGGCCTGGCAGCAATGGCCACAGGTCACCGCCGTGCGCCGACACTGGATCTACCCCATGCCTGCGGACCTGCTTCAACGGCCGGGTCCTCGACTGATCGCAGGCACAGCCATCCTGTGTCACGCGCTGGAAAAGACGCGGGCGCAGATGCAGCCGCACCTGCGCCCGTCTTCAAAGCAATAAGCTTCGGCGATTATTCCGCGTCACTGATCAGGTTGAACACATCCACAAGGATGATCACCTTCTCCATGTAATGGGCGATGCCCTGAATGTAGCGGCTGTTGTCTTCCTGACTCGAACCGAGCGGCTCGATGCGCTTTTCCGGAATGTCCCGCACCTCCATCACATTGTCCACCAGCAGGCCCACCGGACGCTCCTCGTCCAGCTCGACAATGATGATGCGGCTGCGGTCCGTAATCTCGGAAACCGGCACATCAATCATGCGGCGCATGTCCACCACCGTGACAATGACACCCCGCACATTGATGACGCCCAGAATCTTCTCATCCGCACCGGGCACGGTGCGGATGCGGCCCACACGCAGCACCTCGCGGATACTGGAGACATCGATACCGTAAGTCTCCCGGTCCAGATTGAACAGCACGCAACGCTGCATGGGCCCGATGGACTCTTCCTCATCCGCCTCTACCGGACTGACAAACGGTTCTTCCTTCAGTTTGTTCTGATCAGTGGGTTGCAACATGATGTCCCCCCTTCTGCTGCATGTTCTGATAACGCTGGAGCACGCCCGGCAGATCCAGGATCAGGGCGATGCTGCCGTTACCGGTAATGGTGGCGCCCGCATAGCCGGCCAGTTTCTGCAGCATCACGCCCAGTGGCTTGATGACCACCTCCTCCTGCCCGCGAACCTGTTCAACCACCAGACCGATACGCTGACCGCCCACATTGACGATCACCACCTTGTCGTTTTCCTCCCGGTCCTCGGCAGGTGCAAGATCCGGCGCCAGCCACTCCTTTAGGAAATAGAGCGGAATGCTGCGTTCACGCAGCTGCACCATCATCTGTCCATCAATGCGGTTGGTATGGGCCGGATCGTAGTCAAAAATCTCCTGCACACTGGTGAGGGGGATGGAATAGCTGTCATCGCCGAACGCCACCATCAGCGTGGGCAGAATGGCCAAGGTCAACGGCACGCGGATCTTGATCTGCGTCCCTTCGCCCAGCACGGAGTCGATCTCGATGCTTCCGTTGAGGCGGGTGATCATGCTCTTGACCACATCCATGCCCACGCCCCGGCCGGAAATGTCGCTGATGGTCTCAGCAGTGGAGAAACCGGGCGCCATGATGAGCTCGAAGGCTTCCTTGTCGCTCATCTGCTGGGCGGTCATCTCATCGATCAGCCCCTTCTCAATCGCCTTGCGCTTGAGCTTTTCCGGGTCCATGCCGCGGCCATCATCAGTGATGGACAGCAGAATGTGATCCCCTTCCTGCTCGGCGGCGAGAATGATCTTGCCCACCCGGGGCTTGCCGGCCTTGACCCGCTCCTCCGGTGGCTCGATGCCGTGGTCCACGGAATTGCGCACCAGGTGAACAAGCGGATCGGCCAGTGCTTCTACCAGATTCTTGTCCAGGTCCGTATCTTCCCCGCGCAGCTCCAGCTCAATCTCCTTGCCCAGCTTGCGCGCCAGATCGCGCACCACACGCGGGAAGCGGCCAAATACCTTCTTGACCGGCTGCATGCGCGTCTTCATGACGGACGCCTGCAGATCCGTGGTCACATGGTCAAGATTGGAGACCGCATTGGAGATCTCCTCAATGTCCACTTCAGCGCCATTGCGCAGCGTCAACAGACGGTTCCGCACCAGCACCAGCTCTCCCACCAGGTTCATGATCTCATCCAGGCGCTTGGTATCCACCCGAACGGTGCTTTCCTGTTTGGGCTGGTGAGCGGCACCGCCCTTGCCGGACTCACTCTTGCCGCTGTCGGCAGATTTTGCCGCCGGCTTCTTCTCAGCCGGCTTGTCTTTCGGTTTGGCCACCGTGTCCGTTTTTTCCTCCTGCTTCTGCGCAGGCGCAGACTCGATCGCTTGAGATGACGCTGCCGCTTGCTGATCACTGCCCGATCCGGATGCCTGCTGCAGCTTTTCCTCCCGCATCTTCAGCAGAGCCTCGAATTCCTCGTCGGTAATCTCCTCATCCGGGTCCCACCCTTCCGGCAGTTCCAGCTTGACCTCGGCATCACCCGCACCACTTTCCTGTTGCTGCGTCTGCTGGAGCTTCTCCTCACGCATCTTCAGCAGCATTTCGAACTCTTCGTCCGTAATCTCCTCGTCCGGGTCCCAGTCCGGGGGTAGATCCAGTTTTACTTCCGCAGGCGTGGCTTCTCCTCCCGCCTCGGCAGACGCATCCTGTCCGGTACCCTCTTCGTCTGCCGCATCACCGCTGAACAGCGCATCCAGCTCCTTCAGCAGGTCGGGATCCACCGCGTCTTCCTCAATGTCCCGCTCACCTTCGGCCAGTCGTTCAATGATGGCCTGGATGGTGTCATACACCTTGAGAATGACATCCGCCACCTCCGGCGTATACGCCATCTCGCCATTGCGGATCTTGTCGAAGACATTCTCCGCCCGGTGGCACACTTCCACCAATGGCTTGATGCCGATGAATCCGGCACCGCCCTTGATGGTGTGAAAGGCACGGAAAATGGCGTTCAGCAGATCGCTGTCATCCGGCGCCTGTTCCAGATCCACCAGCTGTTCATTTAGCTGTTCAAGCAGATCCTGCGCCTCAACGAGAAAGTCCTGCAAAATTTCTTCATCCACGGCGGACCCCCTTTGTCACTCACTTGACGGTCTTGTCGATATCGAATGTCAAGCAACCTGCGTGCCACAAACTGAAAAAGGCCCTTGCGGGCCCTTTTCTTTCTCCTCCGGCATCAGATGCCTAGCGAATCCAGCAGATCATCCACCTCATCCTGATTGGAGACGCTGTCCGCCTTGCTGGCCTGGGTGACATTGGGGCCCACCCCCTTGTGCAGATCACCCTGCCGACTACGCAATTCCTCCAGATTGTGGCCTGCGGCGGCCACCATCTTCTCCAGCAGTTGCTGCAGGGCTTCCAGCGCAGGTATCAGTTTCTTGAGCACCTGGCCGGTCAGATCCTGATACTCCTGAGTCATGATCAGCGCCTGCACCTCGCCCAGCAGGTGATCCACCTGTTCCCGATCCTCCTCGGCCACCCGATCCCGCAGGGCGGACAGGCCTTCACCGATGGACTCTGCCAGATCCAGCGTCTTGCTGGCTGCCTGCTCGGTGGATTCCAGCACATACCGCAGCCGTTCAGAGGCATCACTCAGCTCGGAGGTGGCGCTGAGCACACCATTGTCCTTCTCCAGGGTTTCAATATTGACCGAGAGCATCTCCTGCAGGCTGCGCAGCTGCTCGGCCACCTGAACCTCCCGCAGCACGGTCAGCCAGTCGAGATGCTCCTCGAACCGTTCCATGTCGCCCGCCTGCATGGCTTCGCACAGGGCCTCCACACGGGGCTTGAGCACATCCATCGTCAGTTTCATCGCTCTGTCGCTTTTCCGGTCGGGTGAAAATCGAAGTCAGGCTCAACCGGCCTGCTTTTTCTTGGCCATGCGCGCGTTGTAGCGCTCGAAGACCTTCTTCAGTTTCTCTGCCAGCGTCGCCGCCGTAAAGGGCTTGACAATGTAACCATCTACGCCCGCCTGCGCCGCTTCCAGAATCTGGCTCTTCTTGGCCTCTGCAGTGATCAGCAGAAAGGCGGTGTCCTTCAGCTTCTCATCCGCACGCACCTTCTTCAACAGTTCGATGCCGGTCATTTTCGGCATGTTCCAGTCGGAAACGATCAGCTGATACTTGCCGGTCTGCACCATGGGCCATGCGGTTGCACCGTCATCGGCCTCGTCGAAGTTCTTGAAGCCCAGCTCCTTGAGCAGGTTCTTGACGATACGGCGCATGGTGGAGAAGTCATCCACCACCAGGATGTTGATGTCTCGATTGATATCACTCATATATCACGCTCCTTATAACCAATTCTTCAGTCTCGCCCGCAGCCGCTTGACAGCCTGACTGTGGATCTGGCTGACTCTTGATTCGCTCACTCCAAGAATCTGACCGATCTCCTTGAGGTTGAGCTCCTCGTCATAATAGAGGGCCATCACCAGCTTCTCCTTCTCCGGCAGACGGTCGATCTCCTGTGCCAGTGCTTGCTGGAACCCCTCTTCCATGACCTCCGCCACCGGCGTCGGCATGTCGCTGACCAGCTGATCCTCATCCAGCTCACTATGGTCCGGCTCGTCGATGGACAGCAGCTGCGCACTGTTGGTGTCCTGCAGAATCCTGTGATACTCAGCAAGGCTCAGGCCAAGTTCCTCGGCCACCTCTTCATCACGGGCCTCGCGTCCCGTGCGGGCTTCCACCGCTGCGATCGCTTCAGACACCTCCCGCGCCTTGCGATGTACGGAACGGGGGGTCCAGTCGCCTCGCCGGATTTCGTCCAGCATGGCGCCGCGGATGCGGATGCCGGCGTAGGTCTCGAAGCTGGCGCCCTGATCATCGCGGAAATTCTGCATCGCCTCGATCAAGCCGATGAGTCCGGCCTGAATCAGATCCTCCACCATCACGCTGTCCGGCAGGCGTCCTTTCAGATGCCAGGCAATGCGTTTGACCAGCGGCAGATAGCTTTCCACATCCCCGATCTCATCCCGGGTGCGGGCAACGGAGGTGTAGGCCTGTACGCCGCGATTCATGCCTGACGACTACCCCTGGAACAGATTTTCGATGAAGAACTGTATGTGGCCGCTGGGCCCCTGTGGCAAAGGCCAGCCGGTCACCTGCTGAGCCAGCTGGCGAAACGCGCTGGCGGCCCGACTGGTCGGGTCATAGAGTGTCACGGGCGTCTGTTTCTGCACGGCCGCCTTGAGCGCGGCATCATAGGGCACCGTACCCATGTATTCCAACTGAATGTTGAGGAACTTTTCCGTCACCGTGGCCAGTTTGAGAAACAGCTTACGGCCATGCCGCTCATCCTGAGCCATGTTGGCCAGCACGCGGAAGCGGGTCAGCTGATAGTCACG
>NZ_WFYD01000107.1 GCF_015490265.1 Sulfurivirga sp. | reverse complement strand
TTGTAAGCGGTTGGCCTGTCAACAAAACCGTGTCCTGTTAGTCTGATCGGCCCGTCACAGTGACTCGGATCGGGCCGGCGCGAAATTCTGTGTTCAAGTCGGCGTTGCCAGCCAGCGTCTTATCCCGTTTCGGGCGCGCTGGCGAATCGTCTTGCGATTCGGTATGCCTGTCTGCCGGTTTGTGCACCCGACCGCCGTTTCGGCGGTTTCTTGCTTCAAATCGTTTCGGTTTCCGTCATCGCTGCGCCGGCATGTTTCGGGCGCAGCCGCTTCATCTTGCATGCCTGAAGACGGAATGCCGACAAAATATAGCACGCTCAAGGAGTTGCCGCAAATGTCCGGTGAATCTGTCCTGCGGTGACGGGTGCGCCGGACGGACGGCTGACGTAAACTACGCGCCATGCGGAACTCGGCCCCATCGAAGGTCCGCCTGGTCACGGTGTCCGAAGAGGATGCCGGCCAGCGGCTGGACAACTTTCTCATGCGCCAGTTGCGCCGGGTGCCCCGTGCGCTCGTCTACCGCATCGTGCGCAAGGGCCAGGTGCGTGTCAATAAGAAGCGCGCCCGGGTCAGCGACCGCCTGCGGGTGGGGGATGTGGTGCGCATTCCGCCCGTGCAGCAGGCGGCGCCGGCACCGCAGCGGGCGTTCGATGAGGCTGCGCGGACGCGTTTCGAGGCGCTGGTGCTTTATGAAGACAACGATCTGATGGCGCTCAACAAGCCCTCGGGCATGGCGGTGCATGGCGGCAGCGGGCTGAGCTGGGGGCTGATCGAGCTGGCCCGTGCGGCGCGTCCCAGGGCGCGTCGTCTTGAGCTGGTGCACCGGCTTGACCGGGACACGTCCGGAATCATCCTGTTGGCCAAGAAGGCGTCCGTGCTCAAGGCGTTGCATGCGCAGGTGCGAGAGCATCGCTTGAAAAAGATCTATCAGGCGCTGGTGGCGGGGCGTTGGCCCCGTGGATGCGCGCTGGTGGACGCGCCGCTGCTGAAGAACACCCTGCAGTCGGGTGAGCGGATAGTGCGGGTCTCGTCCGAAGGCAAACCCTCACGCAGCCGGTTCCGGGTGCTGGCAGCCTGTGAGCGGGTCAGCCGGATTGAGGTACGCATCGAGACGGGGCGCACCCATCAGATCCGCGTACACACGCTCCATGCCGGGCATCCGGTGCTGGGTGATGAGAAGTACGGTGATGCCGGGGCCAACCGGCAGGCGCGCGCCTGTGGCCTGCGTCGGCTGGCGCTGCATGCCTGGCGGTTGGGGTTCGAGCATCCGGCCACGGGGCAGTGGCTGGAGCTGGAGGCGCCCGTGCCGCAACTGTTTACGGAGGTTTTTGAGTGTCTGTGTCAGCAGAAAAGTGCTACCGGCTGATCATCTTTGACTGGGATGGCACGCTGATGGATTCCGAGCGTCGCATCGTGGACGCCATCCAGCATGCGGCCCGTGAAGCGGGGCTGCCGGTGCTGGATGAGAAGACCAGCGCCAGCATCATCGGTCTCAGCCTGACCCGGGCCATCGAGCAGCTCTATCCCCGAGCCACCCCTGAGCAGGTGGAGGCCATGGCGGCAGCCTACTCCCGCCACTTTCTACAGGAGTCCGACATCCCCATGCGCCCCTTTGATGGCGCGGAGGCGTTGCTGCGGGATCTGAAAGCGGCCGGCGCCATGCTGGCCATCGCCACCGGCAAGAGCCGGCGCGGGCTGGATCAGATTCTGCCTGAAAGCGGCCTGGCGCACTATTTTGACGTGACACGCACGCCGGTGGAGGCGGCCTCCAAACCGGATCCGCTGATGCTGGAGCAGATTCTGCAGGAAACGGGGGTGCCAGTTGAGCAGGCGCTGATGGTGGGGGATACCACCTTTGACATGGAAATGGCGCGCAATGCCGGCATGGACCGGGTGGCGGTCAGCTTCGGCGTGCACGATCATGCCGAACTGGACGCCTTTGGGCCGCTGGCCCATTTCCACCATCTGGACGAACTGCGTCAGTGGCTGCTGCCACGGGTCTGCCAGGGGAAGGGGTAGTCCAGTTCGGCCAGCAGGTCCACCAGTTTCAGCAGTGGCAGGCCGATCAGGGCGGCGGGGTCGTCGTTTTCGATGCGCTCGATCAGCAGCGCACCCAGTCCTTCCGATTTGATGGCGCCGGCGCAGTTGTAGGGCTGTTCCCTTTTCAGATACCAGTCGATCAGCGCATCGTCCAGGACGCGGAAACGGGTCACGCTCCGGTCCATGGTCTCCACGCAGTGGCCGGCGTGGCAGACGCACAGTCCGGTGTGGAAGGTGACCGTGCGACCGGAAAGGTGGCGCAGCTGCTCAAAGGCGCGCGCGTAGCTGCCGGGCTTGTGCAGGATCACCCCGTCCACCTCGGCGCTCTGGTCGGAGCCGATGACGAAGGCATCGGGATGGTGGCGTGCCACCGCTTCGGCCTTGGCACGACTGAGGCGGCGCACCCTCTCCGCCACCGTTTCATCGGGCAGTGGCGCTTCGTCCACCTCGGGTGAGATGGTCTCAAAAGGCAGCTGCAGTCGCTCCAGCAGCATGCGGCGCCAGGGCGATGTGGATGCGAGAATCAGCATGTAAAACTCCACAACTTGCTGTTATAATTGACAGCTTAACAAAATTCGGGCATGTGATATGGCCAAGCCGATGCCGGACTGGATCGAGCCGGAGCAGGCGGCCCGGCAGAACAGGCAGTATCAGCTGTCGCTTGATGTGCGGCAGTTTCCTCGGCTGATGGCGGCGCTGGATGACCGCCTGCCGCCATCGCCGATCGAGATGACGCTGCGCTTCTTCATGGAGCCTGAGAGTCGCCGGCCCGCTTTCGAGCTGACCATGCAGGGCGACATGCCGCTGCAGTGTCAGCGGACACTGGATGCCTACCGGCAGCCGGTGGATGAGAAGCTCACGGCGGTGTTTGTGGCCAGCGAGGGCGAGGCCGAATGGGTGCCGGAAGCCTATGATGCCTGGCTGCTGGATGCGGGTGAGCGCATCAATCCGTGGCGGCTGATCGAGGATGAGCTGCTGCTGGCCATTCCCATGGTGCCCAGGCAGCCCGGTGAACCGCTGGTTTGGCAGGATCACGACAGGACACCCGCACCTGTGGCTGACGAAGAGAACCCGTTCGCGGTGCTGGCGGCGCTGCGCAGCGGTAATGATGAAGAACCGAAACACTGAATGCTGACTCAAGGAGAAGACCATGGCTGTTCAACAGAACCGCAAGACCCCTTCCAAGCGCGGCATGCGCCGCTCCCACGACGCCATCAGTGGACCCAAGCTGAGCGTCGATCCCACCACCGGTGAGCTGCACCGTCGTCACCATGTGACCGCGGACGGCTACTACAAGGGCAAGAAGGTCATCAACAAGTAAAGCTGACCGGCCTTGAAAATCGCAATAGATGCCATGAGCGGGGACCACGGCCTTTCGGTTACGGTCCCCGCCGCGTTAAAGGCGCTGGAAACCTGGCAGGATCTCGAGCTGCTGCTGGTCGGTGACGAGCAGGCGCTGCGCCAGGCGGTGGGTGAGCAGGGCGCGCATCCCCGACTTGCCATCATCCACGCCGATGAGGTGGTGGAGATGGATGATCTGCCTTCCCGGGCTCTGCGCCAGAAGCGCAAGTCTTCCATGCGCATCGCGCTCAATCTGGTCAAGTCCGGCGAGGCGGACGCCTGTGTCAGTGCCGGCAACACCGGCGCGCTGATGGCCATGTCCAAGTTCGTGCTGAAAACGCTGCCGGGCATTGAGCGTCCGGCCATCTGCACCGCCATGCCGACCCAGACAGGGCATGTGCACATGCTGGATCTGGGGGCCAATGTGGGTGTGGATGGTGAGAATCTGGTCCAGTTCGCCCTGATGGGTTCCGTGCTGGCCAGCGAGCTGGACGACAACGATGCGCCGAAAGTCGGTCTGCTCAATATCGGCGAGGAGGAGATCAAGGGACCGGAGCGCATCCGCTACGCCCACCGCCTGCTGGTGCGCGCGCCGCTCAACTATATCGGTTATGTGGAAGGGGATGACATCTTCAGGGGCGAGGTGGATGTGGTCGTCTGCGACGGTTTCGACGGCAACATCGCCCTCAAGGCTTCGGAAGGTGTGGCCAAGATGATCTCATTCCACCTCAAGAAGGCTTTCAACCGCAACCTGTTCACCCGTCTGGCCGGACTGGTGGCTCTGCCGGTGCTCAGACAGCTGCGCCAGACCATGGATCCGCGCCGCTACAACGGGGCCAGCCTGTTGGGGCTGCGCAAGATCGTCATCAAGAGCCACGGCGGTGCCGACACCTTTGCCTTCTTTCATGCCATCGGTCAGGCGCGCCGAGAAGTGGCGAAGAACATTCCGGAGCGCATCAGCCAGCGACTGGGCGAGCTGATGGACGCCATCGAACAGAATCAGGACTGTGTGGATGAACCCGAACACGC
>NZ_WFYD01000106.1 GCF_015490265.1 Sulfurivirga sp. | reverse complement strand
GTGCCCGGGGGGGGCTGCGGGGCGGGTGCTTTCCAGCGGCGGCAACGGCAGCCTGACCAGCGCCAGTCGGTCATCATCGCCACCGGCGCGGCTGGAGAGGGAGAGGGCGGAAAGGGCGAGGCCGGCGAGCGTGAGCACCAGCAGCGACAGCAGACGCAGTGGACGCATGAACGTGGATACCTGTGACATTTGAACCAATTCTAATGTCGCTGCGGGAGAAAACAAGGTAAGAACAGGTGCGCGCAGTATAATTTTGCCGTTTTTGACAGGAATGACACAGGACGAATCCCCGTGAGCGCCATTACCGACAACGAACAGGTCAGGACCTTTCAGGGCCTGATTCATGCTCTGGAGAACTACTGGGCCCGACAGGGCTGCGTGGTGATGCAGCCCTACGACATGGAGATGGGTGCCGGCACCTTCCATCCGGCCACCTTCCTGCGGGCGGTGGGCCCGGAGCCGTGGCGGGCCGCCTACGTGCAGCCGTGCCGCCGCCCCACCGACGGCCGCTATGGCGAGAACCCCAACCGCCTGCAGCACTACTATCAGTTTCAGGTGGTGCTCAAACCCTCGCCGGATGACATTCAGGAGCTGTATCTCGACTCCCTGCGCATGCTGGGCATCGATCCGCTGACTCACGACATCCGCTTCGTGGAGGACAACTGGGAGTCGCCCACCCTTGGCGCCTGGGGCCTTGGCTGGGAAGTATGGCTCAACGGCATGGAGGTGACCCAGTTCACCTACTTCCAGCAGGTGGGCGGGCTGGAGTGCCGCCCGGTCACCGGCGAGATCACCTACGGCCTGGAGCGCATCGCCATGTATCTGCAGGGGGTGGACTCCGTCTTCGACCTGGTGTGGGTGGAGGGGCCCGACGGCCCGGTCACCTATGGGGACGTGTTCCATCAGAACGAGGTGGAGATGTCCGCCTACAACTTCGAGAAGGCCAATACCGACATGCTGTTCCGTCACTTCGACGAGTGCGAGGCCGAATTCGGCAAGCTGATCGCCGACGGCCTGCCTCTGCCCGCCTACGAGCAGGTGCTGAAAGCCTCCCACACCTTCAACCTGCTGGATGCGCGTCACGCCATCAGCGTGACCGAGCGCGCCCGCTTCATCGGACGGGTGCGCGACATGGCCCGTCAGGTGGCGCAGGCCTATTACGACCGGCGCGAGGCGCTGGGCTTCCCGTTGGTGAAGGAGGGCAAGTGATGGAACGCAGGGATTTTCTGTTCGAGCTGGGCACCGAGGAGCTGCCTCCCAAGGCCCTGAAGCGCCTGCGGGACGCGCTGCGGGATGAGATCGTCGCCGGGCTGGCCGATGCGGAACTGACCCATGACGAAGTGGAAGCCTACGCCAGCCCACGGCGGCTGGCGGTGCTGGTGCGCCGGCTGCAGACCGCCCAGCAGGACAAGGTGATCGAGCGCCGCGGCCCGGCGAAGCAGGCCGCCTTCGACGCCGACGGCAACCCCACGAAGGCGCTGCTGGGCTTTGCCCGCAGCTGTGGCGTGGCCGTGGAGGCGCTGATCGAGATTGAGACCCCCAAGGGCGTGTGGATGGGCGCGCGCATCGAGCAGAAGGGCGTGCCGGCTGCGGAACTGCTGCCGGGCATCGTGCAGCGGGCGCTGGACCGGCTGCCGATTCCGAAGCGCATGCGCTGGGGCGCGCGCGAGGCCGCCTTCGTGCGGCCGGTGCACTGGGTGGTGATGCTGCTGGGCGGTGAGGTGGTGCCGGCCACCCTGCTGGAGCACGAGACGGGGCGCGTCACCCACGGACACCGCTTCCACGCGCCGCAGGGCTTCGAGCTGGCCACGCCGGACGACTATCTGCCCACTCTGCGGGAGCGCGGCTTCGTGGAGCCGGATTTCGATACCCGTGCCGTGCGCATCGCCGAACAGGTGCAGGCGCTGGCCGCGGAGATCGGCGCCCAGGCGGTCATCGACCCCGATCTGCTGGACGAGGTGACGGCGCTGAACGAATGGCCGGTGGCCATCATGGGCAGCTTCGATGAGGATTTCCTCGCCGTGCCGCCGGAGTGCCTCATCTCCGCCATGAAGGGGCATCAGAAGTATTTCCACGTGGTCGACGGCGAGGGCCGGCTGCTCAACCGTTTCATCACCGTGGTCAACATCGACAGCCGCAACCCGGATGCGGTGCGCGACGGCAACGAGCGGGTCATCCGCCCCCGTCTGGCGGACGCGCGCTTCTTCTGGGATCAGGACCGCAAGCAGCCGCTGGAGAGCTTCCTGCCGCGGCTGAAGCAGGTGGTGTTCCAGCAGAAGCTGGGCACGCTGATGGACAAGGTGGACCGGCTGGAGAACCTGACCGCCCTCATAGGCCGCGAGCTGGGCGAGGACGTGGCCCTGTGCGAGCGGGCGGCGCACCTGTCCAAGTGTGACCTGATGACCGAGATGGTGGGCGAGTTCCCGGAACTGCAGGGCATCATGGGCCGCTACTACGCGCTGGAACAGGGGGAGAATCCCCGTGTGGCGCAGGCACTGGACGACCAGTACCGGCCCCGCTTCGCCGGTGACGGCCTGCCGGCCGACGGCATCAGCCAGGCACTGGCCATCGCCGACAAGCTGGACACCATCACCGGCATCTACGGTATCGGCGAGGCGCCCACCGGCGACAAAGATCCCTACGGTCTGCGCCGGGCGGCGCTGGGGGCGCTGCGCATCATCATCGAACACCAGCTGCCGCTGGACCTGCGCCGGCTGGTGGAGATGAGCCTCAGGCAGCATGACGCGGTGGAGCACTCCGACGCGCTGCGGGACGAGATCGTGGACTTCATGTATTCCCGTCTGAAGGCGTGGTATCAGGAGCAGGGGGTGAGCGTCGAGCAGTTCGAGGCGGTGCGCGCGGTGCGCTCCGACCGGCCGGTGCAGTTCGCCCGCCGGATCGAGGCGGTGCGCCGCTTCGCCGAGCTGGAGGGTGCCGAGGCGCTGGCGGCGGCCAACAAGCGCATCGGCAACATTCTCAGGAAGGCCGGCACCGTCTCGGCCGAGGTCAACCCCGACCTGTTCGAGGCGGATGAGGAGCGCGCCCTGTGGGCGGCCTACACCGCTCTGGCGGAGGAGGTGGACGCGGCGGTGGCGGCGGGTGATTTCGTCGCCGCCATCGAGAAGCTGGCCACCCTGCGTCCGGCGGTGGACGCCTTCTTCGACCATGTGATGGTCATGGCCGAGGACGCGGCGCTGCGGGCCAACCGGCTGGCGCTGCTGGCCACCCTCAAGGCCGCCTTCGACCGCATCGCCGATCTGTCGCGCCTGTCCGCATGAAGCTGATCGTGCTCGACCGCGACGGGGTCATCAACGAGGACTCCGACGCCTTCATCAAGTCGCCGGACGAGTGGGTGCCGGTGCCGGGCAGTCTGGAGGCCATCGCCCGGCTGAACCGGGCCGGCTGGACGGTGGCGGTGGCCACCAATCAGTCCGGCATCAGCCGCGGTCTCTACGATCACGCCACCCTGAGCGCCATGCACGCCAAGATGCAGGCACTGCTGGCGGAACACGGCGGCGGGGTGGACTGGATCAGCACGGCGCCGTATCAGTCCCACGAGAACTCGCCGGCGCGCAAGCCGGGCACCGGCATGCTGCGCGCCATCGGTCGGCGCTATGGCTGCGCCCTCCAGGGGGTGCCCTTCGTGGGTGACACCTGGGGGGACGTGCAGGCGGCCCGGGCGCTGGCCATGCAACCAGTGCTGGTGCGCTCCGGCAAGGGCGAGCGCACGCTGGCGGCGCATGGGGCGGATCTGGAACGGATGCAGGTGCCGGTGTTCGACAACCTGCTGGCGGCGGTGGAGGCGCTATGGCTGTAGAGCAGAAGCCCCGCACCACGACCCCCCGGTCGGGCATGGCCGGGCGCAGCGCGCCTGCCCCGGCGGCCCGGCCCGCCCCCCGTGGCTGGCGCTACAGCCTGCCGGTGGTGCTGCTGCGCTCCACGCTGTTCGAAACGGGCCGCATCGGTTCGATGATCTTCTTCGCCATCACCGGCCAGCTGCTGTGGCCGTTTTCCTTTGAGACCCGCTACCGCTACATGACTCTGTGGGGCAAGTTCACCCTGTGGTGGCTGAGGCTCACCTGCGGCATCCGCTACGAGGTGCACGGGCTGGAGCATGTGGACATGAGCCGACCTGGCCTGATTTTTGCTCGGCATGAATCGGCCTGGGAGACCATCGCGCTGCAGTCCATCTTCCCGCCGCAGGTGTATGTGCTCAAGCAGGAGCTGCTGCGCATTCCCTTCTTCGGCTGGGGCATGGCGCTGCTGCACCCCATCGCGCTGGACCGCAAGGCGGGACGCAAGGCGCTGCAGAAGCTGGTCTCCGAGGGGTTGAAGCGGCTTGAGGCCGGGCTGTGGGTGGTCATCTTTCCGGAGGGCACGCGCATGCCGCCGGGTGTTCTGGGCGAGATCAAGATCGGCGGGCCGATGCTGGCGGCGCAGGCGGACGTGCCCAGCCATCTGGTGGCCCACAATGCCGGCGAAGTGTGGCCGAAGAACAGTTTTCTCAAATATCCGGGCCGGATTCGGGTGGAGATCAGCGCGCCGTTCCACTTTCACGGCCAGAAACCGAAAGCCATCAGCGAGCAGATGCAGCGCTGGTTTGCCGAACACCTGTTGAGCAGACCGCAGGGAGGGCAGGCCGGCATGAACTGACACAAGGGATGCCATGAGCAAAGCCGCCACCATTCTGGGCGCCATAATCGGCCTGATGGTCCTCCTGCTGAGCATGGTGGACTATGACACCGGCCGCATTATCGGCGCCTTTTTCAATGCCCAGGCGCTGGGCGTGGTGGTGGGCGGCACCCTGGCGGCGGTGCTGGTCAACTATCCCTTCTCGCAGGTGATGTGCGTCTTCTGGGGCCTGTGGCGCGTGCTGACCCACGAGCCGCCCAAGGCGGATGCGGTGGTGGAGGAGGCGGTGGAGCTGGCCCACCGGGTCAAGCGCGGCGGCCTGCTGGCGCTGGAGCGGGCCGTGGACGAGATTTCCGATCCCTTCTTCCGCTTCGCCATCGGCGAGGCGCTCATCCACAAGGACGAGCAGCAGCTGCGCCGCGTGCTGGAAAGCCGGCTCAACAGCGACATGCTGCGTCAGCTGGTGTGTCAGGAAGTGTTCAACACCATGGCCGCCTACGCGCCCGCCTTCGGCATGATGGGCACGGTCATGGGATTGATCATCATGATGACCCGGCAGGGCGGGGAGCAGGCGGTGGCCGCCTTCGGCGCCGAGCAGACCCAGAACATGCTCGCCGGGCTGCTCACCGGCATGGGGCTGGCGCTGGTGACCACCTTCTACGGCGTGCTGCTGGCCAATCTGGTGTTCATGCCGGTGGCGGGCAAGCTCAAGGTGCTGGCCGACGCCGAGGCGTTCAAGAACCGCCTGGTCATCGAGGCGGTGGTGGCACTGTGGCATCAGGAGGGTCCGCTGATGGTCAAGGACAGGCTGCTGGCCCATCTGGACGCGCAGATGGCCGAGAAACTGGAGGCGCTGCGCTGACATGGACGCGCAGCAGCAGGTCGCCGAGGCCGGGGCGCGGGCAGCGCGCTTCCAGCGCATCTGGATGATGACCTATGTGGCGCTGTTCTCGGCGCTGCTGGCCTTCTTCGTGGTGCTGATCACTCAGGTGCAGCTGGAGGGCATCGCCGTCAAGCGTGCCCACCAGCAGCTCACCCAGCGGCTCTATCTGGACGTGAAGGCCGCCCTGCGGGCACAGGGCATGGACTGGGTGCGGGTGGAGAACGACTTTCCCAAGGGGGTGCGTCTCTACCCGGCGCCGGCGCTGTTTGCCGGCGCGCCCCTGTTCGCCCCGGGCAGCGATCAGCTCAACCCCCGTTTCGAGCCCTATCTGGCCGCCATGGGCCGGCTGCTGCGGGCGCTTGATCTGGCCCATTTCCAGCGGCGCTACGGCCTGCTGGTGCAGCAGATCGAAAACCGCGGCTTCCGTCTGCGCCTGACCCTGCGGGTGGAGGGGCACACCGCCCGCCGCCCCCTGCCTGCGGACAGTCCATTCTCCGACGCCATGACGCTGAGCCTCTACCGGGCCGACCGGGTGCGGCAGGCGCTTCAGCGATCCAGCCTGCTGGTGGACGAATACTGGGCCATCGCCGGCTACGGGGCGCTGCATCCGTTGTTTCCCAACCCGGCCGATGCCCGCAATGAGCGGGTGGAGCTCTACCTGCAGCCGGACATGTGGGAGGACACCCGCCCATGAGCGCCGACAGCGATGCCCTGCGTGAACGGGTCAAGAGCGTGTGGCTGCTCTCCTTCGGGGACATGACCACCCTGCTGATCACCTTCTTCGTCATGATGCTGGCGCTCAACTACGGCGCCATCTCCCGGGTGCAGAAGTGGCTGG
>NZ_WFYD01000105.1 GCF_015490265.1 Sulfurivirga sp. | reverse complement strand
TTCCCAAGGCCGTGCGTGAAGCCTTTGCCGCCCATGAGCGTGTCCCGCTGGAGCAGCTGCCCGAATTCTGGACCTTCCATCAGACGGCTCATCGCAAGCTGAAATCCGGCGAATGGCACTATATCGACCACCCGCTGTTTGGCACCCTGGTCGTCATCAACCGGGTGCAGCCATAAGCCGCACTCCTTTGCCGCTCCCCGAAAACGGCGCACAAAAGCGGGCGGCTGCCTACTCACCGTTCCGGGACGCTCTCATCCCGAAACGAAAAAACCGCCCGCAGGCGGTTTCTTCATGCGTCAGCAAAGCGGCCGTTCAGTCACGCTTTTCCGGAATGACCACATTCAGCTCCAGCACTTCATAGCCGTCGCTGCGATCCAGATGGATCTGCAGCTGTTCCTGATCGATTTCCACATACTTGGAGATCACCTGCAGGATCTCTTCACGCATCTGCGGCAGAAAGTCCGGTCCACGGCGGCGGGCACCCTCGTGCACCAGCACCATCTGCAGCCGCTCCTTGGCCTGCTGGGCGCTGTTTTTCCTGCGCCGACCGGTCAGATAGTCCAGTATGCTCATGGTCACTTCCCAAACAGCTTCTTCAACAGGCCCTTCTTCTCCACCGTCAGGAACCGCTGCGGCCGCTCCTCCCCCAGGAAGCGGGCCACGATATCCTCATAGGCCGCCGCTGCATCAGAGCCCTTCTCGCGGATGACCGGCATGCCGGCGTTGGAGGCGTTGAGCACATCCTCGGATTCGGGCACGGCACCCAGCAGCTCCACACCCAGCAGCTCGACAATGTCGTTCCAGGCCATCATCTCGCCCGCTTCGACCCGTTCCGGGTTGTAACGGGTCAGCACCAGATGCTCCTTGACGCTGCCGCCCTCTTCCGCCTTCTTCGATTTGGACTGCAGAATGCCCAGAATGCGGTCGGAGTCGCGCACGGAGGACACCTCCGGATTGGTCACCACCAGGGCCTCATCCGCGTAGTAGAGCGCCAGCTGGGCTCCCTTCTCGATACCGGCCGGCGAGTCGCATACGATGTACTCGAACCCCATCTCCTTGAGTTCGTCGATCACCCGGCCGACGCCTTCCTTGGTGAGCGCGTCCTTGTCGCGGGTCTGGGATGCCGCAAGGATATACAGATTGTCGTCATGCTTGTCGCGGATCAGTGCCTGCTTAAGGCTTGCCTCGCCCTGCACCACATTGACGAAGTCATACACCACGCGGCGCTCGCACCCCATGATCAAGTCCAGGTTGCGCAGCCCCACGTCAAAGTCGATGACGACAGTCTTGTGGCCCCGCTCGGCCAGACCGGCTGAAAAACTGGCGCTGGTGGTGGTCTTGCCCACGCCTCCCTTGCCGGATGTGACGGTAACGACCTTGGTCACGGATACTTCTCCCGATTCATTCAGTCAGTTCAAATTGTTGCGCATTATAACGCAGCGAAACGCAGCTGCTCGCCTTCCAGCCAGATGCGGCAGGCCTTGCCCGAAAATTCCGGCGGCAGGTCATCGGCCAGCTGATAGAGGCCGGCGATGCACACCAGCTCCGGATCCATCGTCTGCACAAAGATCTGCGCACCACGCTCCCCACGCGCGCCGGCAAAGGCCTTGCCCTCGAGCGCACCATAGATGTGCACATGCCCGTCGGCATAGACTTCCGCACCCGGATTGACGCTGCCGAGCACCACCAGGTCCCGTCCTTTCGCATATACCTGCTGACCTGAGCGGATCGACTGGCTGACAACCATGGCGGTGGCTGTCTCCTGACTCGTGGACGCATCACGGCTCTCCCTGCGCTCGCGGCCACGCTGGCGTTCCGGGGCAAAGATGGCCAGACCGGCGATCTCCGCCTGCTGACGCACCTGCTCGTCCTCGCTGCGCAGACCGATGGGAATCATTCCCTGCTGCAACAGATGTTCCACCAGCAACGCCAGAAAAGTCGGTGGCAGCGGCGCCACCCGTGGCTCAATGACCACCGGCACCTGCTGAAAGAAGCCGGGCGCCTGCTCAACTTTCTTCCCCAGAGCAGACTTGACCGCCTCAATGTCCGAGCTGTGCACCCGCAGCACGGTAAAGGACATGACCGAGCCTTTCAGTTCAATCGGCTGCGCCATACGCGCTCCTTTGCTGTTCAGTCAGACGCATCATTATCTCCACAGCCTGACGGCATTGCACCCGCCAGAGTGAAAAATCCGCCACGCCACAAAAAAGCCCGACACAAGGTCGGGCTTTACTGTGGTCGGAAGGTTCAGGATGATCAGATCATCTTGCCTTCGTAGTCCTCGATGCCCGGGTTGCCTTTCACACCCTTGAGCACCGGACGGTTGACCTTCTCCAGCTGCTTGTCCAGATCGCCCTTGTGGCGGCGCAGGTAGTCGGCGACCACGTCCCACATCAGGCGGCCTTCGCCCACGGTGTCCACCTGGGCCCAACCGGCCACGGTATACTTCTTGTTGGGCTCGACCACCGTGCCGTCGTCCAGCACGATGTTGCTGATGCGCTTGCCGAACTCGGCGCCCGGCTCGATGGTGTAGTCCAGACCGCCGACACGCACCATGTCGCCACCGGACTGCAGGTAGGGATCCTTCTGGAACAGGTTTTCGGCGATACCTTCCAGCATGTCCTTGATCTGCGCGCCGGACATTTCGGAGCGATAGGTCTCACCATAGGTCATGGATGTCTGGTCCATGACGCGCTCCATGGTGATCTTGTCGCCCGCCAGCAGGGAAGTCCCCCAGCGCACGCCTGCAGACAGGGCGATCTGGGTGTCGTGCTCCTCACGCAGCGCGTTGACGCAGATCTGGTCCCAGGTACCGATGAAGTTGCCGCGGCGATACAGCACCTGCGGCGCAGTACCCAGATCTTCGGCCAGGATCTCGCCGTAAGTCTTGCCCAGACGATCCTTGTTGTAGTAGTACTCGGGATTGCGGGACTCGATGATGTTCTTGTCGTACTTTGTGCTGTACAGCTTGGTCAGGAAGGCTTCCACCTCCTTGTCCGCCGGCAGGATGTTGGAGAACACCGGCAGCAGGTGATAGTCCACGCCCATCAGCTTGCCGTTCTTGATGTCCAGGTCCATCACGCCGACAAACTTGCCCTGGGAGCCAGCGTTAGTGACATAGCAGATGCCGCCGTCCGGACGCTTGACGTTGATGGTGGTGGGAATACCGTCGTGCGTGTGACCGCCGAAGATGGCGTCGATGCCCGGTACGCGGCTGGCCATCTTGTGGTCCACGTCCATGCCGTTGTGGGAGATCATGATGATCGCCGCCGGCTTCTCCTTCTCCTGGATCTGGGCCACCAGATCACGCAGCTCGTCTTCACGCAGACCGAAGGACCAGTCCGGGAAGTTGGCGCGCGGGTTGGCGTTGGCGGTACGCGGGAACGCCTGACCGATGATGGCGATGCGCTCACCGTTGACCACCTTCACGGTGTAGGGCTTGAACGGACGCGCCTCGTCCTCGCTGTAGAGACCGACGCCATACTTCTGCGCCATTTCCGGATAGGCGTCACCGAACAGCGCGTCTTCCTTGATGCGGATGTTCTGTGCCAGGAACTCGCCCTTGAACTTGCTCAGGTTGCGCAGAACCTCTTCTTCGGTATAGGTGAACTCCCAGTGACCGGTCATGATGTCCAGACCGATCAGGTTGGAGGCTTCAACCATGTCCTGGCCACGGGTCCACAGCGCGGTTGCGGAACCGTGCCACAGGTCACCGCCGTCCATGGTGATGGTGTTTTCCTTGCCGCCGGCCTGCTCGCGCAGACGGTCCAGCAGCGTCTTCAGGTGCGCGAAGCCGCCCACCTTGCCATACAGTTCGGCCGCTTCCTGGAAGTTGAGGAAAGTAAAGGCGTGTGCCAGCGGCGTGCCCTCCTTGATGCCCAGTCGCTTGAGGAAGTGATGGCCCACCACGTGCGGCAGCTTGCCTTCCCACTCGCCCACGCCCAGGTTCACGTTTGGCTCACGGAAGTAGATGGGCTTGAGCTGAGCATGCGTGTCGGTGATGTGCAGGATGCGCACCTTGCCCTTCATGGGCAGGTTGTAGACCGCTTCCATGCTGTCCAGAGAGGCCTGACCTCCCTTGCCGGACATGGCCTTGGCGGCACCCGGCAGCATGCCGGCAGCCGCGGCGATTCCCATCACATGCATGAATTCACGACGGTTCAGAGACATTGAGGGCTCCTTCAATGATGTAGTTAAGGGTAAATCCGATATCAATCCTGTAAATCATACCCACTGCGCGCAGGCGTGTCTAATCACCTGCCCGCATCAGGTTAATCATTTTTTCTTATGCAACCATAAACGCATGGAGCTCATCCCACCCAGCGGCGCGCGTTTTCAAACAGACGACGCCACGGCGCCCGCTCCTGCCAGTGATCCGGCTTCCAGCTGTGCTGCACGGCGCGGAACACCCGTTCCGGGTGCGGCATCATGATGGTCACCCGCCCGTCGGTGGTGGTGAAGCCGGTCATACCGCCGGCGGAGCCGTTGGGGTTGAGCGGATATGTTTCGGTGGGCGCACCGGTGCCATCCACGTAGCGCAGTGCCAGTGCTGCTGCCTGCGCATCGGCTTCGTTGGCAAACTTCACCCGCCCCTCACCGTGGGCCACCGCCACCGGAATGATGGAGCCCGCCATGCCGTCCAACAGGATGGAGGGCGAATCGGTCACCGCCACCAGTGACAGGCGCGCCTCGAACTGTTCCGAGGCATTGCGCACGAATCGAGGCCAGTGCTCCGCCCCCGGGATCAGATCCTTGAGATTGGAGAGCATCTGGCAGCCGTTGCAGACTCCCAAGGCGAAGGTGTCTTCACGGTGAAAGAACTGCTCGAACGCCTCCCGTGCCTGCGGATTGTGCAGGATGGAACTAGCCCAGCCCCGCCCGGCGCCCAGCACATCGCCGTAGGAGAAGCCGCCACAGGCCACCAGCCCCTTGAAATCGTCGAAGCGCAGCCCGTCGCGCAGCACATCCTCCATGTGCACATCCACCGCATCGAAGCCGGCCAGGGTGAAGGCGGCGGCCATCTCCTGCTGGCCGTTGACCCCCTGCTCGCGCAGAATGGCCACCTTCGGCCTCGCACCGGTGTTGATGTAGGGGGCGGCTACATTTTCCTCCACATCGAAGCTGGTTTCGGCCCTGAGCGCCGAGACCTCATCAGGCGCATCCAGCAGCGCTTCGGCCTGCGCCACCACCTCGGCGTTGTCACGCAGCTTCTGCATGGCGAAAGTAGTGCGCGTCCACAGGCGGTACCAGTCACCGCGGTCGGCCTCATGCCAGATCTGCCCGTCCATGCGGAAGATCAGCCGTGCATCCTCGTGCACACTGCCCAGCCAGTGGCTGCAATCGGCCAGACCATGGTCGTGCAGCACCGCCTCCACCTCCTTGACACGGTCTGCCGGCACCTGCAGCACGGCGCCCGGCTCTTCGGCGCACAGGGCAGCGACGGGACGGTTGCCCAGGGGTGAGAGTTCAATATCGAAGCCACAACGCCCGGCGAAGGCCATTTCCGCCAGCGTCACCAGCAGTCCGCCGTCGGAGCGGTCATGGTAGGCCCAGACCAGATCAGCGTCATTGAGCGCCTGCACGGCATCGAACAGTCCCTTGAGGTCTTCGGGCCTGTCCAGATCGGCGGTGATATCACCCACCTGGTTGTACACCTGCGCCAGACAGCTCCCGCCCAGACGATGCTGCCCACGGCCAAGATCGATCAGCAGCAGCCGGCTGTCTCCTCGATCGGTGCGCAGCTGCGGCGTCAGTGTGCGGCGCGCATCCTGCACGGGCGCGAAGGCCGAAATGACCAGCGTTACCGGTGCGGTGACAGCCTTCTGCTCACCGTTTTCCTCCCACACCGTGCGCATGGAAAGGGAGTCCTTGCCCACCGGCACGGTCAGATCCAGCGCCGGACACAGTTCCATGCCGACTGCTTCCACCGCCTCATACAGCTTGGCATCCTCGCCCGGATGCCCGGCAGCCGCCATCCAGTTGGCGGAGAGCTTGATGTCACTCAATCTGCCAATGCGCGCGGCCGCGATATTGGTAATGGCCTCGGCAATGGCCAGCCGAGCGGATGCCTTGGGGTTGACCAGCGCCACCGCCGGGCGCTCGCCCATGCTCATGGCCTCGCCGGTATAGTGCTCATAATCCGTGAGGGTCACGCCGCAGTCGGCCACTGGCACCTGCCACGGCCCCACCATCTGATCCCGGGCTACCATGCCGGTGATGGTGCGGTCGCCAATGGTGATCAGGAAAGTCTTGTCGGCGATGGTGGGCAGTTGCAACAGACGCTCGGCCACCTCGCCCAGGGGCAGGATCTCGCTCTCAAAGCCCGCCTGCGGCAGATTCCGGGAGGTCACGTTCCGGTGCATGCGCGGCGGTTTGCCCAGCAGCACATTGAGGGGCAGGTCCACCGGATTGTTGTCGAAATAGCGGTCATGCACCTTCAGGCGCTGATCCACCGTCGCCTCGCCCACGATGGCCCAGGGGCAGCGCTCTCGCCTGCAGATCTCGATGAAGGTATCTACCCGATCGGGATAGAGGGCAATGACATAGCGCTCCTGGGATTCGTTGCACCAGATCTCCATCGGCGACATGCCCGGCTCGTCACAGGGAATATCCCGCAGCTCGAAGGCGCCCCCCTTGCCCGCATCATTGACCAGCTCGGGAAAGGCGTTGGACAGCCCCCCTGCACCCACATCATGGATGGACGCGATGGGATTGTCCTCGCCCAGCCAGCAGCAGCGGTCGATCACCTCCTGGGCCCGGCGTTCCATTTCCGGGTTGTCCCGCTGGACGGAGGCGAAATCCAGATCCTCACTGCCGGCACCGCTGTCCACGGACGAAGCGGCACCCCCACCCAGGCCGATGAGCATGGCCGGCCCGCCCAACACCACCAGCTTGGCGCCTGCGGGAATGGTGTCCTTGTGCACGTGCTGCGCTCGGATGTTGCCCAGGCCACCGGCCAGCATCACCGGCTTGTGATAGCCGCGCATTTCCTCCCCTTCATGGGTCATGAAGGGCACTTCATAGGTGCGGAAGTAACCGCAGATGGCCGGGCGGCCGAATTCGTTGTTGTAGGCTGCCGCCCCCAACGGGCCGTCGATCATGATCTCCAGCGCCGAGGCGATGCGCGCAGGCTTGCCATAGTCGTGCTCCCACGGCTGGCGCAGCCCGGGAATGTTCAGGTTGGAGACAGTGAAACCAGTCAGTCCCGCCTTGGGCTTGGCGCCACGCCCGGTGGCACCCTCATCGCGGATCTCACCACCGGAGCCGGTGGCCGCCCCCGGCCAGGGCGAGATGGCGGTGGGATGGTTGTGGGTCTCCACCTTGATCTGGATATGCACCGGCTCCCTGCTGGCACGGTAGACGCGGTCATCGGGATGGGGGAAGAAGCGGGCGGCCTCGAAACCTTCCAGCACGGCGGCATTGTCAGAATAGGCGGACAGAATGCCTTCGCGGTGATTCTGGTAGGTGTTGCGGATCATGCCGAACAGGGTGTACGGCTTATCTTCCCCATCAATGGTCCAGCTGGCGTTGAAGATCTTGTGACGGCAGTGCTCCGAGTTGGCCTGGGCGAACATCATCAGCTCGGCATCGGTGGGGTTGCGCCCCAGTGCCAGGTAGTTGTCGAGCAGATAGTCGATCTCATCCTCACTCAGGGCCAGCCCCATGGTGACATTGGCCGCCTCCAGCGCCGTGCGCCCGCCCTCAAGCACATCCACCGTTTCCAGCGGGCGAGGCTCGTGCACCTCGAACAGTTGTTCGGCATCGTGGACATTCTCGATAAGGGTCTGCATCATGCGGTCATGAATATGCGGCGCCACGGCATCCCGTGTCCAGTCCCCCTCAAAGCGCCAGGCCACGCCTCGCTCAATGCGGGCAATGCCGCTCAGGCCACAGGTATGGGCAATGTCAGTCGCCTTGCTGGCCCAGGGCGAGATGGTGCCGAAGCGGGGAATGACGATCAGATGCACCGCTTCCGGCTCCGGCAGCGGCTGCGCCTGCCCGTTGAGCAACTGGTGCAGCACGGCCTGTCCCCGGTCGTCATGGGGTGGATTGTCCACAAAATAGACGTAGCGGGCCTCCACGCCCGTGATGCCGCTGACCTGCGCCAGCTTCTCCTGCAGTTTGCGGCGGCGAAAATCCGTCAGCGCCGCTTCACCCCAGATCACCTGCATTCTGCACTCCTTTCAAACAAATCAAGCCCGTTGAAGGGCTTGATCTCGATCTCGAAAAAGCCGGCTGCCGGCCTACTGTCCCAGCAGCCCCAGTTTGGCGAACAGCCTGCGGCGGTCCTCCGCATTCAACGGTGAGGCACCCTCCGGTGCATGCACCGTCAGCAGCGTCTCGTCCGGCTTGTCGGTCGCCTTCAGACGGAGAATGACCTTTTCGGGCAGGTCGCTTCTGCGCCAGAACGCCAGACTGCTCCAGAAGCCTTTCTTCTGCTCACGTTCCATGCGGCCGATGTCGAGCACCATCTCGTGGCGCTCGGGCACCACCTTCTCCACTTTCCAGTCCGCGCGCCAGATCATCGACTGCAGATAGGCCCAAGATTCGCTCATGGGCGCATGCAGCACCAGACCGTCCAGCTCTCGTCCCTGCACGATTTCGACCGTATGGACGCTCACCTTCACCTGCTTCAGCGCCTGCTCCTTGGCCGCGCCGAAGAAGATGGCCGCCTGATAGAGCATCTCCAGTTCCTTGACAGGGTCATAGGGTCGCACGCGCGAAACGGTGATGTCGCCATCATTCGTCTGGAAGACCTGGTGGTGATGGAAGCGGATCTGCGCCCTGTGAGTGTGGCCATCGACGGTCACATGCACCACGAAACGATCCAGCGCCCCTTCGGCGGTCTCCGGACGCCAGGAATTGAACAGGCGGGTCAGCGGGCTCACATCCTCCAGCGGCACGATCTCCTTGCGCGCCACATAGCCGGTGCGGATGATGCCCGTGGCCCGGTTGGCCTCGCTGATGGGGTAACCGAGGGTCTTGAGGAACTTCTGCACGCCCTGCCAGACGGCATTGGCATCCACATCGCCCAGTGCAAGCCAGCGCTCGCACAGGGTCGCCTTCACCGCCACGCCCTTGGCGCGGTAGGCGGGAATATCCGACTTGCTCAGCTGCGCCACATCGCTTTTGAGGTGGCCGTCCTGCAGCATGCCCGCCTCTTTGCCGCTGAGCAGCCCGAGGCTGTCCTGCTGCTGCGGGCGCACGAGCGTGGGCGGCACCTCCAGCGATTCGGCCAGCCGCTCTTCCTGGGCACGGTAGTTCTTGCCGCCCCAGACGCTGTCTCCCCAGTTGAACGCCTTGGAGAAGGAGCTGCAACCCCCAAGAGACAGCACGCCGCCGGCCAGCAGGGCCAGCGCAAGAGGACGCATTCCGGTTTTTGTCATAGCACGCCCGCCTTTTCCATGGCGGCTCGCACGGTGGCGTGGTGCTCCCGGCTCAACGGCGTCAGCGGCAGACGGATCGCCTCGCCGATCAGCCCCATCTCATGCAGCGCCCATTTGACCGGAATGGGATTGGATTCGACAAACAGCGCGCCATGCAGGTCACGCAGCGTGTTGTCGATCTCCCGCGCCACCAGCTCATTGCCGTCCAGCGCCGCCATGTAGGCTTCATGTACCGCCTTCGGCGCCACATTGGCCGTGACGGAAATGCCGCCATGCCCGCCAGCCAGAATGAAGTCGATGGCCGTGCCGTCATCGCCAGTGTAGAGCATGAAGTCACTTTCCACCCTGCGCAGGATCTCCGGCACTCGGGACAGATCACCAGTGGCCTCCTTGATGCCGATGATGTTGGGAATCTGCGCCAGCCGCCCGACGGTTTCCGGCAGAATGTCGCAGGCGGTACGTCCGGGCACGTTGTAGAGAATCTGCGGCAGAGCCACGGCCTCGGCCACGGCCCTGTAGTGCTGATACAGCCCTTCCTGGGTCGGCTTGTTGTAATAGGGCGCCACCAGCAGTGCCGCATCGGCCCCCATCTCTCTGGCACAGCGGGTCAGCTCGA
>NZ_WFYD01000104.1 GCF_015490265.1 Sulfurivirga sp. | reverse complement strand
CAGTCGATATTCCCCAAGACTCAAGGTGTTGCGGCTGCCTGTTGAGAAAATTTCTCAGGCGTCTGCCAACCAGCGCAAGGGGCGCTGCGGTCGGGTGAGCGAGGGGGTATGCATCCGTCTCTATTCGGAGGAGGATTTCAACGCCCGTCCGCAATACACGGATCCGGAGATCCGGCGTACTTCGCTGGCCAGCGCACTGCTGCAGATGAAGCGGCTGCGGCTGGGGGAGATGGCGGATTTCCCCTTCATCGACCCGCCGGAACCGCGCCTGATCCGTGACGGCGAAAAGACGTTGCACGAGATCGGCGCGCTGGACGAGAAGGGGCGGCTGACGCCCCTCGGCCACAAGGTGGCGCGTCTGCCGCTGGATCCTCACTTCGCCCGCATGATTCTGGAGGGTGAGCGCAACGGTGTGCTGGCGGAGGTGCTGGTTGTGGTCTCCGCCCTGTCCATCCAAGATCCGCGAGAAATGAAGGCGGAGGGCGCGGCCAGGGCGCATGCCCGCTGGCGGGATCCACGCTCGGATTTTCTGTTCTTCATCCACCTGTGGCACTTCTACGAATACCAGAAGCGGCATCTCAGCCAGAACAAGCTGCGCAAGCTGTGCCTCACCAATGCGCTCTCCTTTTTGCGCATGCGGGAATGGCACGACCTGTTCATGCAGCTGCGCGCCACCCTCAAGAGGATGGGTGTGGCGGTGCCGGACCTGCACCCGCTGGAAGCGTGCAGCGAACCGGACATGCCGGAAATGCGCCTGTCGGATGCCCACGCCGTCAGCCTGCACCGCAGCCTGCTGGCTGGCCTGCTGGGCAGTGTGGCCATGAAGGATACGGACAACGCCTATCTGGGCGCCCGCAACAGCCGCATCCACATTCATCCGTCCTCCGTACTGTTCAGGCAGCGGCCCAAGTGGCTGGTGTCCGCCGAACTGGTGGAAACCACGAAGCTGTGGGCACGCACCAATGCCCCTGTCGATCCGCGCTGGATCGAACCGCTGGCGGGGCATCTTGTCAAGCGCAGCTACGAGGATCCCCACTGGGAGGCGCGCCGCGGACAGGTGGGTGCCTACGAGAACGTGACCCTGTATGGCCTGCCGCTGGTGCGTCGGCGCAAGGTCAACTACGGGCGCATCAATCCGAAGGAGGCGCATCGCATCTTCATTCAGGCGCTGGCGGCTGGCGAGGTGCGCACCCGCGTGCCCGCCATCGTGCACAACGAGAAGCTGCGCCGGGAGATCGAGCGGCTGGAGCACAAGATACGCCGCCCGGACCTGATGGTTGACGAAAGCGTGCTGCAGGACTTCTACGCCGCGCGCATTCCTGAGCACATCTACAACACGCCCGCCTTCGAGACATGGTGGCGGCAGGCAGGCGAGGCCGATCGCAAGGCGCTCTTTCTCACTCGTGAACGGCTGATGAGGCGGGAAGCCGATGCGGACTGGCAGAGGGACTTTCCTGATCAGCTTCAGATCGACAACCATGTGCTGTCGGTGCGCTACCGCTTCGAGCCGGGGCAGGCACGGGACGGGGTCACCTTCCGTATCCCGCTGGAGGCACTCGGCTGGCTGGATGACACCCGTTTCGACTACCTGACACCGGGGTTGCTGGCCGAGAAGATCGCTTTCCATCTGAAGAAATTGCCCGGTGGCCTGCGTCGACGGCTGGTGCCCGTGCCGCAGACGGCGAAAAGGCTGGCCGGAGAGATGAGACCGGACAGCGGCGAGCCCTTCGTGCGTCAGCTGACCCGGCTTCTGCGTCGTCATCTGGCAGATGACATTGATGAAACCCTCTTTGAAAACACGGACCTGCCGGATTATCTGAAACCCAAATTTGAAATTGTGGACGGGCAGGGCAAAGTACTGGCGCGGGGCATGGTACTGAGCGCGCTGCGTCAGCAGCTGGCCGAGCGGCTGCGCAGGGTCAGTCGCAGGGCGGCACAGACGGAAACCTGGCAGGACTTTGAACGCCCGCTGCCGGAAAAGGTGGAGCGCACTGTCGGCGGTCAGCATTTCGTGCTCTATCCGGCCCTGCGGGCGGGGGAGGAGGGGGTGCAGTATGTGGAATTGCCTCAGCCTGATGCGGCACGGGAAAGCCATGCCGAAGGCGTGCTCGCGCTGCTGCAGCTGCGTCTGAAGGAGAAGGCGGACTATCTGCACAGGAAGCTGCCTCTGAAGCAGGCGTGCCTCATCTACGCCCCGCTGGGCAGTTGTGACAGCCTGAAGGCGCAGGTTGTCCGGCGTGCTCTGCGCGCGCTGGTGCCGTCATCGGAAGCCATTCGTGATCCTTCCGCTTTCCGCGAAGTGGAAGCGCAGGTGCGCGCCGGCTGGATCGAGCAGGCTCAGAAGTTGTCCGAGCAGGTGACGGACATTCTGCAGCGCTACCAGCAGGTGAAACGGCGGCTCAAGGGCGGCAACCCTCGCTTGCTGCAGGCGTTGGGTGACATTCAGGGGCAGCTGGATGGGCTGGTGTTCACCGATTTTGTGGAGAAGGTGCCGGATCCCTGGTTCGGCCGCCTGAGTGTCTATCTGCGCGGCATCGAGCAGCGTCTTGAACGGCTGGAGCAGAACCCGGCACGGGATGCGGAGCAGATGGCCACTCTGCGAGAGGCGCAGGCGCTGGTGGAGGGCGCGGTCAGACGCCATGGTGAGTCGGACGCCACCCTGCAGCTGCGCTGGCTGCTGGAGGAGCTGCGGCTGCAACTGTTCGCCCCCACCATTCGCACCCTGCAGCCGGTGTCGCTGCGACGGTTGGAAAAGATGATGGAAAAACTGTGACGATTTAATTGAGTGACAGGCTTGATGAATTAGAATGAACGGGCACAGGCTTTCTGTTGCTCAACCCACTGAGAATCGCAAGGAGGAACGCTCATGAAAAAATGGATGATGCTGATGGCGCTCTCCAGCGCCACACTGCTGACCGCCTGTAGCGGCGGCAATGATCAGGGCGGCCAGTCCGCTCAGGCACCTGCCGAAACCCAGCCGGCAGCACAGGCGTCCGCCCCTGCGCAGAAACCCGCCGAATCAGCCGCCTCCATGGCTGAAAAGGCCAGCGACATGGCCAAGTCTGCAGCAGACAAGACCGCCGAAGTGGCCAAATCCGCCGGTAACAAGGTGGCCGAGGTCACTCAGTCTGCCGGTGAGGCGGCAGCCAAGATCGCCGCAGCAGCGGGCGAGAAGGCGGATGAAGCCGTCCATGCCGTGCAGGGCGCCATGACTGCCGCCAAGGAGCCGGTTCAGCCCAAGGCGCCGGCGGACAAGGGTGCCGCAGTCTATGGCCAGTGTGTCGGCTGCCATGGCCCCAATGGCGGCGGTGGCGTCGGACCCAAGCTGGCCGGCCAGAGCGCCGAAGAGATCAAGGCCAAGCTGCATGACTACAAGGCAGGCAAGCAGCGCGGCCCGCAGACGGCCATGATGGCGCCCATGGCGCAGGGATTGTCCGATGAGGATATCGAGGCTGTTGCCCAGTATATTGCAAATAATTTCAAGTGATTTATTGAAATTCATTGTATGTCATTGCCAGACCCCGCTATCATGCGGGGTTTTTTATTCATGAAAATTTGTAAAAATGATCTGGATCAATTTCATTACACCGGGTGAACCCTAAAATTCCCATCACTTTTCACGGTGGGAGTGAGTCCATGCGTCGAGTCGCAATCCTTCTATTTACAGCCTGTTCGCTTGTCTGGAGCGCCAATGCCTTGGCAGATGACCAGGCCCTCTATCTCAAGGGCAAACATCTTTACGAGCAGTCCTGCGCCGGCTGCCATGGTGCGGATGGAAAAGGGGACATCGGGCGACCGCTGGCGGGGCAGGAGATGCCGGAGCTGATCCGCAAGATGAAAGCCTACAAGGCGGGCAGGCATGTAGGCTTCAACGCCAGCCTGATGACGCTGCGAGCCAAGTCGCTCAGTGACGAGCAGATCCGAGCCGTGGCCCTCTACATCTCCCGTGATCTGAAGATCTGATCCTCGTTTGCGGCACCGGTCGGCCAAGCCGGTGCCCGCGTCTTTTGGTTGTCTCTGATAAAATCCCGTCCAGAACCGGGGCGCAGATCCCGACATTGACACATCACATCGCACAATCTGGAGGTCAACATGGAGCAGGCAACCGCGCTGGTTGACGGCGTCAATACATTCTTCATTCTCATGGGCGCCATTCTGGTGTTCTTCATGCATGCCGGGTTCGCTTTCCTTGAAGTGGGCACGGTGCAGCACAAGAATCAGGTGAACGCGCTTTCCAAGATCATCACGGATTTCGCCGTATCCACCATCGCCTACTTCTTCATCGGCTTCGGCATCGCCTATGGCGTCTTCTATGGGTTCGACATGGCGAAACTGATGCATGACATGACCCATGCCAATGGTTACGAACTGGTCAAGTTCTTCTTTCTGCTCACCTTCGCCGCCGCCATTCCGGCCATCATCTCCGGCGGCATTGCGGAAAGAGCCCGTTTCTGGCCCCAGCTGGCAGCCACCTTCCTGCTGGTGGCCTTTGTCTATCCCTTCTACGAGGGCATGATCTGGAACGGCAACTTCGGCTTCCAGAGCTGGCTTGAGCAGACCTTCGGCGCCGGCTTCCACGACTTTGCCGGCTCTCTGGTGGTGCATGGCGTCGGTGGCTGGATCGCGCTGGCGGCGGTGCTGCTCTACGGCCACCGTCACGGGCGCTATACCCGGGATGGGCGCATCAACTACGCGCACCCGCCCTCCAGCATCCCCTTCTTGGCGCTGGGTGCGTGGATTCTGAGCGTGGGCTGGTTCGGCTTTAATGTGATGTCCGCTCAGACGGTGGACGCCATCTCCGGCGTGGTGGCGCTCAACTCCCTGATGGCGATGGTGGGCGGCATTCTGGCAGCGACCGTCTTCGGCAAGCGCGATCCGGGTTTCATTCACAACGGTCCACTGGCGGGACTGGTGGCCATATGTGCAGGGTCTGACATCGTCAATCCGCTGGGGGCGCTGGCGATCGGCCTGGTGGCCGGCTGGCTGTTCGTCAAGGCCTTCACCTGGACGCAGAACACCCTGAAGATCGATGATGTGCTGGGTGTATGGCCGCTGCACGGGCTGTGCGGCGTGTGGGGCGCGCTGGCGGCGGGCATCTTCGGCACCAAGGCGCTCGGCGGCTTGGGGGGTGTCAGCTTCATGAGTCAGCTGGTTGGCTCTCTGGTGGGTATTGCCATCGCCTTCATTGGCGGCTATGTCGTCTATCTGCTGCTGAAGAAGACCGTGGGCATCACGCTCAGCGAAGAAGAGCAGTACGAAGGGGCGGATCTGGCCATTCACCGCATCCGCGCCAATCCGCCGGGCGATTACTGAGTTTGGGTATAATCTTCCCGGCGATGACAGCAGGCCGCAGACGCGGCCTGTTTTTGTTTCGGGAGGAGACCCGCCTTGATTGAATCGCTGAACGCAGAGCGTCTTTACCGTTCCACCCGTTTCGAACAGGATCCGCGCAAGCAGCCCTGTGACATTACCCGCTACATGCAACGGGTGCACCCCCGCGCGTGGCAGTCGCTGGCCTTCGGCCTGCATCTGAAGCGCAAGCAGAACCATATCTTCGTGCTGGGCGAGCCCGGCGTGGGGCGCATCGGCATGGTCAAGGCCATGCTGGAGCAGGCGGCCGCCAGCCGCGCCGTTCCCGACGATGTGGTACTGGTGGCGGATTTCGCCAGCCGCAACCAGACCCGCTACCTCTATTTTCCAGCCGGTCGCGGTCGCGCCTTCAAGGAGGCGGTGGAGGCCTTCATTGCCCAGATGAAGGCGCAGCTGCCGCTCATTTTCGATGGCGTGGCCTATCAGCGCCGCAGTCACGAACTGGAGCTGGAGCTGAAGGCGCGTCAGGACGAGGTGCTCAAGCCCGCCTATGAACTGGCTGAGAAGCTGGGCGTGGAGATCGATCAGGGTGACAACAGCTTCATGCTCTATGCCAAGCATGAGGGGCAGCTCTATCGCCTGAGCGAGCTGAAGGCGAAGGATGAGGCGCTCTACCAGCGCTATGAGAAGGCCATCGGCGAGGTGGAGCAGGCGCTCAACGAGGCGTTGAGTCACTTTCCCCAGCTGCAGCACGCGCATCAGGAGGCCGGCAGGCGCCTCAACACGGAAACCGCGCTGGCGCACATTTCGCCTCTGATCGACAAGCTCCAGCGTCGTTTCGGCGAGCGGCAGGAGGTGGCCGACTATCTGGACGACCTCAAGCATGCGGTGGTGGCCCGCCTGCACCTGTTCTGGGACCAGAGCGCCGAGCAGGTGACCACGCTTACACCCCAGACCGGCCTTGAGGAACTGATCCAGGCCCAGCCGGGCATGGCGGTGTTCGGCGTCAATCTGCTGGTGGACAACGGTGGGCTGGAAAGCGCTCCGGTCATCTATGAGGACAACATCACGCTTGCGAAGCTGACCGGCTTTACCATTCAGGCCCATCAGCAGAACAGCAGCGGCGACATGCTGGCGCTGGCCATGAACCATCAGGCGGGCCTGCTCCAGCAGGCCCATGGCGGTTTTCTCATGCTGCCGGTGGAGAAGGTGCTGGCCGACAGTGCCCTGTGGACGGAGCTGAAGGCGGCCCTGATGGGCAAGCGGCTCAGCTTCACGCTGCCTCAGAGCGCGCAGGTGGTGCCCTATCACCTACCGGATTTCCCGCTGGAGGTGACGCTGGTGCTCATCGGAGAGCCGGCGCATTTTTACGCCCTGCAGGCGCTGGACAGCGACTTCGACCGGCTGTTCAAGGTGCAGGTGGAATTTGAGAGTGAGCTGGAGCGCACCGGGGAATACGAACAGGCGCTGGCGGCCCGTCTGGCGGACGAGGTGGCCCGCTGGAACGACCTGCCCATGAGCGTGTGCGCGCTTGAGCGCATGGTGGAATATGCCGCGCGGCTGGCGGAGGATCAGCAGCGGCTCAGCGCCAACAAGGGGCTGCTGCGAGACATGATGGCCGAGGCCAACGCCTGGGCCCGGGCTCATGGCCATGAGCAGGTGACCCGCGAGGTGGTGGAGGCGGCCATCGAGCAGCGCAGCTTCCATACCGGTCTGGTCGAGGACGCCTACCACCGCGCCGTGGTGGAGCGTCAGATCCTCATCGATCTGGAAGGGCAGCGTGTGGGCCAGGTCAACGGCCTGACTTGGATTGCGCTGGGCAAGCACGCCTTCGGCCAGCCGGTGCGCATCACCGCGCAGGTGTCTCCGGGAGATCAGGGCGTGCTGGACATTGAACGGGAAGTGGAGATGGCCGGCCCCATTCACAGCAAGGGGGTGCTGATTCTCGACGGCTTTCTGCGCGCCCGCTATCTGCGCCATCGGCAGGACGGCTTTTCCGCCTCGGTGGTGATGGAGCAGACCTATGACGGTGTCGAAGGCGACAGCGCATCCTCGGCGGAGCTGGTGGCGCTCATCTCGGCGCTGGCGCAGGTGCCGCTGCGGCAGGACCTGGCCCTGACCGGCTCGGTCAACCAGTTTGGCGACATGCAGCCGGTGGGCGGCATCAACGAGAAAATCGAGGGCTTCTTCAAGATCTGCCGGGCGCGCGGGCTGACCGGCGAGCAGGGGGTCATCCTGCCGCGGGCCAATGTGCGTCATCTGATGCTGTCACAGGCGGTAAGGGATGCGGTGGCGGCGGGCCAGTTCTACCTGTATGCCGTCGGTCACGTGGACGATTCGCTGGAGCTGCTCACCGGCATGCGCGCGCAGCAGGTGCATGATCAGGTGCTCGAACGGCTTGAACGGTGGGCGGAGAAGGACGAGGAAAGGGCCGACACCGACTGACCCGCAACCTCCGGCTCAGCCGGCCCGGTTATGGCGCTTCGCCCAGGCGCGGGCCACATGCCAGCGCCAGAAACAGTTGATGCCCACATGGCTGACCGCGCCGAGCACCAGTCCCACCACCACGCTGCCCACATACAGCGGCACGCCGATCTGGCCGATCAGCGCCATCAGCCTCTCAGGCTCCATGCTCCATTCGAAATGCTGGGCTGGTCGCTGCAGCACCCAGGTGCCCACCAGATAGTTGAAATAGAAGATGGGGGGCATGGTGATCGGGTTGCTGATCCACACCAGCGCCACGCTCAATGGCAGATTGGCGCGCAGTGGAATGGCAGTCAGGGCGGCGGCGATCATCTGCCATGGCATGGGAATGGACATCCAGAACATGCCGATGAAGAAGGCGCGCGCCACCGAGCGGCGGTGCAGGTGCCAGATGGCCGGGTTGCCCAGCCACCTGCCCAGCCAGCCCAGTCCCTTCATGTTGCGGATCTTTTCCGGATCGGGTGTATATTTCCTGAAAAGTTTGCGAGGCATGTGAGTTGATTCCCTTCGTGCTTGGCTGGCTGGCCGGCCTGTGGTTCTTGCAGCAGTGGCCCGGTTGGGCGCCATGGGGAGCGCTGGCCGCCGCCGGCAGTATTTTAGTGGCTCGGCGCCTGCCTGCGGCGGCAAAATGGCGCGCTGTCCCGCTGGGCGTGCTGGCCGGTCTGCTGTGGGGCGCACTGTGGGCGCAGCAGCACCGCCCGGTGTCAGCGACATGGATGGATCACCCGCTGGAAGTCCGGCTGGTGGTGGCCGGGCTGCCTAAGCACCGTCTGCAACCCTATCCCCGCCAGCAGGTGCGCGCCCGTATCGAGCAGGTTCGGCGTGTGGGTGACTCCACCTGGCAGAGCGTGGATTGGCGGGTGCGCCTGCGGTTGTATGGTGAGGTGGCGAGTCGTGTGACGCTGGAGCCCGGCAGTCGCTGGCAGATGCGCGTGCGGCTCTCGCCGGTGCATGGCTGGGTCAATGAGGCGGGAT
>NZ_WFYD01000103.1 GCF_015490265.1 Sulfurivirga sp. | reverse complement strand
GCCGTCGCCAGCAGACTCAGCCTGCGGTCAGCAGGCCATCGTAGCGACCATCGGCGTAGAGGCGATAGCCGTGCAGGGACGCCCGCCGCACCACATACTGATCCTCATACCACAGGGGCACCATGGCCACGGTATCGGCCAGTCGACGCTGCAGCCGCCGGTAGAGCGTGGCCTGTTCATGCGGGCTGTCCGCCACCAGTGCCTGTTCGATGAGCCGATCCACCAGCGGGTCGGCGTAATGGCCACGGTTGGCACCCCGAGGTGGGGTGAAGGCGCTGTGAAACACATACTGAAAGATGTCCGGACTCTTGACCCCCACCCACGCCAGTGAATAGAGCTGGAAGCGCCCCGCACGGATGTCCCCGTAGAAGGTGCCCCAGTCATAGCTGCGCACGTCCAGATCGATGCCCGCATGGCGCAGCTGGTCCTGATAGATGGCCGCCAGCCGCACCCGCAGCGGCGCGGCGCTGGTCTTGTAACTCAGCCTGAGCGGCTGCGGCACGCCCGCCCTGCGCAGCAGCCAGCGCGCCCTGTCCGGGTCGTAATCATAGCCCTGCCAGTCCTTCAGCCCCGCCCAGTGCTCCGGCACCAGCAGTCCGCCCGCCAGCCGGGCATGCCCCCGGAACAGCCATCGCACGATGGCGGCCCGGTCGATGCCATGGGCGATGGCCTGGCGCACCGGCAGACGGCCCAGCACCGGGTCGCGGAAGTTGAAACCCACATAGGCGAAGCTGGTGCCCGGATGCCAGTCCACCGCCAGTTCCGGCCGACGGGCGCAGTAGGCGGTCAGTTCCGGTGCCAGCCCGCCCTGCACCAGGTCCAGCTCGCCCTTGCGCAGCTTGAGCACTCGCACCAGCGGATCCTTCACCTTGATGAAGGCCAGACGCACGCCATCCGGGCGCACCAGCACCGTCTTCTGTTCGTCGGCGCTGACGAACCGGCACGGACCGCACCCCACCGGTTTCCTGTTGAAGTCATGCCCCTGTTCCAGCAGCGCCGCCGGCAGAATGCCGATATTGAGCCGTCCGGCGAACAGCGGGTCGGGACGGCTGAGCTCAAACCGCACCCGCTGCGGGCTTTCCGCCACCACCTGACGGATATGGCTCAGGCTGCCCCGCAAAGGTGAGGCGGTCTTCGGCTCAAGAATGGAGCGGAAGGTGGCGACCACATCCTGCGCTGTGACGGGCGCGCCGGTGTGAAAGCGCGCCGCGCCATCACGCAGGGTCAAGCGCCACACGGTGCCGTCGTGGCGCCAGTCGGCCAGGTCGGGGATGGGCTGGAAGTGCTCGTCAAAATCGGTCAGCGCCCGGTAGAGTAGCCGATTGACCCGGCTGGACAGCGCGTCGGTGGCAAAGCGGGGATCAAGACTGCGGGGACGGTCGCTCACCCCCATGCGCAGGGTGGACGGATCAGCTGCACTCTGCGCATGGGCCAACCACGGCGCCGTCAGCGCCAGACCTGCGAATTGACGACGGGTGAGGCTCACGGCCCTTGGGCGCCGGTGGCGGTCAGATAGCCGTCCACCCGGCGCAGGTCATCCTCGGTCAGATCGCCTGCCGCCGCCTCCAGCGCCAGCTGGTTGACCACCAGATCATTCAGCGCCGCGGTCAGGTCCCGTTCCGCCTTGTAGGCGTTGGCACGGGCGGTGAGCACGTCCAGCAGGCTCTTGAGGCCGACCCGGTAGCTCTCCTCGGCGGCGTCCCGGAAGGCGCGGCTTGAAGAGACCGCCGCCTGCAGCGCCTGCACCAGCGCCTGCCCTTCCTTCAGCCGGTCGAGCAGCACGCGCACCTGCAGCGCCGTGCCCTCACGGGCGTCACGCAGCTTCTCCGCCGTCTCGCGGGCGCTGTCTGCCGCCTGCGCCACCGTCGCCTTCGTCAGACCACCGGCAAACAGGTTCCACTGCAGCTGCAGCGCCACCTGCTGGGCGCGGGTGTCCTGATAGACGCCGGAGAGCAGGCGGTTGTAGTTGTCATAGGCCGTGTCGGTCACCCCGGCGGTAAGCGCCAGCGTAGGATAGTAGTCGCTGCGGGCCAGATCCACATTGAGCTGCGCCTGCTCAAGGCCCAGCGCCGCCTGCCGCAGGGCCAGATTGCCCGCCAGCGCACGCCTGAGCCACGCCTGCTCGTTCAGATCGGGCAGGCGCACGGGCCGGTCGGTGGCCACGCCCCGCAGCGCCGTCAGGCGCCGCCCCGTCAGCCGGGTCAGATTCTCCTCCGCCGTGTGGAGGGCGCTTTCGGCCTTGATGCGGTCGGCCCGGGCCAGATCCCAGGCGGAACGGGCCTGCAGCACATCCGTGCGCGCCGCCAGCCCAACCTGTTCGGAGGTGGTGGCCCGCTCCCACTGCAGACGGTTGGCCTTCTCCAGCGCGCGGCTCTGACGCAGGTTCACCTGAGCCAGCAGCACGTCGAAATAGGCCTTGACCACCCGGGTCATCAGATCCTGCTGCGCCGCCTGCCAGGCCAGCCGGGCCGTCTCCACCTGCTTCTTCGCCAGGTCGTAGGCCACCAGCGCCTTGCGGTTGTAGAGCGCCTGCGACAGCCCCAGCCCGATCTGACGGGTGGTCACATCCCCGCTGTCGGCGGGCAGATCCGTCTCGCTGCGACCATAGCTGCCGGTGAGGTTCACCTGCGGCAGCAGCGCGGCGCGGGCGCGGTCCAGCTGCTTCTGCTGAGCCTCGAAACGGGCGCGCGCCTGCGCCAGCTTCGCGTCATGCTGCACCGCCAGTCGCCATACCTCCACCAACCCCATGTCCGCTCGAGCTGTGGTAGCGGCGCACCACAGCGCCAGCGCAGCGATAATGCTAAACCTTCTCATGTTCGTCCCACTCCCTGTAAGGTCGCTGTGCCAGCGACACGTTGTAGAAGCGCAGCTCGTCGGTCACCTCGCGCCCCACCCAGTCTGGCAGCGGCGGCTGCGTCATCTCGTCCGGCAGCTCCACCTCGGCCACCACCAGTCCGGCGTTGTCGCCGAGAAACTCGTCCACCTCCCACATGAAGCCCTCGAAGGGCACCCAGTGGCGCACCTTCTCCACCACCGGACCGATGACCAGCGTGGCCAGCATCTTCTCGGCATCGGCCAGCGGAATGTCATACTCATACTCATCCCGGCTCAGGCCGATCTCCATGCTCTTGATATTGAGCCGGGCCTTCTCTCCCTCGATGCGCACGCGGATGGAACAGCGGTTCTCCGGATTGGCCGCGTTGTTCAGATACCCCTGGGCGAAGCGCTCGCTGCGCACCGCCTGCTGGCGCCAGCCGTCACCGGTGACCAGATACTTGCGCTCAATCTCCCGCTGGTGTGTCGCCTTGCCCATGCTGCTGTCCCTGAAGATGTTGAACGATTTCCGGATGCCTGGCACCCACCCACACCGCCACGGCAATGAGGATGGCCGCCGAAATCAGGCTGGAGAGCATCGCCAGCCGGATGATGGGTCGCCAGCTGCGAAAGCGCGCCTCGATCTCCAGCTGATTGAGGAACACTTCAAGATCGGCCCAGTTGCGCACCTCAAGATCCCGCTTGATGCGCGCACGGGCCGCTGCGTCCACCCGCCCGCGTGCCTCCAGATCGGCGATGCGTTCGCGAATGTGTTCAGGATTCATGCCATGCCGCCTCGTAAGCCTGAAGGTGCGCCCGACCGCTGTCGCGCAGCAGCCCGCGCAGCCGCTGGTGCAGCTCGACCTGCCGCTCAGGCGCCAGCCGTCCGCGCATGCGCTCGAACTGCAGCCAGATCAGATAGGTATTGATCACATCCGTCTCGCAGTAGTTGCGGATCGCCTCGATCTCACCGGCCAGCCACTGCTCAGTCACCTGCGCGCCGCTCTGCCCCATCTTGCCCGGCAGCCCCAGCAGCACGGCCACCTCATCCAGTTTGGCCGCCGCGCGCGGCTGATAGCCGGAAAGCACGTCCATCAGGTCCACATGGGCGAACTGATAGCGGCTGATGTAGTTGTCCCACTTGCGCTCCCGGTCGAAGTGGCCGGTATCCCAGTAGGCGGCCGCCTCCACCCCGTGCAGCAGCGCCCGGTAGTGCAGCACCGGCAGGTCGAAGCCGGAGCCGTTCCAGCTCACCAGCGTGGGCCGGTAGCGCTCCACCCCTTCGAAAAAGCGCTGCACCAGCTCCGCCTCGCTGCTGTCCGGCTCGCCCAGCGACCACACATGGGTGCGCGCCCCGTCGTCCAGCACCACGGAGATGGCCACGATGCGGTGCAGATGATGGCGCTGAAAGTCCGTGCCCGCCTGCGCCTGCCGGGCCAGTTTCATCGCCTCCACCACCTCGGCATCGCTCAGTCCTTCCAGACCGAGCAGGCGCCGACCGGCCTCCACGTCCGGCACGGTTTCGATGTCGAAGACGAGAACGGGACGGTCCATCATGCGGGCGGGAACACACCGGTGGAAAGATAGCGGTCGCCCCGGTCGCACACGATGGTGACCACCACACTGTCCGGCTGCTCGGCGGCCACCTGCAGCGCCACATGCATGGCGCCGCCGGAGGAGATGCCGGCGAAGATGCCCTCCTGCCGCGCCAGTCGCCGGGTGGTCTCCTCGGCATCTTCCTGAGTGACATCCCGCAGCTCATCCACCCAGGTCGGGTCGAAGATGCGCGGCAGATATTCCGGCGGCCAGCGGCGGATGCCGGGGATGCTGGCGCCCTCCGCCGGCTGCACGCCGACGACCTGCACCTGCGGATTCTGTTCCTTGAGATAGTGGCTCACCCCCATGATGGTGCCGGTGGTACCCATGGCGCTGACGAAATGGGTCACCCCGCCCTCGGTCTGCCGCCAGATCTCCGGGCCGGTGGTCAGGTAGTGGGCGCGCCAGTTGTCCGGATTGGAGAACTGATCCAGCACCTTCCCCTCGCCACGGGCCTCCATCTCCTTGGCCAGATCGCGCGCGCCCTCCATGCCTTCCTCCATGCTCACCAGCACCAGTTCGGCGCCGAAGGCGGCCATGCTGGCGCGGCGTTCCAGGCTCATGTTCTCGGGCATGATCAGCTTCATGCGGTAGCCCATCATGCTGGCGGCCATGGCCAGCGCGATGCCTGTGTTGCCACTGGTGGCCTCGATCAGGGTGTCACCGGGACGGATCTCGCCCCGGGCCTCGGCCTGACGGATCATGTTGAACGCCGGGCGGTCCTTGACCGATCCGGCGGGGTTGTTGCCCTCCAGCTTGGCCAGCACCACCGAGCCGTTGTCCAGTTCAGCCAGTCGACGGATGCGCACCAGCGGCGTGTTGCCTATGGTGTCCTCAAGCGTGTGCCATCTCATGGATTCTGCCTCCCGGCTCCATTTTAGCCCGTTTTCACCCGGTACCAGGCGGCGTAGAGCGCCGGCAGGAAGAACAGGGTGATCAGCGTGCCCACCACCACGCCGCCGATGAGCACATAGGCCATCGGCCCCCAGAAGATGGAGGTGGTCAGCGGAATGAACGCCAGCGCCGCCGCCGCGGCGGTGAGCAGCACCGGCCGCGCCCGCAGGGTGGTAGCCTCGATCACCGCCTCGGCCGGCGCCATGCCCTGTCTGAGGTTGTCATTGATCTGCGCCACCAGAATGAGGGTGTTGCGCATCAGAATGCCGCCCAGCGCGATCACCCCCAGATTGGCCACGAAACCATAGGGCTGCTGGAAGCCCACAAGCGCCACCACGGCACCGATCAGCCCCAGCGGGGCGGTCAGCAGGGTCATGATCAGCCCGCTGAAGGAACGCAGATAGAGCATGATCAGGAAAGTGGCGATGAGGATCATCAGCGGCATGCCCACCTTGATGGAGTCCTGCGCCTTGCTGGACTCCTCCACCGAGCCGCCGATCTCCACCCGCCAGCCCGGCGGCAGGTCGCCCACCAGATCCTGCATGTCGCGCCACACCTTCATGGTGATGTCGGGCGGCTGCACGCCCGGACGCACCTCGGCATAGACGGATACCATCCGCACCCGGTTGCGCCGTTCCACGTAGGGCCACGCCTCATCCACCGTCAGACGCCCCAGATGGGCCAGCGGCACGGTGGTGCCATCGGGCAGGCGGATCGGCAGGCTGCCCAGTCGGGCCGGATCCGTGTGCGGCCCCGCCCCTGCGCGCAGGCGCAGCGCCGTGCTGCGGATGTCCTCCCGCACCACACCGGCCACCGCCCCGTTGAGCTGACCGCGCAGCTGCTCGGCCACCTGCGCCGGGGTCAGCCCCAGGGCGCTCAGCCGATCCGCGTCCCACCTGATGTGCAGCACCGGTGCCCTGAACTGCCAGGACAGGTGCGGGTCGATCAGCTGGGGATACCGCATCATGCGGTCGCGGATCCGGCGCGCCAGCTCGATCATGCCCTGGGTGTCCGGCCCATAGACACGGAAGACCACCGGCCAGGGCACAGGCGGACCGAACATCAACGGCTGCACGCGCACCCGCGCTTCGGGAAAGGCGCCCGCATCAATGCGCGCCTGCAGCTTGCGCTGCAACGCCTCGCGGGCCTCCAGCCCCTTTGTCACCACCACCAGACTGGCGTAGCTGGGATTGGGCTGCTCCGGGTTCAGCGCCAGAAAGAAGCGCGGCGCCCCCTGCCCCACATAGAGCGACATGGAACGCACCAGCTCCTTCTCCTGCTCCAGCTCCCGCTGCAACCGCTCGGCCACCTTGCGGGTCGCCTCGATGCTGCTGCCCTGCGGCAGCCAGATGTCCACCATCAGCTCCGGCCGGTTGGAACTGGGGAAGAACTGCTTGACCACCACCGTCTTCATGGCCACCACCGAGGCGGCGAACACCAGCACTGTCAGGACGATGACCGTCCAGCGGTGGCGCACACACCAGATGATGACCCGGCGCAGCGCACGGAAGAGGGGCGTTCACCCAGATCGGTCTGTGCATGCTGCGAGAGCCGATCCGGCAGCAGGCGCACGCCCAGGTAGGGCGTGAACCACACCGCCACCAGCCAGGAGGCGATCAGTGCGATGCCGGTCACCCAGAAGATGCCGCCGGCATACTCCCCTACCCGGGAAGGCGCCAGCCCGATGGGCAGAAAGCCGGTCACCGTCACCAGCGTGCCCACCAGCATGGGCGCGGCGGTCACCGTCCAGGCGTAGCTGGCCGCCTTCACCTTCTCCAGCCCCTGTTCCATCTTCAGCAGCATCATCTCGATGGAAATGATGGCGTCGTCCACCAGCAGCCCCAGCGCGATGATGAGCGCCCCCAGCGACACCCGATTGAAGTCGATGCCCGCCAGCTTCATGAACACGAAGGCCATGCCCAGCGTCAGCGGCACCGCCAGCGCCACCACGATACCGGCGCGCAGCCCCAACGCGATGAAGCTGACCAGCATCACCACCGCCACCGCGGCGAAGAACTTGTGCTGAAAGGTGTCCAGCGCCAGATGGATGGCGTCCCCCTGGCTGGTCAGCGTGGTCAGGCGCACGCCCGTCGGCAGCAGCGCCTTCTGTTCGGCCACGAAGCGGCGCAGGTTCTCCTCCAGCACCACACCGTTGAAATTGGGCTTCATCACCACGCCCAGCAGCACCGCCTCACGCCCTTCCGACTCGATGATCAGCCGAGGCGGATCCTCATACCCGCGCCAGATGCGGGCCAGTTCCCCCAGGTGCAGCACCCGGCCCCCCACATTGATCGGCAGCGCGCGCAGCCGCGCCACCTGATCAGCGGGGACATCGGTCACCCGCAGATGCAGGCGAGGACCTGCGGTGTCCACGAAACCGGCATCCTGCACACCCACCTGCGCGGCGATCTGCTCACGCAGGGCGTTGACGGTCAGTCCCAGCGCCGACAGCCGTTCCGGGTCGATATCAATGAAGATCTGGCGCGGACGCTCGCCGATGAGCACCACCTTCTTGACCCCTTCCACGCGACGCAGGCCGATGCGCAGTTTCTCCGCCGCCTGCACCAGCATACGCTGCGGCACCGGGCCGTCCGCTCCCGTCAGGGCGTAGAGGGTGAAATAGACATCCTTGAAGTCATCCCGGAACACGGGGCCGATGACCCCCGGCGGCAGGTTGCGCGCCTCGTCGCCCAGGCGCTTGCGCACCTGATAGAACAGCTGTTCGCTGATGCCATGGGGCGTGTTGTCGGCGAAGTTGATCAGAAGATGCGCCTCGCCCGGACGCACCTTGGTTTCCACCCGGTCGAACCAGTCGATCTCCTCCACCCGCGCCTCGAGGCGGTCCACCACCTGGTTTTCCAGCTGCTCCACCGTGGCACCCGGCCAGAAGACCGACACCACCATGGTGTTGACCGAAAAGCTGGGGTCTTCCGCACGGCCGTTGTAGAGAAAGGCCAGCAGACCGGCCACGGCGGTGACCAGAATCAGATAGAGCGTCAGCGAACGCTCCCGGATGGCCCAGGCGGAGAGGTTGAACCTGTTCATTGCCCGCTCACCCGCACTGGCTCACCCGCCCTGAGCAGATGCACGCCCAGCGCCACCACCTGATCCCGGGGTGACAGCGGGCCGCGCACCCACGCCCGTTCGCCATTGATGCGCACCACCTCCACCGGCACCGGCTCAATGCGCCCCTCGCGCACCCGCAGCACTCGCGCGCCAGCCTTCTCCATGCGCACGGCAGTGTTGGGCAACGCCCACAGCCCGGACTGTGCCGCCTGTTGCGGCAGCAGCGTGGCGGTGGCGCCCAGCGGCACATGTACCTGCGCAGGCAGACGGTAGCGCACCGCCCAGGTGCGACTGACCGGATCCGCCTGCGGCGCCTGCCACGCCAGCGTGGCCGTCACTTCCCCACCGGGCAGTTTCAGCCGTGCCTGCTGCGACGGCACACCCAGGGTCTCCGGCCAGTCGAAGGCCGCCTGCCGGGGACCGTCATAGGCCACTTCCAGTACCGGCGTGCCCGCATTGACCACCTGTCCCTGCGCCCCCAGTCTTTTGAGCACCACGCCGGCGCGGGAAGCCACCAGACGGGTATAGCCCAGTTTCTTTTCCGCCAGCGCGCGCTGGGGTTCCAGCGCCGCCAGCTGCGCCTCCAGTCGTGTGACGCGGTTCTGTGCCGCGTCCACCTGCTGCTGGGAGGTCAGCTTGCGTCCCAGCAGGTCCCGGTAGCGGCGCAGATCCCGCCGCGCCGTCTCCAGATCGGAACGGGTGGCCGCCATCTGCGCCGCCACCTGCTGCAGCTGCAGACGGTAGTCGCTGTCGTCCAGGCGCATGAGCACCTGCCCTGCATCGAAATGGTCGCCCGTCTCCACCTGCCATCCCGCGATCTGACCCGCCACCCGGAAGGCCAGGCTGGCCGTGCGTTCCGCCACCACCCGGCCAGTCAGGCGCCAGCCGGCCGCCTCCGACACCGGCTGCGGCGCGACGGTGCGCACCACAGGCGGAGGTGCGGGGGACTCTTCCGTTTTCTGCTGACAGCCGGCCAGCGCGGCCAGCAGCACCAGCGCAAACAAGGGTCGATTCATGTCTCTTCCTCCATCTGACAGGCCACCGCCTGCCATACCCGTTGGGCTACGTCCTCCGCCTCGGCGGACGGCACCTTTTCCACCGGCAACTGATCGATCAGCGATCGAGCGGCGAATTCGAACAGCATCAATCCGAACAGCTGCAGCGTCAGCGTCAGCGCCCGCTCGGGATCGGCCACGCAGCGGCGCATGCGCGCCAGCACCCATTCGAACTCCTCCCGCCACAGGTCCTGCACGATGATGCGCTGCGCCTCGGCCTGAGCCTGCAGCATGATCCACAGCGGCAGGCGGGCATGGACAACATCCTCCGCCATGAAGCGGGCGAACGCCTCGACAAAACGCCGCAGCTGGGCGCACGGCGGCAGGTCCTGCGGCACGGGGGCGATCAGCCGGGCGTGCTTGTCCGCAAGCAGGGTGCGCACCACGGCGAGAAACAGCGCCGCCTTGCTGTCGAAATGGTTGTAGAGGCTGGCTGGACGGATGCCCGCGGCGGCGGCGATCTCCCGCATGGAGACGCCAGCGTAGCCTTCAGCGGCGAACAGGCGGGTGGCCGCCTCGAGAATGCGTTGACACGTGCTCACGGATTTGCCCTGCGAAACACTGCCGGTTGAACGGTCATCATGGGATCACCCCGGTGCTCTACGGCATTTAACGAACGTTCGTTCGTACATTGTGCGCAAAAGGCCGTCCATTGCAAGCTTGTTTTCTCAGGCGCGTGTCAGCCAGAAGAGCGCGGCGGCCACCAGCAGCGGTGTCAGCAGATTGATGGCCACGTTGAGCCCCAGCGCCGGCAGCAGCGCCTGCCGCCGTCCGGCACGGAAGCGCATCAGATTGAGCAGCATGGGCAGGGCGAAGATGGCGGTCACCAGCCCCAGCAGCGCCACCGGCGGCAGCCAGGCGGCGGCCACCAGCATCACCAGCACGCCGTAGGCGCACAGCAGAAACAGGTTGAACACCTGCAGCGTCAGCGGCACGCCCATCACCATGGGAAAGGTGCGCCGTCCCACCTGCCGGTCGGCCTCGATGTCGGGAATCTGATTGAGCAGCAGCAGATTGTTGACCAGAAAGAAGGGCACCAGCGACACCACCAGCGCACGGGCGCTGAACTGGCCGGTCATCACATAGTAGGTGCCCAGCACCATCAGCGGCCCGAAAGCCAGACCGGGGGCAATCAGGCACAGCCACGGATGACGGGTGATGCGCCCTGTGTAGCCCAGCACCAGCACCACCCCGGCCAGGCCGATCCACACCACGCCGCCGCCCACGGTCCACCAGAACCAGAGACCGATCACAAACGCCAGCCCGAGCAGGAACCAGCCGGCCGCCTGCACCGCCTCGGCGGCATCCGGATCGGCCTGCAGCGCCCCGCTGCCCCCGCTGAAGGGCGTGCGTTCGGTCAGGCTGTCCAACCCGCTTCTGAAATCTTCATACTCGTTGAACAGGTTGACGCTCGCATGCAGCCCCAGCCCGCCCAGCAGTGAGAGGAAGAAGTGCAGCCCGTGGAAGACGCCGGTCTCGAACACGGCCAGCGCCGCCCCGAGCGTCACCACCGAGACGGTCAGCAGCAGAAACGGCGGTCGCATGGCCCGCCAGACGGTCTTGAGCGTATGTGTCATGATGCCTCCAGCCAGGATTGCAACCTTCTCCGCCAGCCGGGCCACCATGGGGATTCGTCCCGGGGCGCGTGTTCGATGCGCCGGCGCAGCACCCGTCCGGCGGCGGCGATGAAGTCGGCGAGCGTGTCCCCTTCCATGGCGCGCAACACCTGCAGCAGCCCCCAGCCTTCTCCGGCGTAGCGCTCTTTCGGGTTGTCGCCCATGCCCTTGAAGTTGACATAGTCCAGCACCGCCCAGCAGCCGCCGGGCGTCTGCGCAAGGCGCTGCAGGCGACGGTTCAGCAGTACGGCGTCCGGCTGTTCCTTCAGCACCCGTACCCAGCGTTGACGGAAGCGCTGCACCACCCAGGCCGCCTGCAGACGGCGGGTGCGCCAAAGCCACTCACGCGCCGCGCGGATGCGCGGGCTGTCGCCTTCCGCCACGAAAGCGGCCCGATCCGGCCAGGGAGCATGGGGCGCCCGCAGCCACCGTGGCGCCGGCACACCCTGCCGCCCGACCCAGCGCACCATGTGGGCGAAGGTGGCCTCGAAGGGGGTCTCCACACCCGCCGGCGGCCAGATGAAATGCCCGATGCCCAGTGAGGGAAACGCCTCCCGCGGCGACCACCACACGAGGTTCTGCTTCCGGCCGCCGCATTCGCGCTGGAACAGCCGATGGGCGAACAGGTCCAGATCCACGCCGGCGCACAGCCCGTCGCCGGCCCGAACGGACGGCGCGCCGGCGACCAGAAGGAGGCTTCCGGTCAGCACGGCGCGCCGTGACAGTCTCATGCAGGCCGCTTACTTGAGCAGCGTGGCCGCATGACCGCCCATCCTGGTGAGCATCATGCGGTACATCTGCGGGAACTCGTCCACCACGGAGTGCTTGACGCTGGGCAGCGCCAGCAGCGCCTCGGACCAGCGGCCGAGCTTCGGCAGGCCGTCGAGCAGGTTCAGGCCACAGTTCTGGCCCAGCAGATCGAGACGCATGAACAGAGGGGCGAAGGCCGCGTCGATCAGCGCGAACTCGCCGCCGTTGAAGAAGTCCTCGCCGCTGTGGACGGCTTCCAGCTTCTCCAGCATGCCGCGCAGCTTGCTGCGGGCTTCGTCAAAGGCGGCCTCGTCCTTGGCGCTGACCAGCCCGTGCATGGCCATGATCACCTCGCCGCCGTAGCCGATCCATGCGCGGTTGAGCGCCTTGGTCAGCGGGTCGGCCGGCATGAGCGACGGCGGCGTGATCTCGTCCACGTATTCCTGAATGACGGCGGACTCGAACAGCACCGCATCGTCCCCCACCTTGAGCACCGGCACCTTGCCCAGCGGGGAGACTTCGGCGAACCACTCGGGCGGGTTGTTCAGGTCGATGTAGGTGATGTCATAGGGCACGTCCTTGTGCAGCAGGGTGATGACGGTGCGCTGCACGAAGGGGCACAGCTTGAAGCTGATCAGTTCCAGTCGGGGTGTCTGCATGGCAGGATCCTTTTCACAGTTGGTCGGTTTCGACCAATTTTACGAATTTTGCGTAGAGCGTGTCGTGGTCTTCCTCGTGATCGGGATCCCTGATGATGCAGTCGATGGGACAGACGCTCATGCAGGTGGGCGCGTCATAGAAACCGACGCATTCGGTGCAGCGCGCGGGGTCGATCTCGTAGATCTCGGGGCCCATGGAGATGGCCTTGTTGGGACACTCCGGCTCGCACATGTCGCAGTTGATGCAGGCGTCCAGAATCTTGAGCGCCATGGGAGAAAACCTGTGGAAGGAAGAAAAATGGTCGGAGAGACAGGATTTGAACCTGCGACCCCCACTTCCCGAAAGTGGTGCTCTACCAGGCTGAGCTACTCTCCGACTGGGTGGGTGTGCGCATTATACTCATTCACCCCCAGCTTTCAAAGCGCATCACCAGCGCGTAACGCAGAACCTCGTCCGACAGCCCCCTGAAGGGGTTGGGAATGCGCGCCACATAGCCGGAGCCTTTGGCGCATTCCATGGCCTCGCCGGTCTTGGGATGCCACATGGCCTCCAGTTTCAGGCGCAGGTTGCCGGCGGGGGTCATCAGTTCCAGTTCGTCGCCGACGCAGAACTTGTTCTTGGCTTCGATCTCCAGCCAGTCGTCATGGGCGTCCACCACCTCGCCGACGAAGCGCTGGTAGTCGGAGCGGGAGGCGCCATAATCGTAGTTCTGGTATTCGCTGTGCACATGGCGCTTGAGAAAGCCCACGGTGTAGCCGCGGTTGGCCAGCGAATCCAGCTCGCGCACCAGCTGCGGGTCAATGGGCCGGCCCGCTGCAGCGTCATCGATGGCGCGGCGATAGACCTGCGCCGTGCGCGCCACGTAGAAGTGGGATTTGGTGCGCCCCTCAATCTTGAGCGAATGCACGCCGATTCTCACCAGATCGGGCACCAGCTCCACCGCGCGCAGGTCCTTGGAATTCATGATGTAGGTGCCGTGCTCGTCCTCGAAGGCGGGCATCAGCTCACCCGGGCGCCCCTCCTCCTCCAGCAGCATGACCGGCTGCTCCCGCGAGGTGGTGCCGGTCAGATCGGTGATATTCTCCACCGGCACCACATCGCCGGTTTCCGTCTCGGTGGCCTGATAGGTGTTGTATTTCCAGCGACAGGCGTTGGTGCAGGTGCCCTGGTTGGCGTCACGCCTGTTGATGTAGCCGGAGAGCAGGCAGCGGCCCGAGTAGGCGATGCACAGCGCCCCGTGCACGAACACCTCCAGCTCGCACTCCGGCACCTGCTCGCGGATCTCGGCGATCTCTTCCAGACTCAGCTCGCGGGAGAGCACCACCCGTTCAATGCCGTAGTCGTGCCAGAACTTCACCGCTGCCCAGTTGACCGCGTTGGCCTGCACCGACAGGTGGATCGGCTGGTCGGGAAAGCGCTCGCGCACCAGCATGATCAGCCCCGGGTCGGACATGATCAGCGCGTCCGGCCCCATCTCGATAATGGGCTCGATGTCCTTCAGATAGGTTCTGATCTTGCTGTTGTGCGCCTGAATGTTGCTGACCACATAGAACTGCCTGCCCAGCCCGTGGGCCTCCTCGATGGCGTCGGCCAGCACCGGGTTGGTGAACTCGTTGTTGCGCACTCGCAGGCTGTAGCGGGGCTGGCCGGCGTAGATGGCATCCGCCCCGTAGGCAAAGGCGTAGCGCATGTTCTTGAGCGTGCCGGCGGGCGAGAGCAGTTCCGGCTTGGGCAGCGTGGCGGTCATGGCATCATCGCGTATCATTATCGGGAGCAACATTTTAACGGAGCAAACCTCATGGCGGAGAAAATCGCCCTGGCGCTGGGCGGCGGCGGTGCCCGCGGGCTGGCCCATTTCGGCGTGATGGAATATCTGTCCGAACGCAAGGTGCAGGTGACCGCCGTGGCCGGAACCAGCATGGGCGCCATTGCGGGGGCCGCCATCGCCGCCGGCGACTGGCGCAGGCTGGCCGAAGGCTACGCGCGGCTCGACTGGATGAAGCTGCTGCCGATGATGGACATCACCCTGTCCG
>NZ_WFYD01000102.1 GCF_015490265.1 Sulfurivirga sp. | reverse complement strand
GATCACGCACGAACGCCATCCGCCTGCCCCTGTCCGGCTTGAGCACATCCATCGGCAGATCCTGCACCGGGTCACGCTCGCACCACCCCATGCCGACCCCAAACCGGAACGCCCGGCTCGCATAACTGCGCACCTTGTGCATCGTATTGATGCTGCCCTGCGCCTCCATCCGCCTGAACACCTTCAGCAGGTCAGCTGCCCGGATCTCATTCACCGGCATTCCACCGATCACCGGAAGCAGATGCTTCTCACAGCGCGCCTGCACATCCCGCTCATAGTCCCCCGTCCACTGATCCCGCGCGTGTTCAAACCAGGCACGCCACACATCCCTGAACAGCATCACATCCGGCTCAGCCTCAGCAGTCACATCCTGCCGGAACAGCGCATCTGCCGGGTTAACCCCACGGGCTAGCAACGCCTTCGCCTCATCCCGCATCTGCCTCGCCTGCGCCAGCGACACCGCCGGATACTCACCCAGACTCAGCATCGTATCCCGACCCTGCCACCGATACCGGTAGCGCCAGAACTTCTTGCCACTGGGGCGCACCTCGATACGCAGGCCATCCGAGTCCAGTACCCGATAAACCCGGTCTTTCGGCTTCAGAGACTTCAACTTTACGGCAGACAGCATAGCGTTACCCGCATACGCCACATTGCGATTTCGTTACCCGCAATATTACCCGCACCTGATCGTGATGCAACGGAGAGAATGATAAGGTATGGAAAGAAAGGAAAGCCGTAAGACTTTGATTTGTGGTGATTGTGAGAGCTTATGATGCAATATCAGGGGGAGATTGGAGGCCGGGGCCGGACGCAAATCAACTTAAATATCAAATACATGAAAATGCATGGACAAATGTTAACCGCAACATTACCCGCGTTATGCCGTTTACTTCCATGTGCTCTCCAAGACCAACAAGAGCGATTCTACCCGCTCACCACACGAAGCTTCATCAGTTCGTAGTTCAGCTCCTGCCGGGCGATGCGGACGAACTGCTCCCGTGCCTGGGGGATGAGGCGCTGGATGATCTCTTCCATGTCCTCATGCACTTCCACCGGCACGAACTTGATGGGATAGGCCTTGTCTGTGCTGCGAACGAGCACGGCCTGTTTCTCATCCCCATAGCGGGCAATGAAGGAACCGGCCACCTGCTGGCGCTGGCCCTTGGCGGTGAACCTGGCCCCACCCTTCCATCTGCGCTGCCAGCGCGGATTGCGGAAGTAGTGGGCGGGCATGTTGGAGGTGCCGATCCACAACCACGCCTGCCCGCCCTTGCGCTGTTTGACGGTGATACGCTTTGTCTGGGCCAGCAGGCCCACGCGCTTGAGGCTCAGTTGCTCGTAAACCGCACGGGAGAGTTTGCCTTTGAGCCAGCGGGCGGTTTTGCGCACGGCCCGGTTGACGGCCCGGATCACCGCCTTTGAAGCCTGCGGGCCGAATGACTGAATGGCTGCGACCTTTTCCGCCACATCATGGTCGGAATACAGGTCGAAGTCCAGCCGCATGCCGGGTCTTACAGCCACTGTCCGCCCTCCTCGCCATGGCCATCAACAGGGGCCAGTTCAATCTGGACGACACCCGGCTGCACGGCATGGCGGGTACGCTCGACCGGCTGCCAGTCGCGCCCATCGATGCGCACGGTGCCGGTGATGCTGTCTGCGTCCTGCTCGCGCACATGGATGATCAGATACTGCAGGCCTGCATCCACGGCCCGTCTGCCGCCCTTGAACAGCACATCCGGCCTGTCATGGCGCTGGACAATGACCTGAACCGGGCCGGTGACGGTTTCCACAGGTTCGCCCAGATGGGCGAAGGCGTGGTCGGTGGCCCGCTGGCGGATGATTGCGATGCTCATGTGCCCTCCTTACAAAAAGGCCCGCACGGGGCGGGCCACATGGCTTCCGGTCAGGCCGGTCAGGCCGTCAGCTTGATCACCGCCCGCGGGCGGGTGCAGATGTTGAGCGGGTTGGACTGGGCTTCCAGCTGATAGCCCTTGTTGAAGTCCATCGGCTCCATCTTGGCGTAGTAGGGCAGGCCTACGGTATTGACCGTCTCCACATAGTCCGCCGGTGCATAGCGGGTGATGAACAGCTCCGCCACACCGGTCGGGAAGGCATAGGCCTGTCCGTCCGGCACCTTGACATCGGTGGTGCCGCGGTAGCGGATGAAGCGCACGCCGTTGAAGACGAACTCGGTCAGAATCGCCTCACCACGCAGCTGGGCGGCGGCGGAATAGTTGAGATACGCCTCCTTCACCTTCGGATGCACGATCAGCGCATCGTAGAACTGCGGGGAGCAGATAACGGTGATGCCGTCATAGGCCAGCCCGCCCAGCGCATTCTCAATCTCATCCAGCACCTGCTGAATCTTGCCGGTCACCTCGGTGGTGTCGGTGGCCAGGGCGAAGTTCACCGTCTTCTGGCTGACGCCGAAGGTGGAATACAGGCTCACCTGATTGCCCGCCGCGTCATAGTACTTGCCCATGATGGCGGACAGCCGGTGGGACTCGATGGTGTACTCCAGATTGCGCTTCATGATGGACAGGCGGCGGCTGATCACCTGCTCCAGCCCTTCCAGCTGGTTTTCGGTGCCGAAGGCGCGCACATTCTGCACTTCGGCGGCCAGGATGGTGGCCCGCTGCGGAATATGCGGCACCGCCATGGAGACGATCTTACGCTTGCTGTCGTTGACATTGGCCGCAGGCGCACCGCGCGGGGCCACCTCCACCAGGCTCAGCACGCCCTCATACTGCTCGATCACGGCAGTGGTGGTGGTGATGCCATCCTCCTGAAACAGCCCCAGCTCACCGATACGGCCCGGCTTGTAGGGCAGCTCGTTGATGCTGGCGGTCAGCTTCGTCAGAGTGAAATGGTTGGTCAGATCAAGCATGGACATCTTCTTCCCTCCTTATCGCACGATCACATGGCTGGCCGCCAGATCATCCTTCGCCGCCGCCACATCGCCCACCAGCAGGCTGCCGTCCACCTCCGCCAGCCGGGTGATGGCCACCGCCTGACGGTTGGCGGCAGACGCATCCACATTGTCCAGCAGCACGCCGACGGCAGTCTGCGTACCGTCTGTTGCCGCCGGATCAAACGCCTTGAACAGACCGGTGGAGCTCTCCCGACCCAGAATCGTGCCCGCCTCATACAGCGCCGCACGCTTTTTCAGCGTCACACTGTCGCGGGAGATGGCCCCCTCCCCTTCACTGATCAGGAACTCGCCGGGGCGCTTGCCTTCCTCAATCATCACATCAGCCCTCCATTACGCTTGCTGTAAATCACTGCCGGGTCGATCCGCGGAACATCCTCCGCAGCCACCAGATCGCTGGAACGGGCGGACTGGATCTCCGGCCCGTCGGTGGCCACCAGCTCCATCAGGTCGGCGCGCACCTGCTCCACCTCCACCCCGGCGGCAATGAAGTCTTCCGCCGCCTCCGGCACGCCTGCGGCGGTGCAAAGCGCCCGGACAGTGGCTGCATAACGGGCCTGATCCTGCGGATCGGCTTCCGGCTCAGCCTGGGTGCCATCTTCCACGGCGGGCGCATCCTGCACCTGTGGGCGGGTGTCATCATCCTGCGCTGCCACCTCAAGATACCCGGCATCAGCAGCCGGAGCCGGGGCCGCAGGTTTCGACTCCGGCCCGCCGCGCATGAAGATGTCCATGGCCTCCGCAAAGGGCACAATTGCATCGGCAAAGCCGGTGCTGATGGCCTTCACGCCCCGGAAGGTGGCCGCTTCAGTGGCACGCACGGCCTCCGCATCCAGATTGCGGTTGCGGGCCACAAGGGCGACGAACATCTCATACAGATCGTCCACCTCCGCCTGAAAACGCGTGCGCGCCTCATCGGACAGGGGCTGGTGTGGATTGCCGTCCACCTTGTGCTCACCGGCATAGATGTATTCCACCTTCACGCCCATGCGCTCATTCAGGCCGGACTGGTCAATGTGGTAGCTGACCACCCCCACACTGCCCACCACACCGGTGCGGCTGACCAGAACCTGGCTTGCGCTGGAGGCAATGGCATAGGCAGCGGAGGCGGCCATGTCATCCACCACGGCGGTAATCAGCTTCTGCTCACGGGCCTCAAAGATGTGATCTGCCAGATCGAACAGCCCCGCCACCTCACCACCGGGCGAGTCGATGCGCAGCACAATGTGGCCGACCGACGCATCGTTCAGCGCAGCATCAAAGGCCTCGCGGATTTCCCCGTAGCTCAGGGGCGAACAGAACCCGGTCGGGCGGCTGACCAGCGGGCCGGAAATGTCCAGCACCGCAATGGCACCCCCCTCTTCCCGCTCGATGCGGGTGAGGATGCCGGCGCTGTCTTCCTCGGCTTCCCCGCCCAGTGCGGCCACCGACTCAGGCCGCAGCCAGCCTGCCACAATGGCCGCCCCCACATCCGCATGCACCGCAAGCGGGGTATTGAGTGCCCGGCTGTGCAAAAGCTCCACAAAGTCGCCCCCGCGTCTGCGGCGGAACAGCCGCGCCAGCGCCTCGAAGGGTTTAGAATTGGACATGGAACAGCTCCCTGCAATGTTCGGGAGCAGGATGGCACAGGCGCAGGATGTGCGCCTGTGGGTGGGTGTCATCATGGAGATCCGTTGGCCGCCGCCTTGTCAGCATTGCACTTGCGCAAGGCTGCCTCATAGTCGGCAATCAGCCGCAGCAGTGCGGCATTGTCGGTTCCAGTGAGCACCGGATAGGGTGTGGGTTCAATGTGTGGTGTCGGGCAGGCGGTGATGACCTGCGGCGGCGCGCTCTTCGGGCAGCTGGCGCAGCCGGTCAATAACCACGGCAGGCAGAGGCTGGCGAGCCCAGCGGCGATAGTCTTCCGGCCCATTGTCCTTCCCCTCCTCGATTTGCATGATGACGCGAGCCCGTTCCTGCTCGATTGCAGCCCGTGCCCTGGCCTGCTGGCGCAGGCGACGCTCGTAATTGACCTGCATCTGTTCCAGCGCGGCAACGGCCTTGCGATGAGCCTCAATACGTGCCCGCTCCCATGCCGCGCGCTCCCTTTCCAGCATAGCGGTCGCTTCGGCATGCTGACTCTTCTCCAACAGCGCCCAGAACAGCAGAGAGAACACCACCCCGGTACAGACCATTGCTCGAATCATCATTACCGCCGCCCTCCGCTGTTGACATAGAAGCCGAAAAAGGCTGCCGCCGCCCCCACCACCGTAGAGACGAACGCCGTCTGGTTGCCGGTCGGATCAGGCTGGGCCATGTACCACTGCACCACATCCCACATGGCCACCGCATAGCCACCCACGGCCAGCCGGGGGATCAGGCGGAAGCGGTCAATGAGCCGGGCGGCAATAAGCCAGCGGCGCATCAGTAGCTCCACACACGAGGGCGAAGGTCTCCCTCCAGATCGTCCAGATGGATGAAGCGGCGCTCATAGGGGCCGCGCTGCGCAATGCCGATGCCGGTGAATCCATATTCAAGCGCGAGCTGCACCAGCCGGTAGGCCTCCTCGCCGCTGATCAATACATCCACCGCGCGGCCCGTGGTGTGGGGGCCGGTCAGTCCCGTATGGCTGACCCGCGCGTTGTAGTCCGGACATCTGTAGGCGCTGGACAGCCGCATGGGCTTACCAAAGGCCTGCCTGAGCCGTTCCAGACGGGCCATAAAGGCAGCATCCATGTAACACCGCCCACAGCCGCAATGGCATTGCAGCTCACTCCGGGAAAAGTGCGTGCTGTGGTCAACTCTTCTGCTCATGTCACCCCCCTGCCACAAAGGCCCGGCCCGCAATCACACCGCCGATCACCACCGTCAGCACGATCCACACCGCACGGGTCAGGTTGGCCTCCACCCGGTCAATGCGCTGATGGGCGCGGTTGGCGGAGGCCAGCACCTTCTCAAACTGGGCCCGCGCCTCCTCACGGCTGCGCACCTGTTCCATCTGAATTTCCGTCAGCACCTTCAGGTTCTGATTGACCGCATCCAGATCCTGCTCGATACGGCCCAGCATCATTTCCTGCCGCAACTGGCTCTCTTCCAGCTTCTTCAAGCGCTGATAGACATCATCCGGGTAACCTCCCTGACTCACCGGTCACCTCCATCCAGTCCCAGTTCCTTCTCCCGGCGGGCGTCCGCCGCACGCTCGGCATCGACCTGCTCCACATCCCGGCCACGGCCGGCCACCACGCTCTGGCGGGAGTCCAGCCCGGCCTCGATGGTGGCCACCATCGCCTGCACATCCTGCAACGGGTGAATGTGCGGCCAGGCCTGGGTGCGCCACTCAGCCCTGCGCCAGCGGGCGGGTGCCCGGGCGTAGCCGGGCATCTCCACCGCCCCCGCCAGCACCGCCGCATCAACGAATGCGTGCCAGACGGGACGGCACACCTGCCGGATGAACACCTGCTGCTCCTGCTCAATGCGGCGGCGATACTGATTGATCAGGCTGCGCCAGATGCGGTCGTTGATCTCCTTGTAGTCGCCGGTGACCAGCTCATAGGGCACGCCGAGCCCTGCCGCGATGCCCAGAAGCTGCTGGCGCACGAAGTCGGTATAGCCCTGCCCGGTCTGGTCGCCGGGAAACAGCTCAATGTTCTCACCGGGCATGAGCGTGGCGAAGGAACCGGGCTGGGTTTCCATCACCGGCGTGGCATCCTCTTTCAGCGGCTCGCCGGTCAGCGGGTCAAACAGCCAGTCGGATTCCTCCACATACTCCGGCTGCGGGCGGGTAATCACGCCCGTATAGGCTGCCCGCTGCTTCTTGCGCTCCAGCTCGGCATCGTCATAGGCGTCAAAATGCCAGGCGCGGGTCATGGCAGACAGCATCACCGGTTCCCCGCGTATCTGTCCGGGGCGAGAGGGGATGAAGTGGTGAATCACCTGTTCGGCAGGCACCCGCACCGGATTGTCCGCCACCTGCTGGGTGAAGGACGCATCCAGCGGATGCACCCGGTAGAGCCAGTAGGCGACCCGACGGCCCAGTTTGTTGAATTCAATGCCGGAGATAATGCGGTTGCCGTTTTTAAGGGTCTGATTCAGCGTCAGCGGGCAGTAGTCCGCCTCCAGCACCTGTATCTGCACCGGCACGGTCAGCCCATCTTCCGGCCTGCGGCGGCGGATGCGGATGAAGACTTCTCCGCTTTCCCGCCGGGCGCGGGCGATCAGCGCCTGCAATGCATAGAAGCCGTGAATGCTGTCGGCGTCGGCTTCATACTGCCATTCGCGCCAGAGACTCAGCAGTTCATCATTGATGGCCTCATCGTCTGTTGCGGGCCGGGGGCGGATGCCGGTGCCGATCTCATTGGCCACATCGGCCTGAATGCCATTTCTGATCCACGGGTTATTGCGCAGCAGGTGGCGGGCGCGGTGGCGCAGAATGTCCAGCTCGCCCAGCACATGGGCATTGGGGCCGGAAGCGGTGGCCGGAAAGTCGGACAGCCTGCGCCCGGTGCTGGCCGCGTCATACAGACCTGCCCGGATGGGCAGCCCGTCCGGGCCCACCAGCTGCGGGCGCACATTCAGTCTGACCATGCGCATCAGTAGCCCCTCCGGAACCGGGCAGGCCACACCATGCGCCGCCGGGCGCCGGTCAGCCGTCCCAGCTGCTCCTTCACCTGCGCAATGGCACTGTCCAGCTGGCGCATGGTGGCCTGCGCATACTGCACCGTGGTGTCGCCGAATCTCACCTCCACCACCCGCTCGCCGGTGAGCAGCTTCAGTCTGGCTGCCTCAAGAGCGGAAAGCTGTTGCCGCAGTTCGTCTGCCGTCATGGTGTCGTCCGCATGGTTGATGCGCACAGCCTACCGGTCAGGAAGGCAGAAAGCCTGTGGGCGGGTGTCATGAGGATGTGACTGGTTCAGTGAACTACAATATGGTAAGATGGGGATATGGAGTTCGAATGGGATGAGGACAAGAGCCTGCGCTGCCTGAATGAGCGTGGTTTCGACTTTGCTTATGCCGCTCAGGTGTTTTTCGATCCTGAGCGTCTGATTGAGGAAGACACCCGTTTTGAATATGGCGAGCGCCGTTTCAGGGTAATAGGGTGTATCGAGCAGCGGCTGTTTGTCGTCATCTACACACCTCGCGGAAGGGCCATCCGCATCATTTCAGCCAGAAAAGCCAACAGACGGGAGATCAGACGCTATGGGAAAGACTGTGCGCGTTCGCATTCAACCGGGGCAGCCGGTGGGGCACATTGACACCCGCAAGGTCGATGCCACAACGGAAGCGGACATTGCCCGCCATATGGCGGAAGATGAGCGGGAAGCCATGCAGGATGCGGCCCGCTACGCCCGGCGTGTGCGCAGGAAACTGGGGCTGAGCCAGCGGGAATTCGCCCGCCGCATTCATGTATCCGTGGAGACCGTGCGCAACTGGGAGCAGGGAAAACGCGTGCCCACCGGCGCGGCACAGGCGCTGCTGCGTGTGCTGGACAAGGCACCGGAAGCCACTGCCGTGATCGAGCAGTATGAGGGCGTGCTGAGCCTGGTGGAGGTGGCCCCGCGCGGTGCGCCTGCGGCCAATGTCAACGACAGCAAGCGTAAGATCGTCTCCATGG
>NZ_WFYD01000101.1 GCF_015490265.1 Sulfurivirga sp. | reverse complement strand
GCGCAACTGTTTGAGCTCACTCCATATCTCCGCCTCCGGCTGGCGCTGCTTCAGGGCCTGTTCGAAGGCGTCGGCCGCCTCGTTGACGCGGCCCATGGCCGCCAGCACCCGTGCCCGCTCCAGCCACCAGCGCTGGGACGGAAGCACCTCTTTCCATGTGTCCAGCCAGTCGAGGGCTTCTTCCCAGCGCCCCTGCGCCTTGAGCGTCTGCAGCGGCCCGAAGGGGTCACGGGTAACGGGGTCTCCCCCATTTTTGGCAGGTGCGGCGCCGACCGCGGCAGACAGCGCCAGAAAAACGCCCAGAAAAGCCACCTTGAACAGGGTTTTCATCTCTCAGGTTCCTCCAATACGCACCAGACCGGCCCGCAGGGTCTTGAGCTGATCACGCAGCTGCGCCGCCTTCTCGAACTCCAGATCGCGCGCGGCGGCGTACATTTCCTTTTCCAGTTTCTTCATCAGCCGGGCGGCCTCGCCCGGACTGAGCCGTTCCAGATCATACTCACCGGCCGGCTCGGCCGCCTGCCCGCTCCTGCGGGTGGCGCGCGGCGCGTAGGGCGAGTCTTCCAGAATGTCGCCCACCTTCTTGTTGAGCCCGCGCGGGGTGATGCCGTGGGCGCTATTGTAGGCCATCTGCTTTTCGCGCCTGCGCTCGGTCTCGTCGATGGCGCGGCGCATGGAGTCGGTGATCTGGTCGGCATACAGAATGGCACGCCCATGGGGATTGCGCGCGGCGCGGCCAATGGTCTGGATGAGCGAGCGGTCGGAGCGCAGGAAGCCTTCCTTGTCGGCATCCAGAATGGCCACCAGCGCCACCTCCGGAATGTCCAGCCCCTCCCGCAGCAGGTTGATGCCCACTAGCACGTCGAATTCGCCCAGCCGGAGGTCGCGCACGATCTCGATGCGCTCCACGGTGTCGATGTCCGAATGGAGATAGCGCACGCGCACGCCGTGCTCTTCAAGAAATTCGGTCAGATCTTCGGCCATGCGCTTGGTGAGCACGGTCACCAGCACCCGGTGGCCGGCTTCGACGGTGGCGTTGATCTCGCCGAGCAGGTCCTCCACCTGGCTGGAGGCGGGCCGGACGATGATCTGGGGATCCACCAGTCCAGTGGGCCGCACCACCTGCTCGACGATGCGGCTGGACTTCTCCAGCTCATAGGGGCCGGGCGTGGCGGAGACGAAGATGGTCTGGGGCATGAGCCGCTCGAACTCCTCGAACCTGAGCGGACGGTTGTCCATGGCCGAGGGCAGGCGGAAACCGTAGGTGACCAGATTCTCCTTGCGGGAGCGGTCCCCCCTGTACATGCCGCCGATCTGCGGCACGGTCACATGGCTCTCGTCAATGAACAGCAGCGCGTTCTTCGGCAGGTAGTCCATCAGCGTCGGCGGCGGCTGGCCCGCCTCGCGGCCGGAGAGGTAGCGGGAGTAGTTCTCGATGCCGGTGCAGTAGCCCAGCTCCAGCATCATTTCCATATCCAGCCGGGTGCGCTCCTCCAGCCGCTGGGCCTCCACCAGCTTGTTCTGATCACGCAGCGCCTTCAGCCGCTCGGCCAGTTCCACCTTGATCTGCTCCACGGCAGCGAGGATGCGCTCCCGCGGGGTGACATAGTGGCTCTTGGGATAGACGGTGATGCGGGTGACCTTTCTGATCACCTCGCCGGTGAGCGGGTCGAACCAGCTGAGGCTTTCCACCTCGTCGTCGAACAGCTCGATGCGGATGGCGTGCTGTTCCGCCTCGGCGGGGAAGACGTCGATCACATCGCCGCGCACCCGGAAGGTGCCCCGCCACAGTTCGATGTCGTTGCGCTGGTACTGCATGGAGACCAGCCGCTGCAGAATCTCCCGCTGGCTGATGGTATCCCCGAGGCGCAGCTGCAGCATCATGCTCAGATACTGCTCCGGGTCGCCCAGACCGTAGATGGCCGAGACGGTGGCGATGAGGATGACGTCCTCCCGTTCCAGCAGCGCCTTGGTGGCGGACAGGCGCAGCTGCTCGATCTGCTCGTTGATGCTGGCGTCCTTGGCGATGTAGGTGTCGGAGGCGGGCACATAGGCCTCCGGCTGATAGTAGTCATAGTAGGAGACGAAATACTCCACCGCGTTGCGGGGGAAGAACTGCTTCATCTCCCCGTAGAGCTGGGCCGCCAGCGTCTTGTTGTGGGCCAGAATCAGCGTGGGGCGCTGCACCTCGGCGATCACGTTGGCCATGGTGAAGGTCTTGCCGGAGCCGGTCACCCCCAGCAGCGTCTGGAACATCTCGCCCTGCTCCAGCCCGTCCACCAGCTGGCGGATCGCCTCCGGCTGGTCCCCGGCGGGGGCGTAGTCCGACACCAGCTCAAACCGTTTACCCATGCAGCAGACACCCGATTCCGATAGAATTTCGCAGGTCGTCAATTATATTGGACTTCCGAGGTATCCGTATGGCCCAGGTATCCCGCCGTGTCGCAGCCGTCAAGCCCTCTCCCACCCTCGTGATCACCGCCAAGGCGGCCGAAATGCGCCGCGCCGGCCGGGACGTGATCAGTCTCGGCGCCGGCGAGCCGGATTTCGACACGCCGGAACACATCAAGGCGGCGGGCATCCGCGCCATCGAGGAAGGCCGGACCCGCTACACGCCGGTGGACGGCATTCCGGAGCTGAAGGAGGCCATCGCCCGCAAGTTCAGGCGGGACAACGGCCTGGACTACACACCGGCGGAGATTCTGGTTTCCAGCGGCGGCAAGCAGAGCCTCTACAACCTCTTTCAGGCCTTCCTCAACCCGGGCGACGAGGTGATCATTCCGGCCCCCTACTGGGTCAGCTATCCGGACATGGTGTTGCTGGCGGAGGCCACACCGGTGATCGTCAGCGCCGGCATCCGTCAGAGCTTCAAGGTGACCGCCGGGCAGATCGAGGAGGCCATCACCGAACGCACCCGGCTGCTGATCCTCAACAGCCCCAGCAACCCCACCGGCGCGGTCTACACCGCCCGCGAGCTGGAGGCCATCGCCGAGGTGCTGCGTCGCCATCCACAGGTATGGCTGGCCACCGACGACATGTACGAGCACATCATCCTGGGCGACACCCCGTTTGCCAACCTGCTCAACGTGGCGCCGGACCTGAAGGACAGGACCGTAGTGTTCAACGGCGTCTCCAAGGCCTACGCCATGACCGGCTGGCGCATCGGCTACGCCGCCGGCCCGGAAGCGATGATCGCCGCCATGCGCAAGGTGCAGTCCCAGAGCACCTCCAACCCCTGCTCCATCTCCCAGTACGCCGCCGTGGCGGCGCTGGATGGCCCGCAGGACTGCATTGAGGTGATGGTGGCCGCCTTCCGCGAGCGCAACGATTACATCACCGAGGCCATCAACGCCCTGCCCGGCATGAAGGCGCTGCCGGCCAAGGGCGCCTTCTACAGCTTCATCGACATCACCGGCGCCATGGCGGCAAAAGGCTATGAAACCGACACCGATTTCGTCGCCGCCCTGCTGGAGGAGGCCGAAGTGGCCGCCGTGCCCGGCACGGCCTTCGGCGCGCCCGGCCACATGCGCATCAGCTTCGCCACCAGTCTGGAAGACCTGCGCGAGGCGGTGTCACGCATCGAACGCTTTCTCAACGCCTGACAGGGGAGCGCGGCATGAACATCAAAAAGGCAGACCTCGTCCTCAGACGCTACCCCTTCAGCCGCACCAAGGTGCAGCTGCTGGCCCAGCAGGTGCTGGACCGGCTGGACGCGCTGCAGGTGGCCCCCAACCCGATCCACTGCACGGTGATGTTCGAATATCTGGGCGAGGTGGACCCGCTGGTGCGCGAGGAGGTGGAAAACGCCCTGCGCCTGCACGCCTACAATGACGAGACCGCCGCCGACATCTACCTGACGCTGATCGGCAACATTCTGGCCGAGGCCATGCCCACCGATGACGCCGAACAGCTGTTCATCGAACTGCGCGAGCAGATGGAACGCTGGATGGATCAGTTCTCCGCCGAGCAGTCGGCCCTGCGGGTGGACATTGCCAACCTGGCGGATCAGAAGGAAGACTGCGAAGAGGCGAGCCGGCTGCTGGAGACCTTCATCTTGCCCCGGCTGGAAGCGCTGGAAGCCAGCAGCGAGCGGCTGTTCAAGCTGATCAACCAGTATCACACCCTGTTCGAGCAGGTGCGCCAGCGCTTCTCCAACGAACGCATCATCGCCCGCACCGACCCGCTCTCGGGCCTGCTCAACCGCCGCGGCCTGATGGAAAAGCTCAACGACATCATCGATGAGGCGCTGGAAACCGGTGAGACCTTCAGCATCATCATGCTGGACATCGATCATTTCAAGCTGATCAACGACACCTTCGGCCATGCGGTGGGCGACAGCGTCATCCGCTATCTGGCGCGCATTCTCAAGAACGAGACCAAGGGGCAGGATCTGGTGGCCCGCATCGGCGGCGAGGAATTCGTCATCGTGCTGCCCCACACCACCTACGACGGCGCCTGCCATGTGGCCGAACACCTGCGCCGGCGCATCGAGAGCAAGACGCTGGAAGTGCGCATACGCAAGCAGCCGCTCACCTTCACCATCTCTGCCGGCGTGGCCGTCTATCAGCTGGGCGAGCCGGTGGAGGCGCTGTTCGAACGGGCCGACAAGGCCCTCTACCGCGCCAAGGAGAGCGGCCGCAACCGCGTCGAGGGCGAGCAGGGCTTCTGACCGCTCCCATAAACACTGCCACCTGCCGCACAAGAAATTTTTATCAGGCGGGCGGCGATCATTTTTCACACACTTATCCACAGGCCGAGCCCTTGTGAATGCGGCATCAAGGGCAAATTTTCACACTGCCATCCGGCTCGGCGCTGTGGAAAACCCGCTACCGAAAGCCATTGCCCGCTTCGGGCGATTCCACTATATTTAGCTGAACCGTAGATCCGGCATCACTACATGTTGGGTCTTTCTGCCCGCCGGCGCACAAGCCGCTGCAGGGCATTTCTGCCACCGCATGAACACTGATCGCGCCAAGTCCTTGATCTGACATCCACAGGGACGGGCCGAACCGGAAAGTTATTCACAGAGAGCGAACCCATGACCGACAGCCAGATCCTTGTGACCAAACGGGACGGCCGCAAAGAGCCGCTCGACCTGGAAAAGATTCACCGCGTGATCACCTGGGCCGCCGAGGGACTGGAGGATGTCTCCGTCTCCGAGGTGGAGCTGCGCGCCCACATCCAGTTCTACGACGGCATCACCACCTCCGAGATCCACGAGACCATCATCAAGTCCGCCGCGGACCTGATCTCGGAAAAGGCGCCCGACTACCAGCACCTGGCCGCGCGTCTGGCCATCTTCCACCTGCGCAAGCGTGCCTTCGGCCGCTTCACGCCGCCGTCGCTGTTCGAGCATGTCAACAAGATGGTGCGCGCCGGCCGCTACGACAGACACCTGCTGGAGGACTACACCAAGGAGGAATTTGAAGAGCTGGACCGCGCCATCGACCATGACCGGGACATGAACTTCTCCTACGCCGCGGTCAAGCAGCTGGAAGGCAAGTATCTGGTGCAGAACCGGGTCACCGGCGAACTGTACGAATCCCCCCAGTTCATCTACATGCTGGTGCCCATGTGCCTGTTCGCCAAGTATCCGAAGGAAACGCGGCTGGATTACATCAAGCGCTTCTATGACGCGGCCAGCACCTTCAAGCTGAGCCTGCCCACGCCCATCATGTCCGGCGTGCGCACGCCCACGCGCCAGTTCAGCTCCTGCGTGCTGATCGAGTGCGACGACTCGCTGGACTCCATCAACGCCACCGCCTCGGCCATCGTCAAATACGTCTCCCAGCGGGCCGGCATCGGCGTCAACATCGGCCGCATCCGGGCGCTGGGCTCCCCCATCCGCGGCGGTGAGGCCTTCCATACCGGCCTGATCCCCTTCATCAAGCACTTCCAGACGGCGGTCAAGTCCTGCTCACAGGGCGGCGTGCGCGGTGGCGCGGCCACGCTGTTCTACCCCATCTGGCATCTGGAGGTGGAAAGCCTGCTGGTGCTCAAGAACAACCGCGGCGTAGAGGAAAACCGCGCCCGCCATCTGGACTACGGCGTGCAGATCAACCGGCTGATGTACAAGCGCCTGATCGAAGGCGGCAACATCACCCTGTTCAGCCCCTCGGACGTGCCCGGGCTGTATGACGCCTTCTTCAACGATCAGGACGAGTTCGAGCGCCTTTACAACATCTACGAGGCGGACGACTCCATCCGCAAGAAGACCGTCAAGGCCATCGATCTGTTCACCCTGCTGGCGCAGGAGCGCGCCCAGACCGGCCGCATCTACATCCAGAACGTGGACCACTCCAACACCCACAGCGCCTTCGACCCGGACGTGGCCCCCGTGCGCCAGTCCAACCTGTGCATGGAGATCACCCTGCCCACAGCGCCGCTGGAGGAGGTCAACGACGAAAACGGCGAGATCGCCCTGTGCACCCTCTCCGCCTTCAACCTGGGCGCGCTGGAAAATCTGGACGAGCTGGAGAATCTGGCCGACCTGATCGTGCGCGCGCTGGACGCCCTGCTGGACTATCAGGACTACCCCGTCCCGGCGGCGAAACGGGGCAGCCTCAACCGCCGCACGCTGGGCATCGGCGTCACCAACCTGGCCTACTATCTGGCCAAGAACGGCGCCCGCTACTCCGACGGCTCCGGCAACGCACTCATCCACCGCACCTTCGAGGCCATTCAGTATCATCTGATCAAGGCTTCGGTCAACCTGGCGAAGGAACTGGGGCCGGCCCCCTGGTTCAACCAGACCAAATACGCTCAGGGCATCCTGCCCATCGACACCTATAAGAAGGATCTGGACGAGATCGTGGACGAGCCGCTCCACTACGACTGGGAGGCGCTGCGGGAGGAGATCAGGCAGCACGGCATGCGCAACTCCACCCTCACCGCCCTGATGCCGTGCGAGACCTCCTCGCAGATCACCAACTCCACCAACGGCATCGAGCCGCCGCGGGGACATGTGTCCGTCAAGGCCTCCAAGGACGGCATCCTCAAGCAGGTAGTGCCGGAGTTCAAGCGCCTGCGGGACAACTACGAACTGCTGTGGCAGATGCCCAACAACACCGGCTACCTGCAGCTGGTGGCCATCATGCAGAAGTTCGTGGACCAGTCCATCTCGGCCAACACCAACTACGACCCGGCCCGCTTCCCGGACGAAAAGGTGCCGATCAAGACCATTCTCAAGGACATCCTCTATGCCTACAAGCTGGGTGTGAAGACCCTCTACTACCACAACACCCGCGACGGCATGAACGACGCGCAGGACGACGACGGCTGCGCCGGCGGCGCCTGCAAGCTGTAAGGCCACCTGCCATCATTCTGTTCCAGCCCCGCCCCGCGCGGGGCTTTTCGTATCCGCCCACCAGTTCTCCCCGGCCGGTGGACACACAGCGCGACTTCCCGCTCCCGCCCGACGACTGTCCCCCCCTTCATGGATACGGGGTCTCCCCGAATTTTGCGGAGTGCCGGGCAAGCCGCACCGCCCGCAGGCGAAAAATCTCGTCCAGACACGGCAAAAACCGCCTCAAATCGCCTGCAGGAACACTCATCACATCACGGAACACCAACCGAGTTTTCGTCCGGCGTATGAACGGAGCCTTCCCAGATTCCGGCAGGTGGCCGCCTGACGGGCGGAAACATGCCCCGGATTTCGCTGAAACAGAACGACAGGCAGATTCGGACAGGCCAAGGGGGCCTGCACGAAATGGATACGGGGCAGGCCGACAGCAACCGTGCGCTACCGACCACTGAGAGATGGACGTGCAGGACCGGTTTTGATGGCAGGATCAATGGGGCATCGGCACGTTCTGATCAGACGCTGCCCCTTGGTGCCAGCGGTCGCAGGCGTTTCTCCCACTTCCTGAGCGATGTGACCCGTTCGCGCCGGTCGGGCAGATGGCGGTCCACCAGTGCCCAGAAGTCCGGCCCATGGTGCAGATGGCGCAGATGGGCCAGTTCATGCACCAGCACGTATTCGGCCAGTGTCTGCGGCAGCTGCGCCAGATCCAGCGCCAGCGTGATGGTGCCCGAGGCGCTGCAACGCCCCCAGCTGGACCGCATGGCGCGCACTCGCACCTGCCGGGGTGTCACGTCCATGGCCGCGCACCAGCGGGGCAGCGTCTCGGCCAGCCATGCCTTCAGCACCTTTTGCGCCTGTTGAGCGGTAAGACCGGACGTCGGCACGCCCCACAGGCACGTCTGCCGGGTTTCACCCTCGGCAAGCGCCTGCTCGATCCATGTCTGCTCGGCCCGCACGAAGCTCTCGATGTGCCGATGTGACAGACCGGCAGGTGCACGCACCTCCACCCCCTCGGGGGTCGCAACAAGCGCCAGCCGACGACGGCGCGGGTGAAAGCGGACGGGGAGACGGTGCGGGCCGCAGGTGATGAACATGGCGGCCATTATAATGGCGGGTCATGGGTTTCCTGACACCACACCGGCCGGGTCAGGCCGAGATCGAAATCCGCAAGAGTCGTTTCATCGGCCACTGCCTGCCCGTGGACAGCCGGGAAACGGCGCTGGCACAGGTGGCCACGCTGCGCGACCGCCACCCGGAGGCGCGCCATGTGTGCTGGGCCTATGTGCTGGGCGATCCGCAGGGCACCGCCTCGGCAGGCATGGACGATGACGGTGAACCCGCCGGCACGGCGGGCCGGCCACTGCTCAATCTGTTGCAGAAGCAGCGGGTGGGCAACGCGCTGCTGGTGGTGGTGCGCTACTACGGCGGCGTGAAACTGGGCGCAGGCGGCCTGACCCGCGCCTACAGCCAGAGCGGCGCTGCGGCACTGGAAGCGGCGGAGCTGGCGCCCTGCGTGCCTCTGTTGCGGCTGAAGATCGAAACGCCCTATGCGCTGGAAGCGCGGGTGCGCCATCTGCTGGCTGCGGCAGGAGCGCTGGGAGTTCAGGCAGATTTCAGGCCGACGGGCGTGCGCCTGACGGCGACACTGCCGGAGACGGCGACAGACGAAATCGTGCAGGCCTGCAAGGCATTGCAGGTGAAGTGCAACTGTCTTCAGGCGGACTGATCCGCCGCCTCCACCCGCAGGGCAAATACCTTCTGCCAGAAGGTCTCATCCAGCGTTTCCAGCGGCTGCGGCGCGGAGAAGTAATAACCCTGCGCGTATTCCACACCCAGCTTCTGCAGCCGACGGGCCATCTCGGCCGTCTCCACGAACTCGGCCACCACGCCCAGCTCCATCTTGTGGGCGATCTCCACCACGGCGGCCACCATGGCGGCGTCCACCTCGCTGGTCATCATCTCGCGCACGAAGGCGCCGTCGATCTTCACCTCGTCCACCGACAGCCCCTTGAGGTAATTGAACGAAGCATAGCCGGAGCCGAAGTCGTCAATGGCCACCCGGCAGCCCAGCGAGCGGATCTGCTGCAGCAGCCGGGCGGTCTCGCGCATGTCACCCACCGCTACGGTCTCGGTCACTTCGATGCACAGCGCCTCGCGCACACTGCGGGGCTGGGCGCTGAGACGCTCGATGAGGTCCTGTCGGTTGAGCTCGCTGGCCAATGTCTGCCCGGAAAGATTGAGGTTGATGCGGTCCACCTGCGCCTCATGGGCGCGCAGCCAGTCCACGGCCAGATCCAGCACGGTCATGTCCAGCGCATGCATCAGGCCGTAGCGCTCGGCGATGGGCAGAAAGACGCCCGGCGGCACAGGCCTGCCGTCTTCACCGGGCAGACGCACCAGAATCTCCAGCCGCCGCTCGCTGCGTCCGTCCAGTGGCACCAGCGGCTGCCCCACCAGCTGTAGACTGCGCTGTTGCAGCGCATTCTTGATCTCGCCCAGCCAGCGTACCTCATCCAGCTTGCGCGCCTGCACATCCTCGGCGGTGGTGTAGCGCACCGCCCGGCCACGGCTGCTCTGCTTGGCCGTGCGCATGCCGGCATCCATGGCCAGCAGCAATGCCTCCGGGTAGTCGAACTGACGCAGTTCAAACTGCACCAGCGTCAATCCCAGGGCGAACTTCTGCCCGTGCAGCATGAAGACGCTCTGCTCGAACCGGTGGATGAGCCGTTCGGCAGCACCGACCGGATCCGCCATGCCGCGGGGCAGCAGCAGGGCGAAACCGTCTCCGCCCAAATGGTAGAGCTGCCCCAGATCCCGCGTCAGACGAGTCAGCCGTTCTGCAATGCGTGCGAGCATCTCATCGCCACCGCTCAGACCGAAGACTTCGTTGACCTGACGGAAGTGATCCACATTCATCGCCCAGAGGCAGCCATGCTCCGCCTCGCCGGACTCATAGCACTCCTCAAGATGCCGTAACAGGGCGGTGCGATTGGGCAACCCGGTGACAGGATCATGCAGCTGATCCCACAGCAGCCGTCGCAGCAGCGCCTCCGACTCCCCTTCCGGCTCAATGATCAGCAACAGGCCGTCGTCGTTATCATGGCCATAGGGCACCACTTCCAGCGAGGCCAGAATGGACATCTCCTCATTGGGCTGAAAGCGCACGTCTTCCAGCCGCTGGCCGGCATGCTGGAGCAGCTCGCCAAAGCCGAACAACCGACGGTCACCGATGTGCACCCGTCCGAACACGGTGGCGAACGGCTCTCCGGGCTGTAGATGCGCCATGCCGGCCATGCGCTCGAATGCCGGATTGGCATAGACCAGCCGCCCCTCACGGTCGAACAGCACAATGCCCACCGGCACCAGACGCAGCACCTTCTGAATGCGGTCGTGTTCACCGGTCAGTGCCAGCTCATTGGCACGCAGCTGGTCCAGCATGGCGTTGAAGTATTCGCCCAGCGCCTCCACTTCGTCACGGTAGCCGCTGCCCGTGGGAAAACGCACGTCACGCGCGCCGGCGGTCACCTGCCGCGCCACATCCTGCAGCTGATAGAGCCGCCGGGTCAGGCGCTGGCCCAGCCACCACGCCAGCAGGCTGCCCGCCAGAATGGCGAACAGGGTGTAGAGCACACCTTCGACGATAATGGAAAGAATTTCGCCATGCAGGGCACTCACATCCATGCGCACGCGCACCCAGCCCAGCTGCTGCCCGCGCAGCGTGACCGGTGCGGCAGCGTCCAGCAGACGCGCATCTTCATAGAGGAGCTGATAGCGAGGTGGCGCCCTGAGCAGTTTCAGCGACAGCGGATCGACCACATATTGCCCCACATGCCTGCGCTCGGTGTGGGCGATAACCCGTCCGTCCATGTCGAACACCAGCGCCTCGGTCAGATTGGGCACCCGGCGTTTCTGGGCATCCAGCGCATCCTGGATGGCCTGCACATCATGGGCCGCCAGCCACAGGGCCAGGGTGTCGGACAGCGTCTCGCCAAGATGTCGGATCTGCTGCCGCGCCTGATCATAGACCGCCTGCTCGTGCTTGTTGACCAGATCCCACACGAAAAAGGTCATCAGCAACGCATGCACCAGTGCCACGCCCAGGATGAGCTGGCGCCTGATCGGTCCACGGAAAAGGGCGGGGAGCTTCATCATTCGATCCTCACCGGTTCCACCGTGCGGCTGTAGTTCTCGATGAAGGCGCGCACCGGCGCGTAGGCAGCATCATCCGCCCTTACGAAGCCGGTGAAAGTGCTTTCCTGCAACAGGCGGCGGCCTTCCGCCGTCTGCTTCATGGCCACCAGCGCATCCATCACCTGTCTCGCCACCTCTTGCGGCACCCGATCATGGACCATGACACTGTTGGAGGGCAAACTTTCCGTACGCCAGGCCACCTTCAGCCGACGGGCGATTTCGGGCCGCGCCTGCTGGAACAGGCGCCAGGGAATGGGCCAGGTGGTGGCCGCCCGGGCATTGCCCAGCGCAAGCGCCATGATGGTGGACTCCTGCGTGCCGGTATAGAGATATTTCACGTCCCGGCGCACGTCGATGCCGTGGGTATGGAGAAAATACTTGGGCATCATGGTGGCCGCCAGCGCCGTTGGCCCAGGTGCGGCCACCGTGCCACCCTTCAGGTCTTTCACCCTGCGGATACCATCCTCTCTGCGCACCAGAATGATGCCGCGGAAATCCCGGTCGTCATCCACCTTGCCGATGACGCGGTAGCCATGGCGCTGCCCGATCAGCGTCTGAAACGGGTTGGGCAGCAGAAAGTCGGGACGCTGACTGCGGATCTTGCGGTCGTAGGCGGGATAGTCCCGGGAGGCCTCCAGCCGCAGGCTGAAGCCGTCAAACTGCTGGTTGAGGTAGTCGATGATGGGCGTGAACTTCTCGAACAGCCGCCCCGGGCTGTAGAGGGGGTGGATGGCAAAGACATAGACCCTTTCCTGCACGGGTGGGCGGTCGGCATAGGCCACCTTCGGCGCTGCCTGCCGCTGATCGCCGCAGCCTGCCAGCATCACCAGCAGGCCCGCCATGGCCAGAAGTCCCGTCGTCTTCACCCTGCGCTATCCATATTCGCACCACTGCCTTCAATCACTGTACGAAATTCATGCAGGGGAAGTAAGTAAATTTTGTTTACACAATCATAGAAATTGCTTTTACACACATAAGCATCAGCGGGTCAGCAGACGATACAGGCCCCATACCGCCAGCGCCACGCCCATCCACGCCAGCAGCCACCACCACCAGCTGATGCCATGCTCAATGCCCATGACCATGCTCCTCCTTCAGTTTCAGCGCCGTCTCCAGCGGCATGATGCGATAGTCCCGCCCCGCCACCGCCGTGCGTTTCATGGGGTTCTGCGTGGCCCGCCGGGCAAAGGCCGCATCCACGAACCGGTAGGGCAGATGCGCATCCCGCTGAGGCGCGATGCCCAGCCGCGCAGTCTGCACCACCTGTTCAGGCCGGTAGCCGTCATCCCCGATATAGAACACCTCCGGGTCGAACTGACGCCCGCGCCAGTCCTCCACCGCCAGATGCAGCGCCTGACACAGCAGCGTCTGGCCGGAGCAGAGGGTCTCCTCCGGCTTGTCCCGTCCCAACCCCGCGCGCATCAGCGCCAGCGCCTCCGGCTGGCGGGTCTCGGCCACGCCCGACTTGATCAGCACCGCATTGCCCTCGCCCCGGGCGCTCACATTGAGCGACGGCTTGCCACGGCTGTAGTACATGTAGATGGTGCCGGCCGGCATGAACATGGCCTCGCGGCTGGGGGTGCGCCCCAGTGATGAGTGGGAGCCCTTCTCGTCAATATAGTAGGCCTCCGTCTCGATAATGCGGCAGGCCAGCCATACATCTTCCACCCTGCGACATACCAGCTTGCCCAGCAGCGCCACCGCCAGCCTCAGGGGCGGTTGATCGAAGAAGCCCGGATCGACCGGAGGCATGCGCGTATTCACGGAACCCTTCTCCTCCTTGCAGCTCGATGATAGCAAAAACCCCGCACGGGGCGGGGTTCGGACCATGCGGGATGAAATGAAACTTCAGCCGAAGCGACCGGTGATGTAGTCCTCGGTCTGCTTTTCGCGCGGGTTGGTGAAGATGGTGTCCGTTTCACCATATTCCACCAGCTCGCCCATGTACATGAAAGCAGTGTAATCGGAGATGCGCGCCGCCTGCTGCATGTTGTGGGTGACGATGCAGATGGTGTAGCGGTTGCGCAGCTCCATGATCATCTCCTCGATGGCCACGGTGGAGATGGGGTCCAGCGCCGAGGTGGGCTCGTCAAACAGCAGCACGTCCGGGCGCAGCGCCACCGAACGGGCGATGCACAGGCGCTGCTGCTGTCCGCCAGACAATCCGCGGGCGTCATCTTTGAGCCTGTCCTTGACCTCGTTCCACAGCGCGCCGTCCCTGAGCGCCTGCTCCACCCGCTCGTCCAGCTCTGAGCGGTTGCGGATGCCCTGCAGCTTCAGTCCGTAGGCGATGTTGTCGTAGATGGACATGGGAAACGGCGTGGGCTTCTGGAAGATCATGCCCACCTTCTGACGCAGACGGATCAGGTCATTCTCCTTCTTCCATTCGAGAATGTTCTTCACCTCGCCATTTTCGCAGCGCAGATTGATCGCCCCTTCGTAGCGGCAGCCCGGGTATAGGTCATGAATGCGGTTCATGGAGCGCAGCAAGGTGGACTTGCCGCAGCCGGATGGACCGATCAGCGCGGTGATGCGGTTTTCCAGCACCGGCAGGTTGATCCCCTTGAGGGAGGGTTTGCTGGCGCCCGGGTAGGTGAACGAAAAGTCCACCGCCTCCATCATCGGGCACAGATTGGCTTGGGCCTCTTGCATCATTTCTTCCTTCTGTCACGAACCACGTAGCGGCCGACGATATTGAGCGTCAGCACGAAGACGGCCAGCAGCAGCGCACCGGTCCACGCCAGCTTGACCATCTCCGCATCCGGCATGGTGGCCAGATTGTAGATGGACACCGTCAGGGACGGATAGGTCTGCGTCAGGCCCTCTGGCCAGAACTCGCTGGTGCCGCTGGTGTAGAGCAGCGGCGCCGTCTCACCCACGATGCGGGCAAAGGCCAGCAGCAGACCGGTCATGATGCCCACCTTGGCGGCACGGATGATGATGTCCAGGATGATGCGGTACTTTGGAATCCCCAGCGCCACGCCCGCCTCACGCAGCTCACGGGGAATCAGCCCCAGCATGTCGTCGGTGGTGCGCACCACGATCGGCAGCATCAGGATAGCCAGCGCCACGATGCCCGCCCAGCCATTGGTGTGCTGCACCGGCACCACGAGAATGGCATAGACGAAGGTGCCGATGACGATGGAGGGCGCCGACATCATCACATCCGACAAGTCACGGATGAAATGGGCATAACGGGTGTGATTGCCATACTCCTGCAGCCAGATGCCCGCCAGCATGCCCAGCGGCACGGCGATGGCCGCGGCAAGCATGGAGAGCACGAACTGCCCCCAGATCAGGTTGCGCAGGCCCCCATTGACCAGGTCGGTGGTGAACACCCTGAACGACAGGGCTTCAGTGCCCTTCATCACCAGCGTGACGATGATCCAGCCGAGAAAGATCAGCCCCACGATGGCCGTGCCCGCCGACACGATGGAAAAGAGCCGGTTGATCAGCAGACGACGCTGGGACAGGTTCATCAGTACTTGCTCCTTCGCAGCAGGAACTCCTTGGCGGTGAAGATGATCACGAAACTCACCACGAACAGGATGAAGGCCAGATAGTAGAGCGAAGCCAGGCTCAGGCCGCTGGACTCGGCGAAGTTGTTGGCCAGCGCCACCGGAATGGAGATGGTCGGGTCGGTGATGTGCTCGGCCAGCTTGTAGACGCCGCCGATGACGAAGGCCACCGCCATGGTCTCACCCAGTGCCCGGCCCAGCGAAATGATGATGGACCCCAGAATGCCGGTGCGCGCATAGGGAAAAATGATGTCCTTGACCACCTCGAAACGGGTGGCGCCCACCGCGTAGGCGGACTCCTTGAGTACATTGGGCGTGGTGTTGATGGCATCGCGACTCAGCGCCGCCATGAAGGGGATGACCATCACGCCCAGCACCAGCCCCGCCACCAGCAGGGACACACTGCTGCCACCGAAGACGTGCGCCACCAGCGGCCCGAAGAAGAACAGGCCCCACATGCCATAAATGATGGAGGGAATGGCCGCCAGCAACTCGATGGCCACGCCCACCGGCGTCTTGAGCCCGTCGATGGAAATCTCCGACAGAAACACCGCGATGCCCATGGCCAGCGGCACCGCGAATGCCATGGCGATCAGCGTGGACAGCACCGTGCCCACGATCGGCACCAGCCCGCCATAGACCACCCTGATGTTGGAAGTCTTCGCCTCACCCGCCAGTTCATCCTGCCCGGTGGCCGTTTCGTCTTCCATGGGGATCTCTTCGTCGATCGCCTCACCGTCCAGATCGCCCTCTGCCAGTTCCGGCTGGCCAGTGGCCGTCTCGTCCTCCATGGGAATGGCGTCTTCGTCATCCCCCATGTCAAGACGCACCACCCCCCCGCTGTCCACGTCCGAGGCCTCGTCATGGCTGCCATGGACCTCGTTGCCGGTTTCATCCACAATCACATCCACGCCCCAGCGCGGATCCAGCACGAACTGCCAGCCGAACTCATTCATGGCCGGCTTCGCCTGAATGTAGAGCACATACAGGGTGGCCAGCAGCACCAGCAGCAGCGTCGTGGCGCTCAACCAGCTCAGACGGGCAAAGATCTTTTCCATGAATCAGGCCTCGATCACATCACCCATGGTGCGGGTCGCAACATGGGTCATGGCACCCAGTCGGGTGCGTACGAAACGCCCCCTTGCGGGGGCGCCGGTCAATGAAGGAATTTTAAACAATTCACAGAGCCATCGGGCGATCAGTACAGGCCTTTTTCCTTCCAGTAGGCGCGCACCTTCTCCTTGACGGCTGCCGGCAGCGGCACATAGCCCAGCTTGGTGGCGTTGTCGTCACCGTTCTTGAAGCCGAAGTCGACGAACCTGACCACTTCGCGGTTGCTATCCTGTTTCTCCTTGGCGATCAGCGCGAAGGTGACAGACACGATCGGGTAGCCCTTCTTCGGATAGGCGATGTTGGCATAGAAGTCTTTCTTCGGATCCAGCACTGCAAACCTGGCCGCCTCCTGGAAGGCTTTCAGCTCAGGCTTGATAAAGCGGCCGTTGCGCCCTTCCACCTCGGCCATCTTCAGGCCGTTCTTGACCGCATCGGCATAGTCCACGTAACCGATGGAGTACTTGTTGGTCTTGATGGCAGTGGAGACACCGAAATTGCCCTTGCCGCCGATATGATTTTCCATCGGCCAGTTGACCGCCTTCTTGGCGCCGAAGTGAGAACGCCAGACGCTGTTCATCTTGGACAGATAGTAGGTGAAGGCGAAGGTGGTGCCGGACTTGTCGGACCGGTGAACGAACAGCACCTTCTTGTGAGGCAGCTTCACACCCGGATTATCCTTCCGGATGACCGGATTGTCCCAGTACTGGATGGTGCCCAGAACGATGCCGGAGAGTGCGTTCTCGCTCAGACGCAGCCTGTCCACCCCGGGAATGTTGTAGGCCAGCGCGATGGCACCCACCACGGTCGGGAACTGATAGAGGCCCTTCTTCTTCAGCGTGGAGGGCTTCAGCGGCTTGTCAGAACCGCCGAAATCCACCTCACGGGCGGAGATGGCCTTGATGCCGGCGCCGGAACCGGTGGGCGTGTAGTTCACCCTGTTACCAGTAGCGTTGTAGTATTCGGTCGCCCAGGACTTGTAGATGGGATAGGCGAAGCTGGAACCGGTCCCTTCGATGGTGGTGCCGGCCCGGACGGAAACGGCAGTCATGGCCATGGCCGAAGCCAGAACGATCTTTTTCAGCATGCTTGGGTCCTCCCTTTGGAATAAGCTGCCTGTCTCAGCGAGACGGGCAAAATTGTGCCGCGGCGGTTTAACAGTGCCATGACACAAATATGAAACTTATGTGACAGCCTTAGCCGGAAAAATGGCACGGAAGGTGGACCCCACCTGCGGGGTGCTGTCCACCTCCAGTCGTCCGCGGTGCATTTCCAGCCCGTGGCGCACGATGGCCAGTCCCAGCCCGGTGCCGCCACTCTCCCGCGAGCGGGCCGTGTCCACCCGGTAGAAACGCTCCGTCAGCCGGGGAATGTGCTCGCGCGGAATGCCAATGCCCGTGTCTGATACTTCAAAAACCCCCTCTCCGGCCTCATTGAGGCGCCAGCGCACCTCAATGCGCCCGCCCTCCGGCGTGTAGCGCACCGCGTTGCTGATGAGGTTGGAAAAGATTGAATGCAGCACCGAGCGGTTGCCCCGCAGATCATGCTCCGTCTCGCACTCGAAAACAAGCACATGCTGGTTGGCGCTCAGCTGCACCGCCTCCTGACACAGCGTCTCCATCAGGGCCGTCATGTCCACCCGCTCACGCTGATCGCGTCCCATGCCCTGTTCCAGCGAGGAGAGGGTGAGCAGATCCTCGATGATGGCATGCATGCGCTCGGCCTGTTGCGCCATCTGCTCGAGGGCCGGACGCACCGGTTGCAGGGCCGGCTCCTCCAGCGCCAGCAACGTTTCCAGATAGCCACGAAAGACGGTGACTGGCGTGCGCAGTTCGTGGGAAGCATTGGCCACGAAGTCCCGCCGCAGGCGGGCCACATCCGCCTCAGTGGTAATATCCCGCACCAGCAGGAGCAGACCGTGATCCAGCGGACGCTTTTCCAGCGCCAGCACCCGCAGGCGCGCTTCAGGCATCACCAGCCGCAGGATGTCCTCACCACCGGCCAGCCAGCGCACGAACTCTGGCAGACGCAGCAAGTGGCGGATGGGTGTGCCGCAGTCCTGCCGGCGCAGACCGAGAATCTCCCCTGCCGTCCGGTTGAAGCGCTGAATGTCGCCCTCGCCGTCCAGCTGCACCAGCCCCACCGGCAGGGCGTCCAGCACCGCCTCATCCCGCGCCAGCTGCCGGGCAAGCCGCCGCATGCGCCGCTCACGCCGCCACTGCGTCTGTTTCCAGCTCCGCTGCAGCCAGGGCCAGAAACCCACGAGCAGCACAGACTTGCCGGAGAGGAATCGGGCCAGCTGGATCAGATGAAAGGCAAGATAGGCTGCCAGAATCAGCAGGGCCGCTTCCGTCCCGGCGACCAGTGCCAGCAGCACGGCCAGCAGGCCGACCGACAGCAGCATCAGGCGCTCATGGCGCAGCAGGACGCTAATCGAGACGTGCAAGGCGGTACCCCACCCCGCGGACGGTTTCAATGCAGTCCGGGCAGTCAACCTCCTCCATTGCCCGGCGCAGACGACGGATGTGCACATCCACGGTGCGCTCCTCCACCACCACCTGCTCGCCCCACACATGGTCGAGCAGCTGGGCACGGCTGAACACCCGCTCCGGATGCTGCATGAAGAAACGCATCAGACGGAACTCCGTCGGCCCCAGGCGCACCTCGCGCCCCTGACAGGTGAGCCGGTGGGCGGCCAAATCCATGTCAAGCGGCCCCAGCCGCAAGTGCTCCGCAGCATCGAGCGATGTCCCATCCGCCGGCTGGCGGCGCAGCAGCGCCTGCAGCCGCGCCACCAGCGCCCGGGGCGAAAAGGGCTTGACCACATAGTCATCGGCCCCGGCCTCGAAACCCTGTACCTGATCGGATTCGGCACCTCTGGCGGTCAGCATCACCAGCGGCAGCGTGCGCAGCTCGGCATGGGCGCGGATGCGCTCGATCAGCTCCACACCGCTGAGGCCGGGCAGCATCCAGTCAACGAGCACCAGATCGGGCCGGTTCGCCTGCAACCACTGCCACGCCTGCTCCCCGTCTGCCGCCTGGCTGACGCGGAAGCCTGCCGCCTGCAGGGTGAAGGCGAGCATGTCGCGAATGGCCGCCTCATCCTCCACCACCAGCACATGCCGCGTCATGATTCAGTCCTCGTCGATTCAGTCCTCGTCCCGCTCCAGCTGGGCGCGCAGGCTTTCGATCATGTCATGATCGGCGGAGCGCACGTCACGACCGTTGATGACATAGATCACGCTCTCGCCCACATTGGCCAGGTGGTCCGTGGCCCGCTCCACCGCCTTGATGGCGCTGACGAACTCCAGAAAGCAGCGCACATCCTTCTGCGCCTGGCCGTTGAAGTCCTCAATGACGATGTTCATCACCTCGTCATAGATGGCATCGGCCTTTTCCTCATCTTCCAGCAGTTCCACCGCTGTCTGCATGTCCAGCCGTGCATAGGCGTCCAGCGCCTTCTTGAGCATGACGCGCGCCATCTCTACCAGCTCATAGAACTTGGGATAGGCCTTCAGCTGCACGCACACCTCGCCATAACGATCGAAACGCTCCACCATGCGCGCCAGCTTGACCACCTCGTCACCGATACGCTCCAGATCGATACCAATGCGCAGCGAGCTGACGATCAGGCGCAGGTCTGAGGCAGCCGGCTGGTGGCGGGCCAGAATGCGGATGGCCGCCTGGTCCGTGTTCTGCTCCACTTCATTGATCAGACGATCCAGCTGACGGGCCGCCTGCGCCTTATCCACGCTGGCCGACTGCATCGCCTGCACCGCCGTATCCAGCTGCTTCTCCACCAGTCCGCCCAGCTCCAGCACATGGTTCATCAACGCCTCCAGGTCGGCGTTGTAGGACTTGAGGGCGTGCTGCTTGAATTCTTCAATCTGCGCTTTCATGCTCATCCTCCTCTGCGGATTGCTGGCATTTTACCCCGCTTTTGTGACACTTCCGTTGCGCCTGCTCACCACGATGCACCAGATGAAGCGCCCTGCACCATCTCTGCGGTGCAAAGCTGTGCGCCAGCTGCCTGCCCTGAGACTGTCCGCACGGCAAAAACGCTTATTATTCAATCCCATGCCCACCATAAAAGCTTTTCATTGGCATTTTGGCACGGGCTTGGCTAACATTGAGGCGATTTTTCAACCACCAAAAAGGAAGAGTGGCCCATGGCACAAGAAGTGTTGAAGTTCATCAAGGAAAACGACATCAAGTGGGTTGACCTGCGCTTTACCGACACCCACGGCAAGGAGCAGCACGTCACCATTCCCGCCAGCAAGGTGGACGAGAGCACCTTCGAGGAAGGCGAAACCTTCGACGGTTCCTCCATCGCCGGTTGGAAGGGCATCAACGAATCCGACATGGTGCTGATGCCGCGCACCGAGAACTACTATGTGGATCCGTTCACCAACGATCCCACGCTGGTGCTGCGCTGCGAGATTCTCGAAACCGACTACACACCCTACGAGAAGGATCCCCGTTCCATCGCCAAGAAGGCCGAGGCCTACCTGAAGTCCACCGGCATCGCCGACGCCGCCTTCTTCGGTCCCGAGCCCGAGTTCTTCATCTTCGACGGCGTGCGCTGGGGCGTGCAGATGGGCAAGGCCTTCTACGAAATCGACGCCGACGAGGCCCGCTGGAACAGCGAGAAGGTGTATGAGGACGGCAACGTGGGCCACCGTCCCCAGATCAAGGGCGGCTACTTCCCGGTTCCGCCGGTGGATCAGCTGCACGAAATCCGTGCCGACATCTGCACCCTGCTGGAAGAGATCGGCCTGACCGTCGAAGCCCACCATCACGAAGTAGCCACCGCCGGTCAGTGTGAGATTGGCGTTGCCGGCAACACGCTGGTCAACAAGGCCGACGAAGTGCAGATGCTCAAGTATGTGGTGCACAACACTGCCGTTGCCCACGGCAAGACGGCCACCTTCATGCCCAAGCCGGTTGTAGGCGACAACGGTAACGGCATGCACATCAACCAGTCCCTGAGCAAGGATGGCAAGAACATCTTCGCCGGCGACCTGTATGCCGGTCTGTCTCAGGAAGCCCTGTGGTACATCGGCGGCCTGATCAAGCACGCCCGTGCCCTGAACGCCTTCACCAACCCGGGCACCAACTCCTACAAGCGTCTGGTTCCGGGCTTCGAAGCACCGATCCTGCTGGCCTACTCCGGCAAGAACCGCTCCGCTTCCATCCGTATCCCCTACGCGCCCAATCCGAAGGCGCGCCGCATCGAGCTGCGCTTCCCGGATCCGAGCGCCAACCCGTATCTGGCCTTCTCCGCCTGCCTGATGGCCGGTCTGGACGGCATCATGAACAAGATCGATCCGGGCGAGGCCGCCGAGAAGGACCTGTACGACCTGCCGCCGGAAGAAGAGGCCAAGATCCCGACCGTCTGTGCCTCTCTGGAAGAGGCGCTGGCGGAGCTGGACAAGGACCGCGAGTTCCTCAAGGCAGGTGGCGTGTTCACCGACACAATGATCGACGCCTACATCGATCTGAAGATGGAGCATGTGACACAGCTGCGCATGACCACCCATCCGATCGAGTTCGATCTGTACTACTCCGTCTGAGACCTACTGCCTCGGAAGAGAAAAACCCGGCCCTGTGCCGGGTTTTTTCGTTTGCTCTGCACCCGGATGCTGCCGGGTTTCCTTCCTCACTCCGCTTTTTCAGGCAACCTCTCCCACAGCCTGAACACGCCGCCCAGCAGTGAGGTGGCGAAACTGCCTGCGGGAAGAAAAAAGCTCAACCGCAGCGTCCCCTCATCCTGCCACACCCAGGTCAGCTCTTCCGCCATCACCCGCAGCGGGCGCCGCTGTGCCGTCACGCGCCAGCGCCGCCAGATGTCATCCAGCCTCGGCAGTGTGGCCAGCACCGACTGCTCCAGCGCCAGCGCCTCGGCATGTGGCTGCAGCCCACCCTCCCCCGGCAGCGGGCCGGTCGGATGCAGATCCGCACCTTCCACTCGCCGGGGCAGATCAGGACTGCCATCGTCCACGAACAGGCGCTGACTGCCGGCCAGCGCCAGCGCTTCGCCCGGCAGCATGAGATTCCAGTTTCCCTGCCGCACCCGCTCGGCCAGCACGGTATTGAAGGCCATACTGCGCAGCACCGACAGATGTCGGGCCCGCACCGCAGGCGGCACCTTCGGGCCGCCACGCTCGGCCCAGTCGAACGCCTCAGCGACATTGGCGCCCGACCGACCGAAGCGCTGCGGGCCGAAATAGTTGGGAAACCCTTCCTGTCCGATGCGGGTCAGCGCCTGCTCAACGGTGGACCGCGTCCCTTCCACCTGCCGCAGCGCCAGTTCAAAGCGGTTGCCACGCAGGGCGCCCCGGTTGAGCTTGCGCCCATGGCGCACCTTTTCCAAGACCCGAACGCCTTCCACCGCAAGGGTGTCCGGATCGGGATCATCCCGCCCCGGCAGCCACAGGCTGAACCACTGACGGGTCACCGCATGACGGTCCTTGAGACCGGCCCAGCCCACATCACGCGGGCGGATGCCGGCCCACCGTGCCAGCTGGCGGGCAACCCACTCCGTGTTCTGCCCCCGTTTCTCCATCCACAGCCACAGGTGCTCACCGCCACCGCCGGGGGTAAAAGGCAGCACCTCGGTCACCCGAAAGTCCTCGGGGCGGGCCTTGAGCCAAGCACGGGCCACGGGCGCCCGGGGCCATACGGTTTCAGGGTTCATGTACCTCTCCCACAAAAAAAGCCCGGCGGTGCCGGGCGGGTTGAGTCCGTCATCTGAATGGAACTCAGAGATTGGTAAACAGCTTCTCATCCATGGGCACGGCCCGCTTGGGATCTTCCGGCTTGTCCGGATAGATCTGGATCAGCAGCTGAGCGATATTTCCCTGTTTGATATGGTCATGCACCAGCGTGCGGCTGTCAGGGGGGGAGTTCTTGTCAATGTACATATAGATGACCTTGTCCTGACACCTGGGATTCTTCGCCGTGGCCAGCGGGCGGATCCAGCCTTCACCCTCGAACTTCACTCCATCCTTGCTCATGAAGACGATGTGATGCCAGTATTTGCTCTCCACCGGCTTGTCAAAACAGATCTGGATCGCCCGGTCGAACAGACCGGAGCCCCGGTCGATATTGATGAACTTGACCGAGGCGACATGAATCTTCTCCTGCCCACACCCGGTCATCATCAGCGTTGCGGCCAACCACGCCGCCGCCAGCAATCCTTGCAATCTCATGGCCTTTCTCCCAGCTGCCACCCGTCTGCCATTATGCGTATGAATGCCGGGCCCCCGCAACCATTCCAGCACGCCCTGAAATTGTCACGAGGTGGATACACACAGAATTTCCGGCCGGTCCTCGCCCACACGGGCCAGGTTTTCCAGTGCGTCCTGCAGGCGCATGCTCACCTCTTCCAGCTGCAGCAGATGATCCAGGGCCTCATCATGCCGACCGGCCCGCCAGGCCTCCACCACCTTGTGTCCCAACGCATGGAGCTGGTTGTGCAGCGGCTCGATGTCGGCATAGCCGGGCAGCTTGCTGTAGCAGTCCCGCCCCTCGCCCTCGTAATACCATTTGCCCAGCCGGCAGGCGGTGGCATCCCCCACCTGATCGCCGGTGAGGTCATCACGCAGCCCCAGCAGAAGACGGTAGAGCTCCAGCTTATAGATGGTGTGGTCCATCTTGGCGTTCATGAGAAAGCTGCGCAGGGCGCTGGCAGTGACCAGCTGCTCCAGTTTGTGTTCGTGATCACGCACCTGAGACATGTTGCTTGCTGCCGAGCGGGAGAGGTCATCCAGCTGCGTGCTCTCATCGGCCACTTCCGCCATGTGGTCACGGGCCGCCGTGACCTCTTTCTGAATGATATCCACCAGCTTGGCAATATCGGCGGTGGCCGCCGCCGTGCGCTGGGACAGCGCCCGCACCTCGTCGGCCACCACCGCAAACCCGCGCCCGTGCTCCCCGGCACGGGCCGCTTCAATGGCGGCATTGAGTGCCAGCAGGTTGGTCTGCTCGGAAATATCCTCAATCATGCTGACAATGCCGCCGATCTCCTGCGCGCGCTGCTCCAGTCCATCCACCTGACCGGCAGTGCCACGCGCCTGCTCGGCCAAGTGGGCCACCTTCTCGCCCACCTGCTCGATCTGGCGCAGCGTGGTGGCCACCACATCGGCTGCGGCCACCACATCCTTCTTGCCGTCCGCCAGCCGGTGCCCCATCTCGGACATGTGCCCCTGCTGCCCCTTGCAGCCCTCATGGAACAACGCCCACGCCCGGCTCAGTTTTTCGCAGAAAGGTGTCATCAGCTGCTCCTCACGCACCGTTTTCTGCGGCACGCGTCCTGCATCGGCAAGCTGCTGCTCAAGCGCAGCCTTCTCCCGTTGCAAGCGCTCGATTTCCCTTTCAAGCTGAGCAATACGCTGCCTTTCGGCCTTGCATCCGAACATGTTTGTTCCTCTCGTGAAACTGTGGCTGACGCCCCCTGTCAAGCAGAATGCGTGCCATCATTCCCGCACCGCGCGTGAGACGGTATAGTCCCGTCCCTGCTTGACCTTGTCGTAATTGCCGAAGATCTCCAGCATGTGACGCTTCATGAACTGGCGCAGGCCATTGATGGTGACCACCACCATCTGCCCACCCGGCTCAAGGTGCTGCCAGCTGTCCCACAGCAGAATGGTGAGCAGCTCCTTGCCCACCTTGGCGGGAATGTTGGACACCACCGTGGTGAAGCGGGCGTCCGCCGGCACATGGGAAAGCCCGTTGGACAGATAGGCCTCCACGTTGTTCAGGCCGTTGCGCCGGGCATTGGCACGGGCGTAGTCCACCGCGACGAAATCCTTGTCCACCATGTGCACCTGACCCTGCGGCGCCTGTGCTGCGATGGACAGCCCCAGCGGGCCGTAGCCACAACCGATGTCCAGCGCCCGCTCGTCCGGACGCACGTCGAGGTAGCGCAGCAGCAGTGCCGTGCCGCTGTCGATCTGCCTGGGACTGAACAGTCCCCAGGTGGTGTGAAAGGTGAAGCGGTGCCCTGCCAGCTCCGCTTCGAAGACGATATCCCGTTTCAGCTGCTCGATGGTACGTGCGTCCATGTGCGGTTCCTCCTTACCGGCGCCATTATAAGAGGCGGTTGTCGGCAGGCTCGTCTGCCGGGCCCGATATAATGTGCGCCATGCTCAGCACCCTCAATCCCCAACAGCGCGCCGCCGTGCTGGAAGCCGACCGGCCTCTGCTGGTGCTAGCCGGCGCCGGCTCCGGCAAGACCCGCGTGATCACCACCAAGATCGCCTGGCTGATCCGTGAGCGTGGCCTGTCCCCCCGGCACATCTTTGCCGTCACCTTCACCAACAAGGCGGCGCGGGAGATGAAGCAACGAGTGGCCGCCCTGATGCAGGACACCCCGCCGCGCGGGCTAAACGTGTCCACCTTCCATACCTTCGGCCTCAACTTCCTGCGCCGCGAGGGCGAGACGCTGGGCCTGAAGTCCAGCTTCACCATCATGGATGCTGCCGACAGTCTCCAGCTGCTCAAGGAACTGACCGGCGGTGATATGGACCGGGAGGCGCTGGCCCGGCTGCAGCACACCCTCTCAGGGTGGAAGAACCGGCTTGTCACGCCCGCTCAGGCCCTCGAACAGGCGGAAGATGAGCTGGAAGCGCACGCGGCCAGGCTCTATGAAGCCTACGACCGCCAGCTGCGCGCCTACAACGCGGTGGACTTCGACGACCTGATCCTGCTGCCTGTGCGTCTGCTGGAAGAAGACGACGCGGTGCGCGCCCGCTGGCAGAACCGGGTGCGCCACCTGCTGGTGGACGAATATCAGGACACCAATGGCGCCCAGTACGCGCTGATCCGCCTGCTGATGGGCGCTGACGGACGCATGACCGTGGTGGGCGATGACGATCAGTCCATCTACGCATGGCGTGGTGCCGAGCCGCAGAACATGGCCCAGCTGCAGCGGGACTTTCCACAGCTGAAGGTGATCAAGCTGGAACAGAACTACCGCTCCACCCAGCGCATTCTGCGCGCCGCCAACACGCTGATCGCCAACAACCCGCACCTGTTCGAGAAGAAGCTGTGGTCCGACATCGGTCTGGGCGACCCCATCCGTGTGCTGCCCTGCAGCGATGACACCGCCGAGGCCGACCGGGTCGTCTCCGAGCTGCAAGTGCACCGTTTCAAGCACCGCACCCGCTGGGGCGACTACGCCATCCTCTACCGTAGCAACCATCAGGCGCGCCAGCTGGAACGCGCCCTGCGGGAGCAGAACGTGCCCTACACCCTGACCGGCGGGCAGAGCTTCTTCGACCGGGTGGAGATCAAGGACGCACTGGCCTACCTGCGCCTGATCGTCAACCCGGACGACGACACCGCCTTTCTGCGCATCGTCAACACCCCGCGTCGGCAGATCGGCCCCGGCACGCTGGAAAAGCTGGCCCTCTACGCCCGCCGCCGCGGCATCAGCCTGACGGACGCCACCGGTGAGGTGGGCCTGTCCGCCAGCCTGGACACGCGCGCACTGGAGCGGGTGCGCGCCTTCGGCGGGCAAGTGGCCGGCTGGGTGCGCGAGGCCGACGGCCTGCGTGGCGAAGAGGTGCTCCCCTTCGTGCGCCAGGTGCTGGAAGAGGTGGAATACTACGACTGGCTGCGGGAGCAGGCACCCAATGCCGCTGCGGCGGAAAAACGCATCACCAATGTGGAGGAGCTGCTGCGCTGGCTCGGCAACCTGATCCGCAAGGCCGAGGAGGAGGACGGCACCGAACTCTCTCTGGAGCAGGCGGTGGCCCACATGAGCCTGATGGATATGCTCGACCGCCAGCAGCAGGAATCGGACACCCCCAACGCCGTCAGCCTCATGACCCTGCACGCCGCCAAGGGGCTGGAGTTTCCCCATGTGTTTCTGGTGGGCATGGAAGAGGAACTGCTGCCGCACCGGGAAAACCTGGAAGGGGCGGGGCTGGAAGAGGAACGGCGCCTGGCCTATGTGGGCATCACCCGTGCCCGGCGCAGCCTGACACTCACCTACGCAAAACAGCGGCGCCGCTATGGCGAAACCCAGTCCACCGAACCGAGCCGTTTTCTGTTCGAGCTGCCCGATGAAGACCTGGACTGGGAAGGCCGTCCCGACCGGGAGGAAGACCCCGCGCAGGCAAAAGCCCGCGGACTGGACCACCTGGCCGCCATGAAGGCCATGCTGGCGGAGAAAAGCTCATGAACCATACGACATTCGACCCCATCCCCGCTCTGCCCCCGCTCCTGATGCCGTTCGAGATGGCCGCCCTGCCAAAAATCCGCTTCGGCATCGGCCTGCGCGACCAACTGGCGGCCCGCATTGGCGAAATCAGCCGAAAACCGCTGCTGATCCTCTCCAGAAGCGTCAAAAACAGCGCTTTCGGGGCGCGGCTGATCGACGATCTGGCAAAAATGGGGGAGACCCCGTCCGTTTTCACCGTCAGCGGCGAGCCCTCACCCGAAACGGTGGACGAAATCGTGCAGACGGCACCGGCAGGCATTGACCGGATCATCGGCATCGGCGGCGGCTCGGCACTGGATGTGGCCAAGGCGGTCGCCGGCCTGCTGCCCCGGCGTGACAGCGTCATGGACTATCTGGAAGGCGTGGGCGCCGGCAAGCCCTATCACGGCGAGGCACTGCCCTGGCTCGCGGTACCCACCACCGCCGGCACCGGCTCGGAAACCACCAAGAACGCCGTGCTTTCCCGCCCCGGACAGTTCAAGAAATCCTTCCGTCACGAAGCACTGGTGGCGAAGGAAGTGTGGCTCGACCCCCGTTTTCTCGACACCGTGCCGCCGGAGACGCTCCACGCCACCGCGCTGGACGCCCTCACCCAGCTGCTGGAGTCCTACGTCACCTGCAAGGCCAACCCTTTCACCGATGCGCTGGCCTGGCACGGCATGCAGCTGTGGCACGGCGCGCTGGACGCCTTCAAGCAGGCCACGGACGGGAAGGCGCGCATGGACGCCGGCGGACGGCTGATGCTGGCCGCCACCCTCTCCGGCATCACACTGGCCAATGCCGGACTGGGCGCCGTTCACGGACTGGCCGGACCGCTGGGCGCCTTCACCCACGCTCCCCACGGCATGGCCTGCGCCGCCCTGCTGGCGCCGATCACCGCCGCCAACATCCATGCGCTGGAAAGGGACACTTCACCCGAAGCGGCCACCGCCCTGCACAAATACGCTCAGGTGGGCCGCCTGCTCAGCGGTGACGCCCGGCTACCCGACGATGCCGCGCGCGAGGCGCTCATCACGGCGCTGATCCGACTCAACGAAGCCTACGGCCCCGGCAGCCTGCGCCGCTACGGGCTGGACGAGACAGCCATGGAGCGGATTATTGCCAACTGCCGTGCCGGTTCCATGCTGGGCAACCCGCTGGTGCTGCCAGACGAGACCCTGCGTGCCGCACTGGAAGCGGCCGCAGGGGTATAGAACGCTTACGGGTATAGAAGCCTTACCCTGTAATTTCTTGCACGAAACACTACAATTTATTAATAGACATATAATGCTGATCTATCATCAAATCAGAGGACAGACAGATGGTGCGCTTGTGGACGCGGACTCGACAATGGAGCCTTGCCGCCCTCCTGCTGTGCGCGCTGGCCGCTCAGGCCCAGCCCGACACTCCCGCCCGCATCACCCTTGAAAAGCCCCTGCCGCCCAAAACCCTCAAACGCTACTACACCGACCTTGATCGCGATGGTGTGGTGGACATGCTCGACGAATGCCCCAATACGCCTGCCGGCGTGGCGGTGGATGTCATCGGCTGCGCCCGTGACGAGGATGTCGACGGCGTGCCCGACTTCATCGACCAGTGCCCCCAAACGCGCCATGCCGGCGTCAATTTTCTCGGCTGCAACCCGGACACCGACCGCGACGGCGTGCCCGACCCGGCCGACCGTTGCCCGGACACGCCGCTGGGCCAGAAGGTCAACCGCTTCGGCTGCATCGAGCAGGTCAACATCCAGCTGCATCTGACCTTCGACACGGCCAAATACCGCATCCGCCCCGACATGGCGGCCAAATTGCGCGAGGCGCTCACCCGCCTGAAGGAACTGGACAGTGACCATGTACTGCTGATCGAAGGCCACACCGACGCCATCGGCTGTCGGGATGACAATCTCAAGCTGTCATGGAATCGGGCACAGGCGGTGCGTGACTATCTGGTCCGTGCGCTCGGCCTGCCGGCGGAGCAGGTCTATGTAGTCGGCTATGGCGAGGCCCGGCCGGTGGCCGACAATCATGACCCGCAGGCCCGGGCGCGGAACCGGCGCATCGAGCTGCGGGTGGTGGCGCGGGACAGGCTGCCACCCGAGGCGCGCCCGCAGATGCCGGAGAACATGCAGGGCTATGTGCCCCATCCAGGCCGCTGCCCCCTGCCGGATGCCCGTTAGGCGTATGATCTGTCACCATGACCTCACGCCCCTTCCGTCTTCTGCTCTCCGTGCTGCTCCTTTGGAGCCTGTGCTGGGCGGACCTGCCGCCGCAGGTGGTCACGGAGGCGCAGATCAAGGCGGCGGAAAAGCGTTTCGGGCCGCAGGCGGCCAAACGCCTGCGCGCCTGGCAGCGGCTGGTGGACCAGAGCTGGGAACTGCCGGAGCGGGAAAAGCTGAAAAGAGTCAACGACTTCTTCAACCAGGCCCGCTTCGTGGACGACCGCATCCTGTGGCACAAGCAGGACTACTGGGCCACGCCGGTGGAGTTTCTCGGCAAGTTCGCCGGCGACTGCGAGGACTTCGCCATCGCCAAATACCTCACCCTGCGCATGCTCAGGGTGCCGGAGAAGAAGCTGTTTCTCACCTATGTCAAGGCCATCCGCCTGCGCCAGGCCCACATGGTGGTCACCTACTTTCCCAAACCGCTGAGCGTGCCGCTGGTGCTGGACAACATCAACCCGCGCATCCTGCCGGCCACCCAGCGGCGGGACCTGGTGCCCATCTACAGCTTCAACGGCCGCGGGCTGTGGCTGGCGAAACAGCGTGGCAAGGGCAAGCTGCTCGGCCAAAGCACCCGTCTGAAGAAATGGCGCCATCTGCTGCAGCGGCTGAAAGGGAGTAACCCGCAATGAGCCTGAGAACCCAACTGTCCGCCTTCATTCTCGGCCTGCTGCTGACGGTGCTGGCCGCCAACTTCTGGCTCAATCTGGACAGCACGCGCGCCTTTCTGCAGAACCAGCTCAAGACCCACGCCGAGGACACGGCCACCAGTCTGGGCGTCACCCTCAGCCATGCGGTGCGGCCGGACGATCTGGCCGCCATGGAAACCTTCATCAATGCCGTGTTCGACCGGGGCTACTACCTGTCGATCACGCTGACCGGCCCGGATGGCAAGGTGCGCTACCGACGCCAGAACCCGCTGAAGATCGAAGGCGTGCCCGCCTGGTTCATCCGGCTGCTGAACCTGCACCCGGAAGCGGGCAAGGCCGAGATCATGTCCGGCTGGATCCCTGTGGGGCAGATCACGGTGGTAAGCCATCCCGGCTACGCCTATGAGCAGCTGTGGGAGAGTTTCGTCAACCTGCTGATTCTGTTCGCGGTGCTGGGTGGACTGTTTCTGGCTCTGTCGCTGTTCTATCTGCACCACCTGCTGGCGCCGCTCAAGAAGATGGTGCGTCAGGCCCAGGCCATCGTGCAGAAGCACTATGTGGTACAGGAGCCCCTGCCCGGGGCCACGGAGCTGCGTCAGGTGGTCAGCGCCATCAACACCATGGTGCTCAAGCTCAAGGACATCTTCACCCGCGAGGCGGAAATCAACGCCCGCCTGCAGCGCATGGCCTACGCCGACCCGGTCACCGGACTGGGCAACCGCGCCTTCTTCGAGATGGTGCTCGACAGCGCCTTGGCCGACGACACCTGCCCCCGCCCGGGCGCACTGGCCATCGTACACCTGCACGATCTGCAGACGCTCAACGAACGCCACGGCTACCCGCAGGTCAACCGGCTGATCCAGAGACTGGTCAAACACATGGTCGAACGCCTCAATCACCTGCCGGAGACCACGCTGGCCCGTCTCAACGGCTCCGACTTCGCCATTCTCGCATCACAGACCGACCCGGCCGACCTGGCCGCGGTGCTGCAGACCCTGCCGGAGCTATGGGCACACATCAAGCAGGATGCTCAGGTAGACCCGTCCCTCAGCCCCATGCGCATCGGCGTGGCCTACTATCTGCCGGATGAGACGCGCGCCGAAGCGCTCACCCGTGCCAATGGCGCTCTGCAGCAGGCGGAAACGGAAGGAGAAGCTCTGCACCGGCTCACCCCGCCCGATGACAGTCTGCCACTGGAGAAGGTCTGGCACATTGAGGAGGCGCTGGAAACGGGCCGCCTGACCCTACTGGGCCAGCCCGTGCAGGACGGGCAGAACGCCCTGCACAGTCTGGAAGTGCTGGCTCAGCTGAGGGATGGACAGGGCAATCCTATCGCCGCGCGGGAATTTACGCCCCTGCTGCAGCGTGAAGGACTGGAAGCTCAGTTCGACCGACTGGTGGTGGACAAGACCCTCGGCTTGCTGGGCCAGCACCCGGAACTGCCGCTGCTGTCGGTCAACCTGACCGAAGCGGCCGTCATCGACCTGGACTTCCAGCGGTGGCTGCTGACCCGCATCCGCGAGGCCCGACCAAGGCAGCGCATCGCCTTCGAACTGCCTGAGGCATTGCTGCACCGCCACAGCGATGCCTGCGCCGTGCTCATCCAGCACCTGCACCAGGAGGGCTGCCGGGTGGGCCTGGACCACTTTGGCCGTCATCTGGGTGACAAGCGCTTCCTGCAACTCTACAAACCGGACTATCTCAAACTGGCACCGGGCTTTGTGGAGGGCGTATGCCGCCGCGACGACAAAGCCACCTCCTATCTGGCCAGTCTGGTGGAGATGGCCGGCAGTCTGGACATCGACGTGATCGCCACGGCGGTGGAGGATACGGCCGTGCAGCAGCGCTACGCCGAACTGGGCGTGCGCCTGTTCCAGGGCTATCACATCGGTCGCCCCATCGACCTCAAGGAGTGGATTGCACGACATGAACGCTGACGCCGCCCCAAGCCCCACCGGTGACCCGCTGGCGGACCTGCAGGCCCGGCATGACCCGCTGCTGGGAGCGCTGGTGGTCATCACCCGCCTCTACCGCCGCCCCATGACGGCGGAGGCGCTTACTGCCGGACTGCCGCTGGACGACAAACCGCTGACGCCGGACCTGCTGGTGCGCGCCGCCGACCGGGCTGGTCTGCACGCCGCGGTGCGCCGCCGCACGCTGCGAGAACTCAACCCGCGCCTGCTGCCGGCCATTCTGGTGATGAACAACGGTGATGCGCTGGTGCTGACCGCCATTGACCATGATGCAGGCGAGGCGGAGGTCATCCTGCCCGAACTGCCGGAAGGACGCCGTCATCTGCCACTGGACGAGCTGGAAAGGGACTATGCCGGCTACGTCATCCTGTTCACCGAGCAGGTGGCCGGCGCCACCCACAAGCCGGAGCTGGTCACCGGCGAAGGCCACTGGTTCTGGAGCACCCTGTGGCGCAACCGCCGCATCTACCGGGACGTGATCGTCGCCAGTATCGTCATTAACCTGTTCGTGCTGGCCAACCCGCTGTTCATCATGAATGTCTACGACCGCATCGTGCCCAACAATGCGGTCGAGTCCCTGTGGACGCTGGCCATCGGGGTCACGGTCATGTACCTGTTCGACTACGGGCTGAAATACCTGCGCAACTATTTCCTTGAGGTGGCCGGCAAGAAGGCAGACGTGATCATGTCCGCGCGGCTGTTCGAGCAGACGCTGGGGCTGACCATGGCGGCCCGTCCGGACCGTGTGGGCGTGTTCGCCAACCACCTGCGCGAATTCGACACCATCCGCGGCTTCTTCACCTCCGGCACCATCGCCACGCTGGTGGACCTGCCCTTCGTGGCGCTGTTTCTCACCGTCATCTTCATCATCGGCGGGCCAATCGCACTGATTCCGCTGATCGTCATTCTCGTCATTCTGCTCTACAGCCTGCTGATACGCCGCCCCATCCAGCGGGCGGTGGAGGCCACCTATGAAGCCTCGGCCCAGAAAAATGCCGTGCTGATCGAAGCGCTCAATTCGCTCGAGACCATCAAGGCGCTGGGGCTTGAAGCCCACAGCCAGTGGAAATGGGAACAGGCGGTGGGGCAGATCGCCCAGACCAGCCTGCGCGCCCGGCTGATGCAGAGCAACATCGGTCGCTTCACCGGCCTGATGCAGCAGATCACCACCGTACTGGTGGTGCTGGCAGGCGTCTATCTGATCAAGGACAACCAGATGTCCATGGGCGCGCTCATCGCCAGCGTCATGCTCAGCCAGCGAGCCATCGCCCCCATGGGGCAGTTCGCCAACCTGGTCACCAGCTACCTGCAGACCCGCACCGCGCTGGATCAGCTCAACGATCTGATGCGGAAACCGGTGGAGCGCCCCAAGGGCAAACGCTTCATCCAGCCGGCCACCGTCAAGGGCAAGATCGAATTCGAGCGGGTCAGCTTCACCTATCCCGGCGACAGCAAGCCGGCGCTGCGTGAGGTGAGCTTCGTCATCGAGCCGGGTGAGCATGTGGGCATCATCGGCCGCATCGGCTCGGGCAAGAGCACCATCGAGAAACTCATCCTCGGCCTCTACCCACCGGATGACGGCATGATCCGCATCGACGACATCGACCTCCAGCAGATCGACCCGGCCGCGCTGCGCCGCCACATCAGCTACGTGCCGCAGGACATCCAGCTGTTCAAAGGCAGCGTGTGGGACAACATCACCTGCCGCGCGCCCTACATCGAGGACGCGCATGTGCTGGAAGCCGCGCGCATCGCCGGCGTGGACGACTTCATCCGTCAGCACCCGTCCGGCTATGCGCTGGACATCAGCGAGGGCGGCGCCTCCCTGTCCGGCGGGCAGAAACAGAGCATTGCCGTGGCGCGCGCCCTGCTGCTGGACACGCCCATCTACCTGCTGGACGAGCCCACCAACGCCATGGACGCCCGCACCGAACAGGCCTTCCTGCAGCGGCTCAAGCCCCGTCTCAAGGGACGCACCACCATCGTGGTCACCCACAAGATGTCGCTGCTGACGCTGGTGGACCGCCTGATCGTCATGGATGGCGGCCGCGTGGTGGCCGACGGCGCCAAGGAGATCGTGCTGGAAACGCTCAAAGCCCAGAGCCGGAGCAAGGACGCATGAACACGCCGAAAGAGAAGGACACGCGCCAGCAGAATGGACAGACGCCCGAAGCCGGCATGCCGACACCCCGACCGGAAGATCTGGACTTCATGGACAGTCTTGCGCGCGCTACGCTGGAGAAGCCCACCGAGCGCAGTCACCTGCTGGTATGGCTTCTGTTCGGGCTGGTGACCACCTTCCTGCTGTGGGCCAACTGGGCTGAACTGGACGTGCTGGTGCGCGGCGAGGGCAAGGTGATCCCCTCCTCCAAGCTGCAGGTCGTGCAGAGCCTGGAGGGCGGCATCGTGCGCGAGATTCTGGTCAAGGCGGGCGACACGGTGGAGAAGGGCCAGGTGCTGCTGCGGCTGGACGCCACCCAGTTCGCCAGCACCTTCGGTGAAAACCGGGTCAAGCAGGAGGCCCTGCGCGCCCAGATCGCCCGTCTGGAGGCGGAAGCCAGCGGCAAACCGCTCGAACTGACCATTCCGAAGAACGACCCTGCGCTGGAAGCCATCTACCGCAATGAGATCACCCTCTATCGCAAGCACAAGGAACAGCTGGAGACGGAAAAACAGATCCTCCAGTCGCAGATCCGCCAGAAAGAGCTGGAACTGAAGGACGCCCGTGACCAGCTGCGGGAACTGCAGGCCAGCTACCGCCTCATCCAGAAGGAGCTGCGCATCAACGAGCCGCTGGTGCGCCGTGGCTACGCCTCGGAGGTGGACCTGCTCAAGCTGCGCCGCGAGGCCAGCCAGATGCGCGCCAAGATAGAAAGCCTCAAGAACGACATTCCGCGCCTGCAGGCGGAAGTGGCCGAGGCGAAGGAAAAGCTCAAGGCCAAGGAGCAGGCCTTCCGCAACGAGGCCCATGAAAAGCTCACCGAAGCGCTGGCCAAACTGGCGGCGCTGGAGCAGACCCAGGCGGCCCTCAGGGATCGGGTGCAGCGCACCGAGCTGCGCAGCCCCGTACGCGGCATCGTCAAGCGGGTGCTGGTCACCACCGTCGGCGGCGTCATCAAGCCGGGTGATCCGGTGGTGGAGATCGTGCCCGAAGACGACGCACTCATCGTTGAGGCGCGCATCTCGCCCAAGGATGTGGGTTTCCTGCGCGTAGGCCAGAAGGCAAGGGTCAAGTTCTCCGCCTATGACTTCTCCATCTATGGCAGCCTCGAAGGCGTGGTGGACAACATCAGCGCCGACACCATCACCGACGACGAGGGGCACAGCTTCTACCTGGTGCGCATCCGCACCAACCGCAGCTACCTGGGCTCAAAGGAACATCCCCTGCCCCTGCTGCCGGGCATGACTGCCACCGTGGACATCATTACAGGTCGGCAGACGGTACTGCACTATCTGCTCAAACCCATCATCAAGGCGAAGGCCAATGCACTCAGAGAAGGTTGATACGCCCATGGCATGCGCCAACTTCCTCAGCGAAGCAGTGGCGCGCTACTGGCGCAATATCCTGGGCGACGCACTGCTGGATGACTGCGCCCGTGCACAGGTGCAGATCCTTGAAATACCACCGGGTACGGATCTGCCCGCTTCGGCCATGCAAACGCTGTCCCACAGCGTGCAGCCGGTGCTGGTCATCAGCCGCCGGCCTGATGCCGTGCAGGCACTTTCCGCCGTGCAGGCCGGTGCCGCCGGCTACCTGCACGCCCTGGCTCATCCGGAGCGGATCATGGCAGCGCTGACCGCCCTTCGGCGCGGTCAGGTCTGGCTCAACATGGAGACCCTGCGGGCGCTCACCCGCAGCGCCGGCAAGGGTGTGGCTGACCACCTGCCCGAGACCCTGACCGAGCGGGAGCGCGCCATCGTGACCGAACTGGCCACCGGCGCCACCAACCGGGAAATTGCAAACCGGCTGCACATCAGCGAGAATACCGTCAAAACGCATTTGAAGCATATATACGACAAATTTGGGGTTCGAGACAGAACCAGCCTCATTCTCAAACTCAGGGAAAGGTGAACATGAAAAACAGCGTGCGAAATCCCCTTTTCAGACTTGGCGCATGCCTTGTACTGGGCCTGTGCGTCACCCTCTCCGCCCAGGCGCAGACGCTCAAGGACGTGGTGCAGAATGTGGTCTACACTAACCCCGAGGTGCGCAAGGAGATTGCCCTGTGGCGAAGCTATCGCTTCGACGTGCGACAGGGTGAGGCTGGTTTCTATCCCAAGGTGGATCTCAACGCTGGCATTGGCTATGAGGAGGTCAAGAACAGCATAGCCGACACCATGGGCGACGGCCTCACCCGGCGGGAACTCTCTCTGCGCCTGACACAGAACCTGTTCCACGGCTGGTTCGACACCCACAATGTGGAGCGCCTCAAGGCCCGCCGGGACGCTCAGGCCCTGCAAGTGGAAGCCGCCGCCCAGAAAGTGGCGCTGGATACCGTGCGCGCCTGGCTGGAAGTCATGCGCTATCAGGAACTGGTCAAGATCGCCAGGCAGAACATCCAGACCCACCGCCAGATCCTGCAGCAGATCCAGCTGCGCTTCGACAGCGGACTGAGCGATGAAGTGGAGCTGGACCAGGCCAAGGCGCGTCTGGCGCTGGCGGAGTCCAATCTGGTGGCCCAGCAGTCCAAGCTGGCTGACGCCCGCGCCCGCTACCATCGCATGGTGGGCCATGAAGCGCCCAACCAGATGGTCCTGCCCGAATTCGACCTCCATGACCTGCCGCCCGATCTGGAAACGGCCATGTCCATCGCCCTGCTGGAGCACCCCACGCTGCGGGCAGCCTATGCCGACGTGGCCGAGGCCAAGGCCCAGTATCTGACCCGCAAATCCGCCTACTACCCGCGGGTGGACGCCGAACTGTCCCGCAGCTGGAACGAGGATATCAACGGCATCAAGGGCAGCAACGAAAACCTGCAGGCCATGCTGCGCCTGCGCTACAACCTCTACAACGGTGGCGGAGACAAGGCACAGGTGGACAGCACCGCCGCCCTCTACCAGCAGGCCACTGAAATCCGCAACAGCGCCCGGCGGGAAGTCATGGAGAGCCTGCGTTTTTCATGGAACGCCATGAACATGGCCGAGAACCAGATGAGCTATCTGGAAAAGCACATCACCCTGACCCGTCGCACACTGCTTGGCTATCGCAAGCAATTCTCCCTCGGACGTCGTTCCCTGCTGGATGTGCTCAACACCGAAAGCGAATACAACCGCGCGCTGGTGGAGATGACCAACGCCCGGTACGACCTGCTCACAGCCCGCTACCGCGTGCTGGAAGGTCTGGGTCGTCTGCTGGAAGATCTGGGCGTCAAGCTCGATCTGGCCCGCAATGAACGTGAATACCACGAACAGTAAGGGAGGCGGACATGAAAGCGACTCGCCTGCTGACCGCCCTGCCGCTGCTGCTGGCCGGAATTACCGCTCAGGCCGGACAGGCCCACGAACCGGTCAATCCTGCCCAGAAGACCACTTTCTGGCAGGCCCAGACACCGGAGAAGGTGGACCGTACCTATGCCGATCTGGATCAGGACGGCGTACCTGACATGATCGACCTGTGCCCCAACTCCGTCCACCCGGATCAGGTGGACGAGCTGGGCTGTGTCGGCGATCAGGACGGTGACGGCATCAACGACCGCCTCGACCAGTGCCCCAACACCCCTAAAGGGCGCAAGGTGGACAGTCACGGGTGCCAGCTGGACAGCGATCATGACGGCGTGGCCGACGCCGATGACCGCTGCCCGGCGACGCCCGCCGGACAGAAGGTCAACCGCTATGGCTGCACGCCCCAGAGCCGCGCCGTGCTGCGCCTGACCTTCCCCACCGCCGGCTTTACGCTGACACAGGCCCAGCAGAAGCAGGTGGACGACGCCCTCTACCGGCTCAAGGACCGTGACGAGAACACCGCCCTGCTGGTGGAAGGCCACACCGACGCGGTCGGCTGCCGGGATGACAACCTCAGGCTTTCATGGAACCGGGCCGAAGCCGTGCGCGCCGAGATCGAACGGGTGCTGGGCGACAAGGCGGAAAACCTGTTCATCATCGGGTATGGTGAAAGCCGGCCGGTGGCCGACAACGCTACCCGCAGCGGCCGCGCACAGAACCGCCGCATCGTCCTGAAGGTGGTGCCCATGGACAAGCTGCCGTCCGAGGCCTCCCCCGCCCTGCCGCAGGAGATGCACGGCTACACACCCCACCCGGGCCGCTGTCCGAAACCGGACGACAAATGACCCACCCGCCCGCCTTTCGGCGGGCTTTTCATTTCCCAAGCAAGAAGCAGCCGCTGCCTGACATCTTCAGAACGTGACTCTTGCTCACCTCCTCCCACCGCACGACCGCCGAACCTCCTCGAGGCTGTGAGAGAAGATACTTTTCGGCGCCTTTTGCGCCTGAACGCCTTCCTCTCCCCTGATTTTCCTGCTCCATCAAGGTGCGGGCGGAAGCGGAGTCTGTAAAATCAGGGGAGACCCCGTCAAAAACAGGCATCTCTTGCCTCATACATGGCCAGATCGGGATTTTTTCAGGACACATCCGAGCCGAGCCGGCACGGCGCACCGCAAAAATGGGGGAGACCCCATGGCAAAACACAGGTCAGTTCTTGTCGCGATAGCGCCGCATCAGTTCCACATAATGGCGTGCGGAATAGGAAAAGAAAGCGCGTTCCTCATCGGTGAGACGGCGCACCGGCTTTGCCGGCGTGCCCACATAGAGCCAGCCGCTTTCCAGCCGCTTGCCGGGCGGCACCAGCGCACCGGCGCCGATCATCACCTCCGGCTCCACCACGGCACCGTCCAGCACGATGGCCCCCATGCCTACCAGACAGCGATCTCCGATGGTACAGCCGTGCAGCACCGCCCGATGCCCCACGGTGACATCCTTGCCCACCACGGTGGCCGCGCCCCGGGTCACCTCGCTCTCGTGGGTCACGTGCACCACGGTGCCATCCTGAATATTGCTGCGCGCCCCGATCTCAATGGTGTTCACATCTCCGCGCAGCACCGCCCCCGGCCACACGCTCACCTCATCGCCCAGCGTGCAGCGTCCGATGACCGTGGCCGCCTCATGCACCCAGGCGGAAGCCGCCACAATGGGCATCACGTCCTCATATGCTTCCAGCGCCATTTTTTGTCTCCCAAGGGGTTTACAAGCTCAATTCGGCAAGTATAATACGCGGCATCTCACCAGTGTGCGGATGTGGCGGAACTGGTAGACGCGCAGGGTTCAGGTCTCTGTGGGGTAAAACCCGTGTGAGTTCGACTCTCACCATCCGCACCAACTCCCTCCATTTCTCTCTTGTTTCCCATCAGCTTTTTGTATAGGCTTTCCCAAAAGTCACAGATACCTGTTTATTCGCTTTTCAGGAGAAGGCCACCGTCATGGCACAGACTCAGATTCAGGAACGCCGCAGCGCCCCGCGCATCCCGGTCAACCACTCCATTCTGGCCGAGGTTCCTTCGCAAGAGAAAGTATTCGGCACCACCTCGGACGTGAGCTTCAACGGCGTCGGCTTCTTCGCCGAAAAGCCGCTGCCCCCGGGGGCGCCGCTGGCCGTGCATCTGGAACTGGAAGACCCGGAAGACCACCGTTACCATGACTATGACCTGGAGGGCTTTGTCGCCCACTGCATCGACACCATGGAAAACGGTTATCACATCGGCGTGCAGCTCAAGCAACCACCACAGGATTATGTAACCGTCGTGGAACATCTGACCCGCACCCACTGAGCACCCAAAGATGCCAGACATGAAAAAGCCCCGGCTGACAGCCGGGGCTTTTCGCTTTCAAATGGATGCCGCTCAGCGACCGTAGCCCGGTGGCGGCGGCGGAGGGGGC
>NZ_WFYD01000100.1 GCF_015490265.1 Sulfurivirga sp. | reverse complement strand
TGGAGAGTTGAGGGGGGCTGCTCCTAGTACGAGAGGACCGGAGTGGACGAACCTCTGGTGTTCCGGTTGTCGCGCCAGCGGCACTGCCGGGTAGCTACGTTCGGAAGGGATAACCGCTGAAAGCATCTAAGCGGGAAACCTGCCCCAAGATAAGCTCTCCCTGGATCCTCGAGATCCCTGAAGGGCCGTGGAAGACCACCACGTTGATAGGCCGGGTGTGGAAGCGCAGTAATGCGTGAAGCTAACCGGTACTAATGACCCGTGAGGCTTGGTCATACAGCTCAAAAAGTGACCTGCCCCGAAACCGGGCTGAATGAAAAAAGAGATCTGTTCCGAACATCGGGAGGAAGCGGAAGCTTCCTCCCTCCCCAATTGGCTGGGGACCATAGCGGCGTGGAACCACCTGATCCCATCCCGAACTCAGAAGTGAAACGCGCCAGCGCCGATGGTAGTGTGGGAGGTCCCATGCGAGAGTAGGTCATCCCCAGCCTCATCCATAACAAACCCCCTGCCCAAACAGGCAGGGGGTTTTTTTGTTCCCCTTCATGACTGTTGCGATACGGCCACATTTTCTTCTTGTTCTTTTTCCCACGGTCGTCGTTCCCGATAGGCGTTTGTGGCTTAAGAGCGAATTTCCTGGCGGGCATGAGTCAACCTGATGAATGAATATGCGAGAAGGTTTAACGGCGTGATCAGCCGTTGGTCTGCATGAGTTTCGCTTTGAATAGCGCAATGCATGCTTGCTGTTCGGGAGTGGGGAGCCGATTGTGCGAGGTGCGGGCGACAAGGGTGCCGTCCGGCATGAGTGCAACAACGATGGGGTGTTGGGCATGTCTGAAGAGCCGAGCCCCTTCTGAGTGTTCGATAAAGAAAGCATGAGCGCTCACTGCTATGCTTTCGTCAAGCTCTCTTTCTGAAAGCTGATGCCAGTCTGACGGGGTCTCCCCTATTTTTGCAAGGTCGGTGTTTTTGCGCGTCCAGTTGATGCCTTTTTCCATGGCTTCCGCGAGCCATTGGGAATACAGGTCCTCGATTTCCACTAAGAAACGTGCGTTCTGAATGGGTGTAATGTCCTTGTCCAGCCATTTGGCCAGTTTGAGGGCATCTTCAATCAATGCATGCATCTGACGGCACTGTTCCGGACGGCAGGGTTGGCGTGCGAGGCTGTGATGGAGCGGGGTGGCCACCAGATCGGGGAAGTTGGCCGCGAGGGTCAATGCCATGCTGTTGATGCGTGGCAGTTCTACCGATCTGTGAAGGGTGTTCGGTTCGTTGAGACAGGTTTCCACCTGCGCAATCATTTCTTCATCCATGCGGCGCAGGCGCAGTCTTTGCAGAAAGCGGAGGGCTGCACGCTCCGCAGGCCAGCCGACTGAAGCGTTAATGAAGGTGCGTGGTTTGGGGAACAGTGTTCGGAGTGTCTGTTCATCCATGCCACTGGCGGCAATGCGCCAAGCCAGTACCGGCATTTTTTCCAGCAGTTCCAGCATCTGAGGATAGCGGGCGCTGAGATAGAGCAGCTTGAGCTGGTGAGATCGGGGGAGTCGAAGGAGTGTATCTTCCACCCATTGCGGGATGTGACGACGCCAGCGTTGCACAGCCGGTTGTGCGGGCCAGTTGAGCAACGGCCAGTCCGGCAGTTCAGGTGCCCTGCCCTGCCAGCCGACAAGCTGCTCCCAGCCGGGCAGGCTGACGGGCATGAGTCCGGCGTGGAAGGGTGTGAGGTCTATAATCAGTTTTTGAGCGTCTTCGTCCCAGAAGGCATGTCGGGCCAGCAGCCGCTGGAGTGCCGGGCGGCTATCGCGCAGAAGCCTTTGACGGATCAGAGAGGGTTGCATGGCGCATATTATAGAAGGGATGTTTCAGGTTGCCGTGCCTGAGGGGGTTCCGCTGCTGTGGGCGCAGATTGAGGCCGGACGCCTGGTACGGGCAGCAGTGGGAACGCCCCCCACATGTGCAGGCAAGTTGACATGGGAGGTGTTCAATCGTATGCCATTGGAGCTACAGGGGACGCCATTTCAGGTCAGGGTGTGGGAGGCGGCCATGACCATTCCCATAGGTGAGACGGTCAGCTATGGTGAACTTGCGGAGTGGGTTGGCCGACCGGGCGCACAACGGGCGGTGGCGCAGGCGTTGAAGCGAAATCCCATTATCTGGCGGGTGCCGTGTCACCGGGTGATACGCAGTGATGGGACGCTGGGCGGGTTTGCTTTTGGCGTGGCATGCAAGGCCAGAATGTTGAGCTGGGAACAGAGGAATAAGAATAACATGAAATTCTGATACAAGTTCTAAGTTATTGAAGTTGAAGATCTAAAAAATGCATTAGTTATTCATTATTCGCCGATTAAAAAGTCTGATTTTCAATCTGGAGCGGTTGTCTGCATAGTAGGCAGGACATTTGCCTTGCGCAATGAAGATTTCACAACGACAAAAGAGAGGACAACCGATGATGAAGAAGACCACACTGGCACTGGCCATCTCTGCGGCCACACTGGCTGCCACACCGGCTTTTGCGACCAATGGTGACATGCTGATTGGACTGGGTGCGCAGTCTCGCGCGCTGGGCGGGACCGGCACTGCCGCCTTCTTTGGCTCCGAGAACGCACTGACCAACCCGGCGCTGCTGGCCAAGGCGAAGAAGACCGAAATTTCCTTTGGCGGCACGCTGTTCAAGCCTTCCGTCAACACGGGCTATCCTGCCATGGGGTATGACCATACCTCCAAGGCGGATACCAATGTGATTCCCGAAGTCTCCATCGTAAACAGCGATGGTGATGGATTCGCTTGGGGTATTGGCATGTTTGGTTCCGCCGGTATGGGTGTAGATCATTCTGGTGAGCCCAATCTGTATGAAGCTCAATCTACTCTGCAGCTGATGAAGTTTGTGCCCTCTGTTGCCTTCAATGTGGGCAGTGGTTTCAACATTGGGGCTGGTCTTGTTCTGCAGTATGGTGCTTTGGATATCAACTACAAGCAAGGAACCAATACTGTCGGGTCCGGCATGGATCAGGATTTTGGTTTCGGTTTCATCCTTGGTGTCAGCTTTGATGTGACTGATAACCTGACAGTAGGTGTCTCCTATGATTCACCGATCAAGATGACCTACAAGAACCAGTTGTCTGTCGCTTCAGCACCTTTTGCCCCTTATCTGGGTGGAACTATGAGTGACGACCTTGAACAGCCGGCCGTTCTGGGTGCAGGCGTGGCCTACAACATGGGCAATCTGCTGATGACGGCGGACTTCAAGCAGATCAAGTGGGGTGATGCCAAGGGCTACAAGCAGTTTGGCTGGGAAGATCAAAACGTTGTTGCTGCGGGCATCAAGTATTCTGGTAATGGCTACTGGGTGGGCGCTGGCTTCAATCATGGCTCCAATCCGATCAAGAAGAATGGTCTGACATCTGGTGCCAAGGGGTTGACACTCAATTTCTTCAACTATCTGTTCTTCCCGGGTACGGTTGAAAACCACTTTACACTTGGTGGCGGGTATAAGCTTACCGATAAGATGGGCATTGATGCCGCGATTGTATATGCCCCTGAAACATCTGACACAGTTAAGGTCAATGCAACAACAGACCTGAAAACCAAGCACTCTCAAATCGGCTATACCGTTTCTCTGCGGTATGACTTCTGATCAAGAGGCTAATTCTTGAAATCAAGCCGCCTTCGGGCGGCTTTTTTGTGCCTGGAATTCGGGCAAAGAAAAAGCCGGGCGAGGCCCGGCTTTGTTCTCTGAGTGAAACCAAGAGCGCTTATTTGATCGGCTTGATTTCCACGCGGCGGTTGGCCTGGCGGCCTTCCGGTGTGCTGTTGTCGGCCACCGGGTTTTCCTCACCGTAGCCCACAGCCTCGATGCGGTCAGCGCTGATGCCCTGCTTGACCAGGTAGGCCTTGACGGCTTCGGCGCGCTTCTGGGACAGCTTCTTGTTGTATTCAGCGTTGCCAGTGCTGTCGGTGTAGCCTTCAACGCGGATGCGCATGTCGGGATGCTTTTTCAGGTAGTCGACGATCATGTCGAGTTTGCCGAAGGCGTCATCGGACAGCTCTGCGCTGTTGGTCTTGAACAGGCCGCGGAAGACGGGGAAGGGTTCTTCCTTGGGCGCAGGCTTGGCTTCCACCTTGGGTTCAGGCTTGGGTTCTGCCTTGGGCATGGGGGCCGGAGCGGGAGCGGCTTTCGGCTCGGGCTTGGGTTCCGGCCAGCCTTCACAGGCGGGGATGGCGGTTTCCTTGGTCCAGTGGATGGAGCGCACGCAACCGCCGAAGTTGTCGCGTACTACACGTCCTTCGGTGTCAATGGCGTAGGCGTCGGTGCCGTTGGCCATGATGTCGCCTTTGGGCGCAGCGTAGGCGCTGCCGGCCAGTGTCAGCAGAGCTGTGGCGATGATCGTCTTTTTCATGAGCATACTCCTGTGAATTGCCTGTCGGAAAGGGTCATGCGATGGCCGCATGATTTTCGTTGCAATATTCTAATGCTTTTGTTGCTGGGAAAAAAGAATTTATGAGCCAATCAGGCGGATTTGGGGGTGATCTTCTGGGTGAGCTTGGCTTCTCCCGCATTGAGCTGTGACAGGTCGCCGGGCAGGATGAGGTGGGCGATGGCACAGGTGGACAGGCGGCCGTCCTCGTTGTTGCCGGTGAGCCAGCCAAGAAGGTCTTCGAGGCCGGGGTTGTGGCCCACAATGGCGATGCGGTGCCGGTCGGGCAGATGGCGCACGATGTCCAGCAGGGTGTCGAGGTCCGCTTCATAGAGGCGGGATTCTTCGATGATGTCCGGTTTGGTGTCCCAGTGGCGGGTCATGCGTGAGAGGGTCTGCTGCGCCCGTTGGGCGGGTGAGGCGATGATCAGGTCGGGGATGAGGTCGTGCTCGGCCAGCCAGTGGCCCATCTTGCAGGCCTGTTTTTTGCCCTTGTCGGAAAGGGGGCGGTCAAAGTCTTCGAGGCTGTCGTCGGACCAGTCGGATTTGGCGTGGCGGATGATGAGCAGTTCTCGCAACGGGGTGCCCATGGTCAGTCGTTCACTCCATATTGCTGTCGATATTGGCGCATGGCGTCGATCAGTTCGCCGTATTCATGGCTGCGCCGGGCCAGGTAGTCGATGATGTCGTCGATGGTGACGATGCTGATGACAGGAATGCCGAATTCCTGTTCGATTTCCTGAATGGCGGACAGCTCGCCCTGACCCTTTTCCTTGCGGTCGAGGGCGACGACCACTCCGGCAGGCCGGGCGCCTTCGGCCCGGATCAGTTCGATGGACTCGCGGATGGCGGTGCCGGCGGTGATGACGTCATCGATGATGAGCACCTGTCCTTTCAGTTCCGCACCCACGATGCGACCGCCCTCGCCATGGTCCTTGGCTTCCTTGCGGTTGTAGGCGAATGGCGGGTCGATCTGGTGGAATTCCGCCAGTGCCATGGCGGTGGTGGCCGCCAGCGGAATGCCCTTGTAGGCGGGGCCGAACAGCACGTCGAAACCGATGCCGGAGGTGGCGATGGTGCTTGCGTAGGCCCGGGCCAGCTGGCTGATCTGGGCGCCGGTGTTGATGAGCCCGGCGTTGAAGAAGTAGGGGCTTTTGCGGCCGGATTTGAGGGTGAACTCACCCAGTTTGAGAATGTCCGCGTCAAGCAGGAATTCGATGAAGTGTTCGCGTGTCATGCCTGCTCCTCTTTGTCTGCATTGTGCATGAACTGTTTCAGTTGTGCAATTTCCGCCGGCCAGCGTTCGGGGTCGATGGTTTCGAGGATGAAGGGGCGGCCATCCCAGCGGGGATCCTGCATCAGGCGGCGGAAGGGCTCCCAGCCCAGCAGGCCTTCTCCCAGGCTGTGGTGGCGGTCCAGTCGGCTGCCCAGTGCCCCCTTGCTGTCATTAACATGGAAGGTGAGCACTTTTGCCTGTCCCACGGTGTTGCACAGTTGACGCATGACCCCCTCGTAGTCGTCACGCAGGTCGTAGCCGGCGGCGTAGGCGTGGCAGGTGTCGATGCAAACGCCCACCCGGTCGGGTTGTTCCACCTGGTCCATGATCTCGGCCAGCTGCTCGAAGCGCCAGCCCACGTTGGAGCCCTGTCCGGCGGTGTTTTCCAGCACGGCGATGACCTCCGGCACCTGTTCCAGCGCCGTGTTGATGGCGCGGGCGATGCGGGCCAGACAGGCGGATTCGCTGATCTGGCGCAGGTGGCTGCCGGGATGGAAGTTGAGCATGCGGATGCCCAGCTGGTGGCAGCGGCTCAGCTCGTCGATGAAGGCGTCGAGCGACTTGCGCCACTTGTCCTCTTCCGGGTGGCCCAGATTGATCAGATAGCTGTCATGGGGAAGGATCTGGCGGGGGCCGTAGTCAAGTTCCCGACAGCGCTGGCGGAACAGGGTGATCTGGTCCTCCGTCAGGGGTTTGGCATGCCACTGGCGCTGGTTCTTGGTGAACAGGGCAAAAGCGGTGGCGCCGATGGCATGGGCTCTGACGGGCGCTTCGGCCACACCGCCGGCGGCGGAGACATGGGCGCCGATGTATTTGGTCATGGGCGTGATTTCCTGTTGGCACGGAGGTTGCCAATAGGTTAGCACAGCGAAAAAGGTGACGGATTTTTGACAGGAGGTGACCATGCCGATCGATCTTTCGCAGGTGGACCCGCTCAAGCCCAAGAAGGCGCTGCTGGAGGCGGCCATGGCCCAGCAGCAGCGCCGCAACGGCATGGCGGACATGGAGCCGCAGCAGGATGAGATTCCGCCCGACCTGCAGTGGCTGGTGGAGGACAAGAAGGCGGTGCACGATCTGGTGCGTCAGATGGACGCGGCCATCGGCGAGCTGGCCCGGCAGCTGCGTCAGGCCGAGACGGTGAGCCGTAACGGCGGCAAGCAGCTGGAGAGCCAGCAGAAGCTGCTCTACAAGCAGATCCATACCCTCAACGGCCTGATGAAGCGCCAGATCGAGGCCTTCGAGCTGATCAACCGCAAGGTGGAGAAGATCCACATCGCCGAGCAGACAGTGCTGCCCCAGCTGGCCATGGGGCTGGTGGGCGGACTGGTGGCCGGCGTCACCGTGGCGGTGACCCTGCCATGGGTGCAACTGCTGATGGCGCGGCTGACTCAGTAGGACGCTGCATAAGGAAGGGGCTGCGGCCCCTTTTCTTTTGCCCGACCGTGGGGCAGAATGGCGCTCATGAAGACGATGCAGCATTTTTCCGTGCTGGCTCTGGAGCGTCAGAGCGCGCCGGGTGCGGACAAGCGGGTCTGGTGTCTGAAGCTGGCATGCGAGGAGGCCTACGCGCCCGGCGACTGGTTTCTGGTGCAGCCGGTCAACCCTCCGCGGGTGGTGGAAGATGTGCTGCGGGCGCTCTCGCTCAGCGGGCATGAGCGGGTGGCGCTGCGCCGTATCGGTGAGGTGACCGCGGCCGAGGCGCTCGGTCGGCATCTGGAAATCACCCAGCTGGACCCGGCGCTCCTCAACCGCCTCAAGCGGACATTCGGCATCGGCGAATGGGCGGACCGTGCCGAGATGGCCGCCTGGGCCGCCCGACGCAACCTGCTGGATCTGCTGTGCGATTATCCAGAAGCCCGCGCGCTCGGACTGGAGTTGCTGCCGCAGCTGTCCGTGCTGGCGCCGCGCTTCTATTCCATCGCCTCTTCATGGCGGGCTACGCCTGGCCAGGTGCATCTGCTCTTTCGCGAGGTGGTGCACCAGGTGTGCGACCGGGAGCACCCAGGTGCGGCCACCTGGACGCTGGCGCATCTTGAGCCGGGCGACCGGGTGCTTGGCCGCATTCAGGCCAACCCCCACTTCAGACTGCCGGAGGATGGGAACACGCCCATCATCATGATCGGTGCGGGGGTGGGGCTGGCGCCCTTCATGGGCTTTGTGGCCGACCGGGTGGCTACAGGCGCCCGCAGCGGCAACTGGCTGTTCTTTGGCGAGACCCGCCGGGAGAAGACCTTCCTGTGCCGTGAGCGGCTGGAGCACTGGGTGGATGATGGCGCGCTCAGGCTCACTACCGCCTTCAGCCGGGATCAGGCTGAGAAAATCTACGTGCAGCACCGTCTGGCCGAGCACGCGGGTGAGGTGCGCGCCTGGATCGGTGAGGGCGCCCATGTCTATCTGTGCGGCGACAAGCGTGGCATGGGCCCTGCGGTGCTGGATACGCTGCGGCAGCTGCTTGGCGATGCGGGTTTTGACGCGCTCAAGGCGGAAGGGCGCCTGCAGACCGATCTGTTCTGAGGAATTTCGACGATTTTTCCGCCGGGCTGACCGGCATCCTGCAAAAACAGGGGAGACCCCATGGTTGTGGACATTCTGCTGCGCACGCTGGGCGATCTGCGCGACCCGCGCATCCTGATGCGCCTGTTCATTCCGCTGGCGGCCGGCATCGTGCTGGTGTCGCTGCTGGGCTACGGGCTGTTCGGGCTGGTGCTCACCAGCGACTGGCTGCAACAGTCACCCATGATGATCGAGCTGCATCAGTGGCTCGACAGCGCTCAGCAGAGCGTGCAGAGCATTCCCATCATCGGTGCGCTGCTGGTGTGGCTCATCAGTGCGGTGGTCACCGTCACCGCCGGTGTGCTGAGCGTGCTCATCGGCAGCTATCTGGTGTTGCTGTTCGCCATGCTGGTGGCCGGCTTCATGACCGAGACACTGGTGAAGGTGGTGCACGAGCGCCATTACGCGGGACTGGAATACCACGGCCACGGCAGCATGTGGGGCATGATCGGCAAGCTGGCCCTCTACGGCCTCGGCCTGCTGCTGCTGCTGATCATCACTCTGCCCATTCTGTTCGTGCCGCTGCTCAACGTGGTGTGGTTCTGGTGGCTGGGCTTTCTGTTCTTCCGCTATTCCATGGTGCTGGATGTGGGCAGCGTCATTCTGCCGCAGGAGATGTTCGAGCGTGAGAAACCGCTGACCAACTGGACGCCCACCCTGGTGCTGATGGTGTTCTACCTGCTCTCCATGCTGCCGCTGATGGGGCTGTTCGCCCCCATGCTGGCTGTGATCGCGCTGGCACACTATTTCTTCGAGCGCCTGACCGCCGAACAGCAGGGCGGCGCATAGGCTATTTGTCGCAGTATTTGAGCAGCATATTGGTGGCGCTGCGGGTGGCGGTGTTCGGCAACTCCAGCACCGTCTGCGCCAGCTGGCGCATGCGTTTGATCTCGCTGGTCATGTAGTTCTCCCCAAGGCTGGCGCTGACCAGATAGTTGCTCATCATGATCAGCGCCACCAGGATGCGCACCTTGGGATGGTTGGCCGTCTTGCCGATGAATTGCTCGTCATGGTGCAGCAGGATGGCCTGATAGATGTCCGCCGGCATGTCCCATTTCCTGGCCACAATCACGCCCGCATAGGCATGAGTGGTCTGCATGATCTTGGCCTCCTCCAGATAGGCCTTAAACGGCCAGGCCATCTGCTGGAAGAAGGTTTCCTCATACCCGTCCCGTTCCAGCCTGAGCAGAAAGATGGCGCCCATGTTCTGGGCCAGGGCGGCCAGATAGGCCTCGGAGCGTGTCACGGTGCCGGTGAAAGAAGCCAGTTCTGCGGCCACGACACCTGTCTTTGCACCATGTTTGAGGATGTCCCGCTCGGCTGTCGTTTTGGCGATGAATCTGGAAAAGGCCGAAGCCGTGAAGATGTTGTAGATCTCCTGCATGCCGAGGATGTTGACGGCAGCCTGGGCGTCGCGGATGTATTCGTCCGTGTCGGTCAGGTTGGCGTTGACCAGTTTGAGGAAGTGGTTGAGGATTTCCGGATTCTTGCTGATCAGTCTGGCGATGGTGACGGTGTTGGGGTATTTCTTGTTGAGCTCCTCCTTCAGGCGGATGATCTCTTCCGGCAGGGAGGGGACGTGAATGGAGCGCAGCAGGGATACGGCCTCGTGCAGAAAATCTTTCATGGTTCGAGTTCTTTTAATTTTTTTGCAATAGCCTAAAGTCTCCGCTACGCGTATTCAATGGGAAGCGCTGACCAGCGCCGCGCTGCGGCCCCATTTGAGGGTGGCGGCGGTGGCCGCCTGCAGAGCCGGCTCCGGCAGGTGAAGCACCTTCTGTGCCAGTTCTCGGCTTTCGCTCAGCTCCTCGCTCAGGAAGGCCTCGCCCAGTGTGGTGGTGACGATGTAGTTGGCCAGCACCACCAGCGCCACCCGCCGGCGCACCGCCTCTGAAGCCTGGAGCGAGCCGGTCAGCAGCTGGCGGTCATGATGCCACAGCAGCGTTTCGGCCACCGTCTCGTCCATGTGCCAGTGGCGGGCCACGATGGCGCCAACGAAGGTGTGCGCCGTGCCATGTTCGGCCAGTTCGGTTTCATAAGCGGTGAACGGGTGATTGAGCTGGCGGTGAAAGTGGCGGTAGTAGGGCAGTCCGGCGCGCAGCATGAAGATGCCGCCCACATTCTGCACCAGCCCGCACAGATAGGCGTCCGCCCGGCTCACCTCCGGCACCCAGTAGCTCAGCTCGGCTGCCGCAATGCCCGCCCGCGCGCCATGCCGTATGATGGCTTTCTCCTCGCGTGTCTGGGCCACGACCTCTTCAAGGCTGGCGGCCAGAAAGACATTGCCCACCTCCTCCAGTCCCAGCAGATTGACCGCGGAGCGGGCGTCCTTCAGAGGCGGGTCCGGATCGAGGGTGTTGTTGGCCAGTTCCAGAAAGGAGGAGAGCAGTTCGGGGTTGCGGGCGATCAGCTGGGCCATGGTGACGCTGTTGGGATAGCGCGCCTGAAGTTCCTGTTGCAGTCGCAGCAGTTCCTGCGGCAGGTGTGGAACGCTCACCTGCTTCAGAATGCGGGTGGCGCGCTCAAGGTGGGTTTTAAGCTGAGTGTCGGGCATGGCGCCAGCATACCCGGCGCCCGAAAGTGCTTCAAGCTGTCGTGTTGATGTTCTGGCCGATATGATCCGGCAGTCCGGCGCGGGGGTTGCCCGGCACGGAGGCGATCAGTTGCAGGATGCCCTGTGTCTGCATGTCCAGCGCCTTCTTGAACATGGTGATCTGGGCACTCTGACGCACGCTGGCTTCCTGCTGAGCCATCACGGCTGAGACGACGGCGCCGGGTGAGACATTGCTGATGTCCATGATTCTTGCTCCTTTGTTCAAACAGGTTAACGGCAGTAGGCGGGGAGACTTGAGAAAAAAGTTGCCTGCCCGCGCAAGTGTTTGATATATATGAAATCATGGACAATGCAAAGGTCTCCGTTCTTGCCGTGCCGCAGCATGGGCTCAGCGTGCTTCCGCCTGCAGGGGCGGAAGAGGGTGCGGTTGCGTCTGCGAAGCGGGCGGACACTTCTGTGCAGGCGCCGGCATCTTTGGAAGGAAAGAGGCGCGGGCAGAGTGACCGAACCAGCCTGTCACCGGAGGCTCAGCGGCAGCTGGAGCGGCTCAGGGCGCGTGACCGGGAGGTGCGGGCTCATGAAATGGCGCATCTGGCCGCCGCGGGCGGGTATGCCACCTCCGGCATGCAGTTGACTTATGAGACCGGTCCGGATGGCCGCCAGTATGCCGTGGGCGGAGAGGTGGGCATTGATGTCTCTCCGGGGCGCACGCCGGAGGAGACCATCGCCAAGATGCAGGTGGTGCAGCGGGCGGCACTGGCGCCGGCGGAGCCGTCCCCACAGGATCAGCGGGTGGCTGCACTGGCGGCGCAGCAGATGGCTCAGGCTGCGGTCGAACTGTCTCGGCGCGAGGTTGGTGGCGCAGAGGATGAGTCAGCCACGGACAGACAGGGCATTGGCCGGACGGCAGAGAAGCGGGTTGGGAAGGTGGTGAATGACAACCCGCTGGTGGCGGCGGGCATCGAGGCGCGGCAGGCGTGGCAGACACGCCTGCGCCTGCAGGCGTGATCAGCTCGGGCAGAAGGTCTTCTG
>NZ_WFYD01000099.1 GCF_015490265.1 Sulfurivirga sp. | reverse complement strand
GTGCGTCTGCGCCGGCCACATGGAAGGTCTGGGCTGGCAGTTCGGCCCAGCGCAGGCGGTCGGTGTTCACGTCCCACCACGGCAGGCGGAGGGCGGGCAGGGTGTGCTCGCCCGGTTTTTCCAGCAGAAACAGCCAGCGGAAGGTTTTCCGGCCCACAAGGTCGTCGTCACGCCTGAAGGTCTGGCTTTCCGGCGGGTCGGCGTAGAGGCGCAGCCCGGCAGGGGGGGTGAAGGTGAGATCCGGCAGCTGGGCGCCACGGATGCCGTGGGCGGTAAGCGTGGCCTCCAGCAGCATGGTGTCACCGGTTTTAGGCTGTTTCGGCCGGTCCGCCCAGCGAAAGCTGAGGGTGAGGTCACGCACCGGCAGCCAGCTGTGGCCCTTGGGCCACTGGGATGGCACGGGTCGCACCTGCGCGCTGATGGGCTGGGTGCGTGCCTGAACGGGCGTGAGCCGACGGTTTACATAGAGCTGGCCGTTGAGGGTCTGGGGCGGCAGGGTCAGGCTGCCGGCCTTCCGGGGGAACAGGGCATAGCGCCATTCATAGACGGTATAGACGGCATCGTCCACCACCTTGCGGAACACCAGCTGGTCGCTCAGCCGTTCCAGCCGGGCATCGGGCACGGCAGGCGGGGAGACGACGCCGTTGATCAGTTCGCCCCGGTAGAGCAGGCGCACGGTGTAACGCGCCATCTGGCGCACATAGGGGCTGACCGGTTCCAGGCGACTGGTGAAGAGAAAGTCCGGCTTCCTGCGCAGTGCGTCCGGCATGGGGGTGACCTTCAGCGTCAGCGGTTCGCTGCGGGTGCCATTGATGTCGAGTGGTGGCAGGGTGAGGTCGCCGGCATGGCGTGGGAGGACCTGAAGGCTCCACTGCACCTGCTTGCCCATCTGTCCGTTGCTGTCGGTCACCTGCAGGGTTCGGTTTGTGCCCAGCAGTTTGAAGTTGTTTCCAAGCCAGCGGGAAAAATCCGGATCGGGTGGAGGTTCGTCAGTCAGTTTGAGGCCGGTCAGTTCCACATCAAGGGTGACCACATCGCCCACTTCTGCGGGATTGTGATCCGCCTGCACGCACAGGTTGGCTGCCCGGGCAGAAAGGGCAAACGCGCTCAGCAGCAGCATGAGCAGCATTTTCACCATGTCTTGTTCTCCTTTTGCGCGCCACCTCCCTGTTGCTGCAGCTGGTATTCGAACTTGCGCTGCAGGAACAGTCCCGGCTGATCGGGAATGAGCCGCAGCCAGCGGGTGCTGCCGTCGTTCTTCCCGGTGGTGTCGCTCCTGCCCCGTTTCGACGGGGTCTGTCCACCACCGGGCAGGGTGTGGGATTTAACGCCAGCGGGACGGCTGGCGGCTTTGTCACCAGATGCCTGTTTTTTGCCGTTGGAGACGGGGTCTCCCCCATTTTTGGCGGATGCGGTTTCAGCTGGCGGCGACGCCCCTTTTTTTTTGCCGGTTTTCGGGGGTTCTGGCACTTTTTTTGTCTCTTTTGTCTCTTTTTTCGGGTTGTGCCGGTTGTCTGGAGAGGACTGGGCAGGCAGAGCTGATGCGTTTTTCCCGCCCGGACGTCGTCCGTTGGCGGAGGAGGAGGGATGTTGAAGCTTTTTTCTTCGCTGTTGATGCAGCCACTCTTCCAGCAGGCGGATATTCCGTTCCGCCTGTTTCAGCGTCGGGTCCAGCTGGAGAGCTTGACGCCAGGCGCGCAGGGCGCCCTGCCAGTCGCCCATGCGGGCGAGGGTATTGCCCAGATTGTAGGCGCCTCGGGCGGTGTTGTCCCGGGTAAAGGCGCGGCGGGCGTCTTCATATCGGTGGGCGCGGTAGCAGGCGGCGCCTTTCCAGGCCGGGTCTTCGAAGAGATCGCAGGCGCGGCCGTAGTGCTTCTGCTGCCATTGGCGCCATGCCTGCTGATCCGGCGTGCGGAAGATGTCCCGCCAGTCGGAGAGGGTCTTTTCCTCCTGCGCCAGCGCCGGCGAGGGCTGAGCGGGGAGCAGGATGACAAATGCCAGCGCAAACAGCCAGCCGCGGCGGAAGCCGAAGGCGGCGGCCACGGTCGCGAGCAACACCAGCCACGGACCGAGATCCTGCCACTGCACCACCTTCTGCTGGCTGTCGGCGGCTCTGGCGATCCGTTCGTGCGGCAGCAGCCAGTCCAGATCCTCATCACCGAGGGTAAGCGGCGTCAGACGCGCGCCCACGTCCTGTGCAAAGGGTTCAAGACGCTGCCACGGCAGGCGGGCGATGATCTTTCGACCTCGCGTATCCTTGAGAAACTGGCCGTTGGGCAGGGGAATGGGCGCGCCTTTCCGGGTGCCGACGGCCAGAATGGAGAGGGTGTAGTCGTGCCGTTTGAAGAAACGGCGCAGGGCCTCTTCATGATCTAGGTCGTCCGTCACCCAGATGATGTGGCCCCGTTCGATGCGGCTGCCTGTGAACAGACGATGCGCTTCTTCCATGGCCAGATCGGGACGGCTGCCGAGTCGAGGCATGATGAGGGGATTGAGGCTGGGCAGCAGGTTGAGCAGGGTGGCGCTGTCCTCGGCGATGGGGGTGATGACATGGGCGGAGCCGGCGTAGGCCACCATGCCGAAGCGCATCTCCGGGTGGCGGGTGATCAGGTCGTGCAGCTTGAAGCGGGCCCGTTCGATGCGGGAAGGAGGCAGGTCCCGCGCCAGCATGGAGAGGGAGAGGTCCAGCACGATGACGGTGGCGCTGCGCACCTTGTGGGCGGGCAGGATCTTCTGGCTGACGGTGGGGCCGGCCAGCGCCAGCACCATCAGCGTCCACAGTGCCAGCAGCGCCGAGATGGGCGCCTTGCTGCGCGGAGTGGTGTCAGCGCTGAACAGGGCGAGAAAACGCGCTTCGAACACCTCCGCCCAGGGGCCGAGGGGATGCCGTTTTCTGAGCAGGCGCCAGCCCACCAGTGCCACCGGCAGGAGCGCCAGCAGCCACAGCGGGCGCAGGAAGTGGAACTGGCTCAGATCCATCCGTTGCCTCCCCGGCGCCAGCCGATCAGCAGGGTGACCAGCAGCACCACGCCCAGCGGCCAGATGAACAGTTCCGTATGGGTGCGCAGGCTGTGAATGTCATAGGGCACGGTCTCCAGCCGGTTGATCTCTGCATAGATCTGGCGCAGTTGATCCGGATTTCGGGCCAGATAGAAGCGCCCACCGGTCAGTTGGGCGATCTTGCGCAGGGTCTGTTCGTCATAGTCGTACCCCCCGCCCATGCCGGCGCTGCGACCCAGGGCGATGGTGTAGATCTTGAGCCCCTGTCGGCCTGCTTCGCGCGCGGCCTCAAGCGGCTGGATCTCGCCGTCGGTGTTGGCCCCGTCGGTCAGCAGGATGAGCACCGGATCGCCCGGCACATGGCGCAGATGCTTGAAAGCGATGCCGATGGCGTCGCCGATGGCGGTGTTGTCACCGGCCATGCCGATCTGGGATTCCTTCAGCAGGCGCAGGAGGGTGGCGTGGTCATAGGTGAGCGGGCTGATGAGAAAGGCGCGCGAGCCGAACACCACCAGACCGATTCGGTCATGCTTGCGCTGCCTGACAAAATCTTCCACCACCGTCTTGACCACGGTGAGCCGGTCCACCGCCTGACCACCGAGGCGCATGTCCGGCTTTTCCATGGAGCCGGACAGGTCCACCGCCAGCATGATGTTCTTGCCCTGCTGGGTGAAGGGTGTGGGGGTGGCGTACCAGACGGGACGCATGGCGCTGATCACAAGCAGTGTCCACAGGAACCATGCCCACAGCGGGATGGGCAGACGGCGCACACGGCGGCGGTGCAGCTTTTCCGGGGTCTCCCTGACCGCCTTGCGCGCCGTCTCCACCAGCGTGGGGGCCTGCAGGGGAGCCTGACGGGGAGCAGGGGGCAGCAGCTGGCGCACCAGCCAGGGCAGCGGCAGCAGGGCGATGGCCCAAGGCCAGAGAAATTCCAGTTGCGTGAGCGCCTGCCAGTCCAGATCGGGAATCACTGGTGATGCCTCCGTATCCATTCCCGCGCGAAGGCGAGAAAGTGCGTCACCGCTTCCGTTTCACGTGAAACATCCGGATGGTAGGCCAGCTCGATCAGCCGCTCCAGATCAGCCGGCGCCTGCACCCGCACGGCGCTGCGGCGCAGGAAGGCAGCCCATTCCGCACCGTGGAGCGTGCCGCGCTGCTCAGGCGTGTAGGCGGTGACTGCGACCCGTTTCATCAGCAGATTGGTCGCTTCGATGGGGTTGTCCAGCTCGCCCGCGCGCCATTGCCGTTCGATCTCATCCAGCCGGCTGATGGCCTCGCGCCGGTAGCGGTCCAGCGCCCAGTTGCGCCACACCATCCACACCGCCCAGGTGATGAAACCCAGCGTCCCCACAATGATGAACCACCACACTTCCGCCAGCGGCCACCAGCCCACCGGTGGGGGCAGGATGATGTCGGCCATCTTGTCCAGCGGTGGGCCGTTCATCGCAACACCCCATCTTCAAGCAGCTGGTCGAGCGCCTCCTCATGGGTGGAGAGGCTGAATGCCGGTATGCGCAGCCCCAGCAGGCGTTCACGCACCTGCTGCCACTGCCGCGCATAGGCAAGCGCGTAGTTCTGGCGCACCTTGCGGTCGTGCAGATCCAGATTCAGTTCCGTATCGCCCCATTGCAGGCGCACGGCACCCAGGTCGGGCAGGCTGGCTTCCAGCGGGTCGAACAGGTGCAACGCCAGGAGACTGTGGCGGCGACGCAACTGCGCAAGACGATCCAGGGCACCGGGGCCCGGAGCGAGCAGGTCGCCCACCAGAATGATGCGCGCGCCAGCCGGGGCCAGTGTGGTCAGCTCGTCCAGCGCCCGCTGCCAGGGCTGAGGCTGACGGGGCGCCGGTCGCAGCGCTTCATGCAGCCGCAGGGCCTGATGGAACAGGCTCAGCAGGGGCCGTTCACCCCGTCCCGGCGGGATGACGGCATGGGTGTGTCCGCTGAACACCAGCCCGCCCACCTGCTCGCCCTGGTGCAGTGCCGTCCACCCCAGCGCGGCGGCGGCTTTCAGCCCCAATGAGGCCTTGAGCTGCCTGCGGCTGGCGAAGCAAGTGGCGCCCGTCTGGTCGATGGCCAGCACCAGCGGCTGCTCGTGGGCCTCGTGAAACACCTTGGTGTGAGGCTTGCCGGTGCGGGCGGTCAGTTTCCAGTCGATCAGGCGCACCTCATCCCCCGGCTGATAGGCGCGGGATTCGGCAAATTCCATGCCTCGCCCCTTGCGAATGACCTTGTGACTGCCACCCTGACGGGCCAGCAGCTGGCGCACGGAGGCCAGCCGGCGCTGTCGGGTGGCGGCCCGCAGCGCCGTCAGGGCGTCCAGCGAAGTCAGCAGGCTCTGTTCGGTCATTCGGGACTCTGATCGTTGAAGTGCTCTCTGAGGGTGGCCTCAAGCTGCCGAACTTCATCATCCGAAAGCATGTCGAAGAACTTTTCCCGCTTCGTGCGTGAAAGTCTGCCGCTGTTGTGCAGGCACAGCCGGATGAATAGGTCGAGCTGCCGATCGGGCAGGTCGACGATTTCGCGCAGGGCCGTCCGTGCGCTGTCATGGCGCTGAAGAAAGTCCAGCTCTTCGGTCAGCTCCTTTTCCAGCGTTTCTTCCATGAAATCCAACAGCCCTTCCGTCTGCAGGGTGAGATCCGGATAGCGGTAGTATTCCGGAAAAGGCACCGCTACGCTGATGCGTCCCTGCTCGTCCAGCTGATAGTCCAGCTCCAGCATCAGTGGCCGTGAGAAGGCTTCAAGCAGCGCGTCATACTGGTCTGGCCGCCGATGCATCACCGCCGAAATGGGAAAGATGACTCCTTCGGGCGCAAGTCCGCGGCGGGCAAAGATGTTGTGGAGCAGAAAGCGATGAATGCGCCCGTTGCCGTCTTCAAAGGGGTGGATAAAGACAAAACCGAAGCTGACGGCTGCGGCATGGGCCAGAACGGGGAAGTTGCCCATTTCCATCCGTCCGTGTGCGAGGCACAGGCTGTTCATCATGCCGGGCACCTGATCGGGCGGGGGAGGCACGTAATGCACCTTTTCTCCTCGCAGGGTGGTCTGTCCGACATAGTTCTGCGAGCTTCGCCAATCATGATCGGCGAAGCGTTCATCCACGATGCGGTTCTGCAGGTCGATCAGCGCCTCCTTGCTGCAGAAGTCTTCCTTTTCGGCAAGGTGAAGCAGGGCGATGAAGCGTTCAGTGCGGGTGGCGTTGGGGGTGATGGACTCAATGGCAAATGAAGAGCGGGTTTCCTTGGTGAACAGCCAGGCCAGGGCACGTTTCATCAAGGCCTGGGGATAGCGGTTGATCACTTTCTCACAGCGCCTGCGGAATGCCTCGTCATCAAAGGCGTCAAGCTTCGGTGTGCGTCGGATCAGCGGACAGAAATCTGCGGTTCCCGGCAGGTTGAACAGAATGCGCTGTCGCCTGTGACGCTGGCCGGGCACGGTGTAATAGAGCGACTCATCGGCCAGGGGAACATAGTTGCCCTGTGCAAGGTCATCTGCCGGAACTCTGCGTTCCGTGAGCCATTCATAGAGGAACCACAGTCGCCGCACGGGTTTGCTGGTGGGGTGTTCGTGCACCCATTCGGCGACCGTCTGCGGATGAATGTGATGACGAAAGAGCTGTGCCAGCAGACATAGATTGAGCCCTTCATTTTTCAATGCAAAGGTCAGCTGGGGCAGCAGTGCCTCTTCCGGTGCGCGCGCTGCCGGCAGACGCACGCGTTCCAGGCCGTTTTCACGCTCGATCTGCTTGCTGGCCTGTGTATGGCGCACATGTTTTCGCCAGTGAGGGCAGGGGCGAAGCTGGTAATGCTGTTGCAGCCAGGCATAGCCCAGTGGAGAGTTAAAAAGCATGTTGCCCTTTACAAAACGATTATTTTTCCTGCAAAACGATTATATGACAGCTGTTGTTCTTCAAAACGTTTACGAAATGCGTTTCAAGTGAAACCTACGCCACGGGCACGACGG
>NZ_WFYD01000098.1 GCF_015490265.1 Sulfurivirga sp. | reverse complement strand
CGGGAGATCGTGCGCTGGACGGTGGCGCACAACCGCATTCCCGAGATGACGCTGAGCTATGCTCTGGTGCGGGCCGGCTGCTTAGGCGGCGTGGCGCTGGACATGCGCGCCATGGGACGGCAGGCCGGGCGCAAGGTGGCGGCCCTGCTGGCGGGACGACCGGTTCGCAGCCTGCCGCTGGAGGCGGCGCACGAGTATGGCATCGTGTTCAACTACCGGCGCGCGCAAGCGCTGGGCATTGACCTGCCACCCACCCTGCTGTGGGCGGCGGATGAGGTGTTTGCGGAGCCATGACCTGGTCGATGAACTGGCTGAAGCTGGCGCTGTTCTGGAGCCTGCCGTTTCTGATGGGGCTGCTGCTGTCGGTATTGGCCGCCTTCAGCATTCTGCTGGATCAGGCCAACGAGCGGGCCATGCAGTCGGTCCGGGGGCTGGCCGAGCGGGTGCAGGCGCAGCATCGGCTGGTGCATGAGGATGCGCTGCTGCTGGCCCGCAGCAACGCGGTGCAGGTAACGCTGCGGCTGCGGCTGCGTCCTCAGCTCAGGAAAATTCTCCATGATCGTCTGAGGCTGTTTGGCAGCATGGAAGGGACGCCGATGGCGGTGGCGGTCTATCTGAAGGACCAGCCCGGGGCCTGGCTGGCGCTGAGCACTTTTGAAGACCTCTTCTCCCGACAGGTGGATGCGCTCTGCCGCACGAAGCAGGAACTCCAGATGTCGCCACCCCATCTGTTTGAAGTGGTGCGTCAGCCGGTGTTCTATCAGGGTGAGACGGTTGGAAGGCTGTGCGTGGTGGGGAACCTCAATCAGCGTTCGGACAGGCTGAGCGGGCGGGTGCTGGACGGACGAGCGCTGATCAGGCTGAGCGATGAACGGGCCTGGCGCGATTTCTTCACTCTGGATCGGGTTGAGCCGAGCCGGGGGCATGTGTATGCCCATGAGATATGGCTGGAGGGGGATCAGCGCCTTCAGGTGGGACTGCTGATGCCCTCGCTGCTGGAGATGGCGCTGGCGCAGCTTCGTGGTGATACGCGCGTCTGGCAGTGGGCGCTGGTGGCGCTGCCGCTGCTGTTCTTTGCCTATCTGGGCATGCAGATCTGGTGGATGCGCACGCTGAAAAAGGAAGCAGGCACGCGCCTGGCCCTGTTTTCCGAGCTGCAGGAGGGGGTGGCACTGGTGGATGCGGAAGGCCATATTCAGGAGGCCAACGCCCGCATGCAGGTGCTGCTGTCACAGGCGGCCAGTCGTGAGGACAAGCATGATTTCACCCGCCTGTTCCAGTTGGAGGATGCGGACGAGACGCTGGCGGCGCTCATTCAGGCCGTGGTGAAGGAGGGGATCAACTGGCATTCGGACGGCTTGGTGCGCATGCGTTTCCCAGATGGCACGCTGCACTGGGCGGAGCTGAGCCTGGCCCCCATTCCTGACAGCCACAGCGCACTGGTGGTGCTGGAGGTCAAGGACGAGCAGCAGCGCATGATCGAGGAGCTGCGCTGGCAGGCTACGCACGACGAGCCGACCGGCGTGTTCAACATCCGTGGCTTCATGAATGCCGGCAGGCGCCTGCTGACGCGCAGAAAAAATGGTACGGCCTGTCTGATCATCGTGGAGTTGATGCACCTGCGCGCGCTCAACGAGAGTATCGGGCGTGAAAGCGTGGACCGGCTGCTGCTGCAGGTGGCCCGACTGATGCGCACGCTGGGGCGGGAGCACTGTGGCCGGGCCGTGGTGGGGCGCCACAGCAGCAGTGAATTCTACATGCTGGTGCCCTGCGATGCCGCCGCCACGGCCGAGCTGGCGGAGCGGCTGCTGGAGAAGCTGTCCGCCCTCAAGGGGGAAGGACGCGGCAAGAAGGTGGCGCCCAAGGTGCTGGTGGGGCACATGTCCGTCAGGCCGCAGGAGACGCTGGAGCAGGCGACGGGACGGGGATCGCTGCTGATCAAGTCGCTGCTGGACAGCAATCGCAGCGGGATTGCCGATCTGGACCGGGACGATGTGCGTGTGGAAGCGCCCAGTCTCATCCCGCTGCTGCAGTGGGCGCTGGAGGAGAACAGGTTCGAGCTCTACGGCCAGCGCATCGAGCCGCTCAAGTCCGGTCTGGGACCGGCCCGCCACGAGGTGTTGCTGCGCCTGAAGGACCAGGATGGCCAATTCGTCTCACCCGCGGACTTCATCCCGGCGGCGGAACGCTACGGCCTGGCGCAGGACATCGACCTGTGGGTGGTGGAAAACCTTTTCCGCCTGTATGGCCACATCTACCGTGAATGGGCCGAGCAGGGGCGCAGCATCTATCCTTTCTCCATCAACCTCTCCGGCGCCACGCTGGGCGATGCCGGTTCCGCCCGCCGCCTGCTGGCGCTGGCGGAAAAGTACGACATCCCCTCTGCGCTGCTGGCCTTCGAGGTGACCGAGACCGCTGCCATCGAACGCATCGAGGTGGCGCGGGACGTGCTCGGTGAGCTGGCCTCCGCCGGCTGCACCATTCTGCTGGATGACTTCGGCACCGGCCAGTCCTCCCTCCAATATCTGCGCACCCTGCCGGTTCAGGTCATCAAGATCGACGGCACCTTCGTGCGCCATCTGCTCGAATCGCCTGTCGACCAGGCCGTTGTGGAGGCGTCCATCCTGCTGGCGAAGCGCATGGGCTGCAGGAGCGTGGCCGAGTTCGTCGAGGACGAGGCCCACTGCGAGCGACTCAGAGAGCTGGGGGCCGATCTGGTGCAGGGATACGGCATCGAACCGCCCCGGCCGCTGGCCGAGCTTTTCCCCGCTGCGGAGGAGAACTCATGAGACTGTTTGTGGCCGTGCCCGTGCCCGAGGCGCTCGGCCGGGCGCTGTTTGACGCTGCCCGGCCGTATGAAACAAACCTGCCGTTGCGTTGGGTGCCGCTGGAAAACCTGCACCTGACCACTCTGTTCCTCGGTGACGGCTGGACCCCGGCGCAGGCGGAGATGCTTGCGCTGCGCATTCGTGCCGGACTGCCCGAGCTGAGTGCCTTCGAGGCGCCGGTGGAGGCCATCGACCTGTTCCCGGATGGCCGCAATCCCGCCGTACTGGCCGCCCTGTTCGGTCGCAACCTCATGCTGCAGGCGCTGCATGACGAAGTGTGGCAGCTGCTCAAGGGTGTGGAAGGGGTGGACAAGCCTCGCCAGCGCTTCCGGCCCCACATCTCGCTGGCACGGCCCCGCGGCCGCCCGGCCACTCCGCCGTCGGCGGTCGAACTGGCAGATGCAGACCTGTGGCTGCCAGTCGAAGAGGTGGTGCTCTACCGCAGCGATTTCCGTCCCGAGGGCGTGCGCTACCGCCCGCTGGCCCGCGGACGGCTTGCCTGACACGTGTCGTCAGCCGCCGTCAACGCCGGACACGCCCGTCCGTTTGCCCGAAGTCACCGTAAGCCGTATCCCCCAGCCCGCCAGCTGCCCATGCGCCTGCCAAATACGGGCGTTTTCCCTGACGTCGACGGCGCGCTCGACCGGCGTTCCGCAAAAATGGGGGAGACCCCGTCCCCAACGCCGTTCGGGCAGGTCTGTGAGGGGTTCGCCACGGCGTGGCCGGCGCGTCATTCTGTAAAAACGGGGGAGACCCCATGTTCCGGGCATTTTTCGCATGGTTTGCAGGGACGTGGCAGTGCGGTTGGCAACCGGCTCGGTAAAATCGGGGGAGACCCCGTCCGCAACGGGCAACAGGCGCGTCAGGGCGGGTTTTTCCAGGGTTTTCCATATCGCCGTCGGCGCGCTCAGTCGGCGTTCCGCAAAAATGGGGGAGACCCCGTATCAGGAGGCGTTCGGACGGGTTTTGAGTGGTTTTTCCCGCCATTTTCCGCCCGCGCCGGTGCGGCCAGAAAATCATCTGGCAAAAATGGGGGAGACCCCGTTCAGAAGGGCAGTTGCGCGCGGGCGGCGTCGTAGCCGGCCTGTATGAGCGCCTCGGCCTTGTGGTAGTCCCAGATGCCGAACTCGCTCAGGTTGGGCGTCACGATCCAGTCGGGCGGATGCCGCTCCAGCTGCATGCGCAGCAGCTCTTCCTGCATGAAGTCGATCACATCGCCGGTCAGTTCGAACAGGCCGGGCAGGTCGGGGCGGTCCTTGTTGAGTTCCATGCGGAACCAGGCCAGCACCTTGCGCCCCCAGTCGCTCTCATTGAGCACCTTCATCTCCCGCAACTGGCCGTAGAGGCGTTCGAGCCGGTCGGTGGAACGGGGCGGCGCGCTCAGGGGCGGTTCATCCTGCTTGGCCAGAAACCCGTTGACGCCCACCGCCAGCACGGGCGCGTCGCTGAGGCTGCGGGCGGTGATGAAGGGCACCAGCTCCACCAGGCCGCCGTCCACCAGCAGCTCACCGTTGTCGGTCACCACGGGGGTGAACACGCCGGGAATGGCGAAGCTGGCGCGCATGGCGTAGAACAGGTCGCCATGGGTGAAGACCTCCTTGCGCCGCCGGGTGAGGTTGGCGGCCACGGCGGCGTAGGGGAGGGTCAGCTGCTCGATGGTCTCGGCCGGAATGTGGGCGCGCAGGAACTCCAGCGCCTTCTGGCCGTCCAGCAGGCCGGAGCCGGACAGGGTGATGTCCATCATCGGCAGCAGCTTCATCCAGTCGAGCCGCGCGTAGCCTTCGGCCAGCCTGCGCCAGTCGCCGGCGGCGATGGCGGCCCCCGCAATGGCGCCCATGCTGGTTCCGGCCACGGCGGTCACCTGCACCTTGCG
>NZ_WFYD01000097.1 GCF_015490265.1 Sulfurivirga sp. | reverse complement strand
GGCGGGCGAGCCGTGGGCGCCGGTGATCACCTCGATTCCTTCTCCGCCGGCGTCCCGGAACGCTGCCAGCAGGCGGCGCATCTTGCTGTGGGTCATGCGGTAGACACCGGGATGGGCCAGCACGGCGATGCCCCCAGCGGCCCGGATGGCCGCCACGCCCGCCTCCAGCGACAGCCATTCGACCCTGACATGGCCCTTGCGTCCCCGCTTGAGATAGTGGTCGAACGCCTGCTGATGGGTGCGCACCCAGCCGCGTTCGATCAGCACCTGGGCGATGTGCCCGCGTCCTATGCTGTGAGTGTCGATGGAGCGCCAGTCAATCTCCAGCCCGATCTTTGCAAGCTTGCCGCAGATGGCCTCGGCACGGGCCTCGCGCAGCGTGCGTGTCGCCTTGAGAAACCGTTTCAGCGCCTCCGACTCCGTATTCAGGCCCAGACCGACCACATGCAGTGTCTGGCCCTGCCAGCTCACCGACAGCTCCGCTCCCGGAATCAGCGTGATGCCCAGTGACCGGGCCGCCGTCTGGGCTTCGTCAATGCCTGCGGTCGTATCATGGTCAGTGAGTGCCAGATGGCTCACCCCTGCGTTGTGTGCGCGCAACACCAGCTCTGCGGGCGCAAGCGCGCCGTCGGAGGCGGTGGAATGGCTATGAAGATCAGGTCTATAATTCGGGAACTCAACGGCGGGTGACGACATGAAGCTGCTTTTCGACCTCTTTCCGGTCATTCTATTCTTTATCGCCTACAAGCTCTACGATATCTACGTGGCCACCGGCGTGGCCATCGCCGCGGCCGTGGCGCAGGTCTTCTTCGTCTACATGAAGCACCGCCGGGTGGAAAAGATGCATCTTGTCACCCTGGCGCTGATACTGGTGCTGGGCGGGCTGACCTTGGCGCTGCACGATGAGACCTTCATCAAGTGGAAGCCCACGCTGGTCAACTGGGGTTTCGCGCTGGTGTTCTGGGGCAGCCACTACATTGGCGACAAGCCCATCATCCGACGCATGCTGGATGAGGCGCTGCACCTGCCGGAACAGGTGTGGACGCGCCTGAGCATGCTGTGGATCACCTTCTTCATCTTCTCCGGTGCCGCCAACCTGTTCGTGGCCTACACCTTCGACACCGACACATGGGTCAACTTCAAGCTGTTCGGCCTGATGGGCATGACCCTGGTGTTCATTCTGCTTCAGGGGATTTATCTGGCAAAATACATGGAAGACAAGCGTGAGGAGACGGACTGATGCTCTACATGATCTGCGCCGAAGACGTGCCTGATTCCCTGCCGCTGCGCCGCAGCGCGCGCGAACGCCACATCGCCCGGCTGGAGCAGTTGCAGCAGGAAGGCCGACTGGTGCTGGCCGGCCCCTTCCCGGCCGTGGACGCCATCGACCCGGGCGAGGCGGGCTTTACCGGCAGCCTGATCGTGGCCGAATTCGCCGATCTGGATGAAGCGAAAGCCTGGGCGGAAGCGGACCCCTATGTGGAAGCCGGCGTTTATGCAAAGGTCACCGTCAAACCCTTCAAGCAGGTGTTCCCCAGATGAGCGATCCGGTCTTTCTCATTCCCCGTTCCGCCAGCCGAACCCGGCTGGACAGCGAGGTGTTCGATCTGATGGATGAACCCATGGTGTCCGTCCCCCTGCTGGGCTGGACATCCGCCGGCGAGCCTATACAGATGGCGCTGGATTTCGATACGGTGGAGATTCCCCGCTCCATGGCGCGCAAGGAGACCTTCGCCCTGCGTGTCAGGGGCAACTCCATGATTGATGAGGGCATCGAGGATGGCGACATTGTCATTATCGAGCGCCGCCGCACGGCGGAAAACGGCGAGTCGGTCATCGTGCGCATCAACGGCGACGAAGTGACCATGAAGAAGCTCTACATCGAACGGGACGGGGTGCGCCTGCAGCCGGCCAACCCGGAGATGGCCCCCATCTTCATCCGCAACGAAGAGATCGAAATCATCGGCATCGTCCGCGGCATTCTGCGCCAGCCATGATTCACCTTCTCATCACCGGCGGCACGCTGGACAAGGATTATGACGCCCTGAGCGGCGAGCTGACCTTTCCCGGCACCATCGTGCCCCACATGCTTGAGCGTGCCCGAGTCACCCTCCCTGTGACCACCACCGTGCTCATGCAGAAGGATTCCCTTGAAATGACCGACGCCGACCGCCTGCGCATTGCCGAAGCGGCGGAAGCGTCGGAGCATGAAAGGCTCGTCATCACCCACGGCACCGACACCATGACGGAGACGGGCCGTCTCCTGAGCACCCGTCCGGTGCTGAAGAAGAAGACCATCGTGCTCACCGGCGCCATGCGTCCCCACCGGCTGGGTCATTCAGACGCCCTGTTCAATCTGGGTGCGGCGCTCATGGCCGCGCAGCTGGCGCAACCCGGCGTGTGGATCGCCATGAACGGCCGGCTTCTGCCAGCCACCACTGCCCAAAAAGATCGCAGCCGGGGCGTTTT
>NZ_WFYD01000096.1 GCF_015490265.1 Sulfurivirga sp. | reverse complement strand
GCCGGTGCCAGCCCGGCAGCAGCGGCGGGTAATGACGCTGCAGCCGCTCGCACCAGCGAGCCAGTTCAGGCCAGCGGGCATGGGCAAGGCGCAGATCATCCGGCCGCAGCGGATATTTCTCGAAACTGACAAGATGCAGATGCGCCTCCGTCGGCGCATGCTCCGCCCAGACCGCACAGGTGAGCAGCATGTTCAGGCCGGTGCCGAAGCCGGTCTCGGCAATGACGAAGGCGTCCGCCTTTTCAAAGCGTTGTGGCAGGCCGTTGTGGCGCAGGAAGACATATTCACTCTCCGCCGGCCCGCCGGCGCGGGAGAAATAGACATCCCCGAAGGTTTCGGCCACCGGGGTGCCGTCCGCCTGCCAGCGCAGGGCAGCAGGCTTTAGAATGGCATCTTCAGAGGAGGCTTGGGACATGGGCAGCAAACCTGACACCGATCATCTGACGCCGGAACAATACCACATCTGCTTTGAGTGCGGCACGGAGCCGCCCTTTTCCTCGCCGCTGCTGCATGAAAAGCGGCCCGGCTCCTGGCACTGCGTCTGCTGCGGCGCGCCGCTGTTCTCATCTGACGCCAAGTTTGATTCCGGCACCGGCTGGCCCAGTTTCTTCGCACCGGTCGATGAGCGGGCCCTGACGCTTCTGCCCGACCACAGCCACGGCATGGTGCGCACCGAGGTGCGCTGCGCCCGTTGCAACGCGCATCTGGGCCATGTGTTCGACGACGGCCCGGCACCCACCGGCCTGAGATACTGCATCAACGGCACGGCGCTGCGCTTTACACCCTCGGAAGACTCATAAGGAAAAACAGATACCCCTGTAAAAAACTTTTACTCCCCGGCATAACCTTTTAAAATGCCGGTGTTTAGGCTTCTGAAACCCGACCCTCATGGCCCAGCGCATCTGGCTGTTTCTGTTTCTGCTCACCCTAGCGATACAGGCCTGGGCGGTCACGCTGCAAGACAGCTTGACCATCTGGAGCGTGGTGACCGGATCCACACTCGTGCTGGCCATCCTCGTCTGGAGCTGGTATCGCGACTACCGCAACCAGCGTGATCTCGCCCGTCTGGTAGACGATCTCGAAGCGCAGAACCAGCTGTTCCACCAGGTCCTGCACAGCAGCCCCATCGGTATTCTCATCCAGGACCGGGAACGCCATGTCCTGCACCAGAACGAAGCACTCAGCCGCATCCTCGGACTGTCTCCCCAGGCCATCCGCGAGCACGACACGCCCCTGCGCGAACTGATTGAGGATGAGACGGTGCGCGAGGAGTTCTACCGCCATTATCGGGACATGCTGCAGCAGCCCCGCTACCTGCACGAATGGGAGATGGCCATCCGTACACCGATGGGCCGACGCCGCTGGATCAGCGTCTCCGGCCAGACACTGCTGCGACAGAACGAGGTGACCGGCATCCTGTGGATCGTGCGTGACGTGACGGCGGAGCACAAGGCACGCGCGAAGCTGGAACGACTCACCCGCACCGACCCCCTTACGGGGCTGCTCAATCGTCGCGCCTTCATGGAGTCGTGGGATCACCTGACAAGGATGGCTCACCGGTATCACCAGCCCCTGGCCATGGCATTGATCGATCTGGACCACTTCAAGCAGATCAACGACCGCTGGGGGCACCATGCGGGGGATCATGTGCTCAAGTGGTTCACCGAACAGATGCGGCGCACCTTCCGCAAGTCGGACGTCATCGCCCGGCTGGGTGGCGAGGAGTTCGTGGTGCTGATGCCCCACACCTCCAGGCGGAATGCCTGTCAGGCGCTGGAACAGCTACGGGAGCGTCTGCAGAAAGCCCCCATCGGACTGGATGACCTGCCAGGCGACTTTGCCATCGACTTCAGCGCCGGCGTGACCGAATGGCGTCGGGGCGAGCCGTTCGAATTCACTTACCACCGGGCGGACATGCTGCTTTACCAGGCCAAGGCCGCCGGCCGCGGACGCTGTGTCACCGACCAGCGCCCGCACCGGCTGTTTGAAGAAACGGAAGACGCAGGCAGGACTACGGCCTGATCAATCCGGTCATCAGACGTCGCACCTGATCACTGTTCCAGTCCAGCGCCCCGAAGGCGGCATAACGGATGCGCCCGTCCCTGTCGAGCACGTAACTGGAGGGATAGGCGAACACCCGCCAGCTTTTCACCGCCGTGCCGGAAGGATCCAGCAACACCGGGAAATTGACCGGGTGTTCCTTGAGGAAAGCCTCCACCGCCGGCTTCTCCTCCGCCAGATTGATGGCCAGAATCTCGAAGGGCTGACCGGCCAGCGCCTGCTTGAGCGCCACCATGGAGGGAATCTCGTGCACGCAGGGCGGACACCAGCTGGCCCAGAAGTTGACCAGCACCACCTTGCCGCGCAGTTCTCGCATATTCAGCGTACGTCCGTCCAGCGTCTGCAGCGTCAGTGGCGGAAACTGCGGCCCCGTGTAGGGCATCAGGGTGGCGCGGGCGTCTTTGGCGGGCGGCGTGGAAACCGCCGTTGCCACCTCGGCCTTCTCGGGAAGTGCCCGTGGCCTGTCCAGCCACGGCGTCATCACCGCCATGGCCCGGGCGATAGCATCCGGCAGACGGCGGGCGGCCTGTTTCTCCCGCTCAAAGGCGTCGGGGCGAAAGTAGAAACGGTCGCGCACGCCGGGCCACAGCTGCACGAACACATCGCTGTCGCCCCGCTCCAAGCGAGAAACCAGATCAGCCAACCGCCAGCGCCACGGGGAGAGTTCCGACTGCATGACCCACACCGGCGCATTGAGCCGCTCGGCCTCCGGCCAGTAGCGGGCCGTCTGCCCCGGCACTGGCGTTGCCACATAGAGATTGGGGTTGATGAGAATCAGGCCGGCGTGACGCAGCGGCCCGGCCTGCTGGGTCGCCTGCCAGGCGCGCACCGCCAGCAGCGCCCCCCGGTCTTCCGCCACCACGAACAGCGGCCGGCCATCCCTGCGGGCCGTGACCAACAGCCGCCCCAAGGCAGCTGTGGGGATCTCATTCACCGCACTGGGCGAAGGCGAAAGGAACCAGGCGGCAAACAGATCCGGCAACCACACCTCCACGCCCCGCCGGCTCAGCGCCTGCGCCACCCTGCGCACCCCTTCAGGATGTCCATGCTCCGACGGCAGCCACACCACCCGCGCCAGCGGCTGCTCTGCTGCCAGCACGGCCACCTCCACCTCCGTGTCATCGCCCACATTGACCGTGAGCGCCCACACTGGCGCGCACAGCAGCCACAGCACCAGCCACAGGGTTCCGCGCATCACCGCCTCCATGCTACGCTTGCGTCATGACATTATCCCCGTGGCTCAATGCCCTGCAAAACCGATTAGCAAAAGCCCATATTCGCGCCGCCGTGCACCTGCACGGCCCGGCGGAGGCGGTGCAGATGCAACTGGCCACGCTGACACCGGACGGGGACGCCCTGTGGCTCCACAGCAGTCATGACACGCCACTGATGCCAGTTTCAGGCTGCCAGCCGGTCGGCCCCAATCAGGCGCAGCATTATCTGGGTAGTGAGCGCCGCCTGCTGTTGGTGGACGGCTTTTCCGGCCTCGACCCCAACATGCTGCTGGCACTGGCCGGCACCCTCACCGCCGGCGGCGTTCTGCTGCTGGCCACGCCTTCAGACTGGGCTACCCGCTCCAACCCGGCGTTGACGCGCTTTATCAGTCTGGGTCAACCTCTGCCCGACCACAGCCGAACCGCCCAACGCCTGCTGGCCATGCCGCACCTGATACCGGCACTGAATGACCTGAGCCGTCTCGACTGGCTGAAACACCCGGCCTGCCCCACGGCACCGGCGCCTCCTCCATTGCCGCCCACCCGGTGCGTGCTTGTCGAAGGGCGGCGTGGCCGGGGCAAGAGCACCCTGCTGGCCCGGTGGGTGGAGGCGCATCCGGCGCGCACCATCGCAGTGGTGACCAACCACCGGGCCGCGCTGGGCAGCTTTCTTCGCGGGCTGGCGGCGCAGGGGTGGCTAAACGACGGGGTCTCCCCCATTTTTACCCGATCGCCCGCCGGCGCGCCGCAACGCACCCTGAAAATCTGGGCGCCGGAAGCCTTTCTGGCACAAAAACCGCCCGTTGAGCTGCTGGTGATCGACGAGGCGGCCCGCCTGACCCTGCCGGTGCTGCAAAAACTGCTGAACACCTTCGGCGGCCCGGTGCTGATGGCCTCCACCACTGAAGGCTACGAAGGTGCCGGGCAGGGGCTGCGGCTGAAACTGGATGGCACCATCGACCATACGGTGACGCTGACCGAACCGGTGCGCTGGGCATCGGATGATCCGCTGGAACAGGACCTTGACGCGGCTCTGCTGCCGGATGCGCCGTTGCCGGGGGTTGGTGCGGCCACCTTTAACCCTGATGCGCTCACCCTGCGCCGCTGGTTGCCGGATGAGACGGACACCCTGCCTGTGGTCTTCTCCCTGCTGAAACAGGCCCACTACCAGACACGCCCATCCGACCTGATGCTGCTGCTGGACGGACCGGGCACGGTGTGGCTGGCGGAATGGAACGAACGGATC
>NZ_WFYD01000095.1 GCF_015490265.1 Sulfurivirga sp. | reverse complement strand
GGGCCAGACACTGCATGTGGTCGGTCTGGGCCTGAATACGGAGTCGGAGGCGCTGAAACGGTTTCTCAAGGCGACACGCACGCTGCGCGAGGCCCGTGCCGAGGCCATCTGCGGCAAGCTTGCAAAGATCGGGCTGGAGATCGACTGGCGCTCCATCGACACTCACAGCATAGGACGCGGGCACATCGCACAGGTGCTGATCGAACGCGGCTGGGTGCGCACCCATCAGCAGGCGTTCGACCACTATCTCAAGCGGGGACGCAAGGGCCATGTCAGGGCCGAATGGCTGTCGCTGGAGGTGGGCGTGGCGGCCATCCGGGCCGCTGGGGGCATCGCCGTGCTGGCCCATCCCGGTGTCTATCGCATGACCCCCAGCAAGATGCGCCGCCTGCTGGCAGCGTTCCGGGACGCCGGCGGAGAAGGAATCGAGGTGATCACCGGCGCCCACGGCTCGCCCGCCGACCAATCCGCCGCGGAACGGGCACGGCAGTTCGATCTGTTCGCCTCCATGGGGTCGGACTTTCATCACCCGGACTGGCCCTGGCGCCAGCTGGGGCGGTTAAAATCTCTGCCGGACGGCGTGCGTCCCATCTGGGAGGCGCCGCAACTTGAGCCCTATTTTCAGGACGCGCCATGAGCAGAATCATTGAAATACATCCGGACCACCCGCAGCCCCACCGCATCGGCGAGGTGGTCAAGGTGCTGGAGCAGGGTGGGGTGATCGCCTATCCGACAGAATCCGGCTACGCCCTCGGCTGCCTGCTGGACAACAAGCAGGGGGCGGACCGCATCCGCGCCATCCGCCGCCTGCCGCCGGATCATGACTTCACGCTCATGTGCCGGGATCTGAAGAACTTGGGCGATTACGCCCGGGTAGGCAACAGCCAGTTCCGCTACATTCGCAGTCTGATCCCAGGGCCCTACACCTTCATTCTGCCGGCCACCCGCGAGGTGCCACGGCGATTGCAGAACCCCAAGCGCAAGACCATCGGTCTGCGCGTGTCACCCAACGCCATTGCGCAGGCGTTGCTGGAGCAGCTGCCGGATCCGCTCATGAGCGTCTCGCTCATTCTGCCGGGCGAGGAGATGGTCATGACCGATGCCTGGAGCATCAAGGACGAGATCGGCCATGCGCTGGACCTGATCGTGGATGGCGGCTACAGCGGCCATGAACCCACCACCGTCATCGACCTGACCGAAGACGAACCGGTGGTGGTGCGTGAGGGGCAGGGGGCCGTGCCGCAATGATGATGGAACTGACGCTGGCGCAGAAGATCGCCGTCTGGACATTGCCGGTGCTGCTGGCGATCATCCTGCACGAGGTCGCCCACGGATGGGTGGCCTGGAAGCTGGGTGACCCCACCGCAAAGGCCAGTGGGCGGCTGACGCTCAACCCGCTGGTGCACATCGACCCGATCGGCACTGTGGTGGTGCCACTGATCACGCTGGTGCTGGGTGGCATCATCTTCGGCTGGGCCCGGCCGGTACCGGTGGATCAGCGCTATTTCAAGGATCCTTACCGGGACATGGCCAAGGTGGCCATTGCCGGCCCGACGGCCAACTTCCTCATGGCGGTGGGCTGGGGCATGCTGGCGCTGCTGGGGCAACGTCTCAGCCCCACCATGCCGGAAATCGGCTGGTTTCTGCTCTATTCCGGAATCGCTGGCATTCAGATCAACCTGATTCTGGCAGCCCTGAACCTGATTCCGATTCCGCCGCTGGATGGATCGCGCATTGTGGCCGCCTTTCTGTCACCTTCTATCAGGAACAGCTATTATCGCCTTGAACCCTATGGTTTTTTCATTCTGCTGGGTCTGATCTTCACCGGATTGCTCAACCCGATCATTCTGCCCATCTTCAATGTGCTCCGTGGCCTGCTGCAGCAGATTCTCGGGCTGATGACATGAGTGAGACAACCATTGCCCGCCTTGGAGATCAGACGGTTGAGGCGCCTGCGGACCTCTATATTCCGCCGGATGCGCTGAAAGTGCTGCTCCAGCAGTTCGAGGGGCCGCTGGATCTGCTGCTGTGGCTCATCCGGCGCAACCGCTTCGATATCCGCGATCTGCCCATCGCCGAGATCGCCCGGCAATATGACCGTTATATCGAACTGATGCGGGCACTGGACATAGAACTGGTGTCGGAATACCTGTTCATGGCGGCCTGGCTGGCGGAGATCAAATCACGCATGCTGCTGCCGAGGCCCGATCTGGGCGAGCTGGAGCAGGAGGAGGAAGAGGATCCGCGCGCGGCACTGATGCAGCGGCTGCTGGCGTATGAAGGCTACCGGCAGGCGGCCCAGTGGCTGGAACAGCAGTGCCGGCATGCGGCAGAGGAGATCTGGCCGGTGCAGCTCTGGGATGACGCGTTTGTGGCGGACAGGCCACCGCTGGAAATGGAAGCACTTTTTCAGGCGCTGGGCGAGATTCTGCTGCGACAGGGCTGGCAGCAGGCCCATGAAGTGGTGCAGGCGCCCATTGAGCTTGAGGACAAGCTTTCGGAGGTGCTGGCCCGGCTGGACCGACCCGGCCGGCACATCGCCTTTGAGCAATTGCTTCGACCGCAGGAAGGGCGCATGGGCGTGGCGGTGACCTTTCTGGCACTGCTCGAACTGCTGCGACAGGGCGTGATCGAACTTCATCAGCCCGACCTGTTTGCGCCCATTGAACTGAAGCGGGTGGCCTGACATGTCTGATAACGTCCGTGACGAAGACGCCATCGCATGTGTTGCCGCATTGCTGTTCAGCGCCGAAGCGCCGCTGAATCTGTCACAGCTGAAAGCGGCCAGTGAACTGGACACGCTCGCACTGCAGCAGGCACTGGAACAGTTGCCGGATCGTCTGGTACCGCTGGGTCTTGCGCTGGACAGAAGCGCCGAAGGCTGGCGCATCCGCGTGGCGGATCAATATGTGCCCCGGGTCAGGCAGCTGCACGCCCGCAAGGCGCCGAAACTTTCCCGTGCCCAGCTGGAGACGCTGGCCATCATCGCCCACCGCCAGCCGGTGACCCGTGCGGAAATCGAACAGATCCGCGGCGTCTCGGTAGCCAGCGGGGTGATGCAGGCGCTGCAGAACTATGGCTGGATACGCATCACCGGACACAAGGACGTGCCGGGCAAGCCAGCCTTGTGGCGCATCACACGACAGCTGTTGATCGACCTTGGGGTCGAAAGTGAGCAGGCGCTGCAGCTGAAACTGGACGAAATCGTGCGACAGACACAACTGGAATTGCAGAATGAACAACAGAACTGAAACGGAAAAGCTGCAGAAGGCCATCGCCGAGACCGGCTTTGCCTCACGTCGTGAAGCGGAGCGCCTGATTGATGCGGGGCGGGTGCGCGTCAACGGCCATGTGGCCCACCTGGGCCAGCGCGTGCGACCGGAGGATGAAATCAGCATCGATGGCCGTCGCCTCAAACGCCCCAAACCGGATGTGGGCTTTACCGAGGTGCTCATCTATCACAAGCCCGAAGGGCGCGTGTGCACCCGCAAGGATGAACAGGGACGGCCGACCATTTTCGAGCAGTTGCCCAGACGGCATCACGGCCGCTGGGTGAGCGTCGGGCGACTGGACCTCAACACCAGCGGCTTGCTGCTTGTGACCAACAATGGCGAGCTGGCCAACCGCCTCATGCACCCGCGTCATGAAGTGGAACGGGAATATGCCGTGCGCATCCTCGGCGAACTGACCGAAGAGGATATCAGCCAGCTTAAGCGGGGGCTGCAACTGGAAGATGGGCCGGCGCGATTTGAAAGGGTGCGCCCCGTTCCGGGCGAGCAGGAAGGACGCAACCACTGGTATCACGTGGTCATAAAGGAAGGGCGCTATCGGGAAGTGCGTCGGCTGTTCGAGAAGCTGGGCTATACCGTCAGCCGCCTGATCCGTGTACGCTATGGCGACATCCGTCTGCCAAGGGATCTGCCAAGGGGCAAGACCCGTGCACTGACCTGGAAGCAGGTCAACGCGCTGCTGCGCAGCGTAGGGTTGCCGGAAGAGCCGCGGCCTGACCATCGACATTCGGCGGCCAGTGCCAGCCGCACAAAACAGGTCCGTCGCCGCCGACGTTGAAACGGCGTAATCGAACGGGGTCTCCCCTAATTTTGCAGGCTGCGGCTCTGGCCGCACTTTGGCTGACCGGCTTTTTCCTGCCGTTTGAGCCTCAAAAGGCTCGAAGAAGGCCTCAAACTGCGTAGTGGGGGGTGTGCTGCAACACTGACCCAGACACATAATTTAACATAATACAAATTATGCGAAGAATGATGCAGGGGCTGACGAAGGCCACCCTGACGGACATATACCTTGTTGCCTGTTCAGACCTATAAAAGAAACGCCCGGCGTTGCCGGGCGTTTTTCAAAGGCGTGCCTGGTGCTTTTCTCAGCTGTTGGATCCCGCTATGAACAGCATGGGAATCAGGGACACCAGTGCCAGCAGGATCGGCACCCACGCCTTTTCTTCCTTGTGCACGACGCCGACCACCCCGGCAATGCCCGCGATGATGGCTGCCAGCCAGGACAGCGGCGGAAACACCATGGCGAACAGCACCGCAACGACGCCTGAGGCCATGCCCAGTGTCACGTAGTTGCCCGGATTGTATTTACGCGTGTTGCGCATGTCGTCCGGCAGATTGCTGGCTGAAATGACGCGCCCCATGATGGCGTTGATCTCGCTTTCCGGCAACGGCGCCTCCATGGCCAGCTCTTCTTCATTCATGCCCACTGTGATTTTCTTCCAGCGGTAGAGTTCCCTGAGCAGATCTTCCCAGTCCGCCTCATCCGGCAGCTCGCTCAAAATCTGTGCCAATTCTTCCTTCATGCTCATGATTTTCCTCCTCAGTGGGCATTTCTCAGGCGATTCTTGGCTATTATATAGAAACACTCTTCAGGAGGAACGGAACACCATGGCCTTGTTTCCGGGCATGCAGGTCAATCTGACCCAGTCCCAGCAGCTCAAGCTGACGCCTCAGCTGCAGCAGTCGATCAAGGTGCTGCAGCAGTCCGTTCTCGAGGTTCAGCAACTGGTCGAGCAGACGCTTGAAGAAAACATTTTTCTTGAGCTGGAACAGGACGAGGATGGTCTGCTGGAGGCCCTTGCGCCGGAGACTTCCAACGAGGAAGACGCGCCACAGCAGCCCGACACTGACGAGATTGCCGAAACGGTGTCGGAGACCCTGCCAGAGGATCCGGCCGCCCTGTCTGACGAGTTGGAATCGGATACCAGCTGGGAGGACATCTATCAGGATGATGGGGGGCCGATTACCGCTCACGGGCGTGTTTCGGACGAGGACTTCACCGCTGCCGAGAACTACACCGCTGAACTGGAAACACTGCATGATCACCTCCTGTGGCAGGTGGAAACCCTCCATTGGGACAATCCGCTGGATCAGCTGATCGCAGAATATATCGTCGATTCCATTGATGATGACGGTTATCTGCAGGACAGCCTCGCCCAGATTCGCGACGCGGTGAGCGAACATGCCGGCGAGCCGGTGACGGAGGCGGATGTACAGCGGGTCTTGGATACCGTTCAGCAGTTTGATCCCACCGGCGTGGGTGCGCGGGATCTGCAGGAATGCTTGCTGTTGCAACTCAGGGCGGCCAAGCCACTGCCTGAGGACAGCGCCCTGCATGAACAGGCGGAGGACCTGATCAGCAATCACTTCGATCTTCTGGCCAATCACCAGTACAAGCGCATACAGCGGCGCTATCGCCTCAAGGAGCCGCAGCTGCACGAACTGATCCACTACATTCAGCGTTTCGATCCCCGCCCCGGCCGACAGTATGCCCCGGTTGAGCGGGACTATGTCATCCCCGATCTGATCCTGCGTCGGGTCGGCGAGGAGCTGATGCTGGAGCTCAATCCGGAAGCCTATCCGCGCCTGCGCCTCAATGCCGAATACATTCAGCTGGCCCAGCAGGTGGAGGATCCGAAACAGAGTGAACAGCTCAGGGAAAAGCTGGCCGAGGCCCGCAATCTCATCAAGAGCCTGCACCACCGTGGTGAGACCCTGTTGCGTGTGGGACGCTTCATCGTCGAACGCCAGAAGCGCTTCTTTGAGGAAGGCGAAAAGGCCATGCAGCCGCTTGTATTGCGGGATGTGGCCGAGGCGCTGGATCTGCACGAGTCCACCATCTCCCGTGCCACCAGTCAGAAATACATTCAGACGCCGCGGGGCACCTTTGAGCTGAAATACTTTTTCAGCACCGCCATCGTCCAGTATGGCGAGGAAGATCAGTCCGCCGTAGCCATCAAGTCACACATCCGTGAGCTGATCGAGCAGGAGGATCCGAAAAAGCCGCTCAGTGACAGCAGAATCGCCGCTCTGCTGGAGGAACAGGGCATCCATGTGGCCCGGCGCACCATCGCCAAGTATCGCGAGGCCATGGGTATCCCCGCCTCGTCCGAACGCAAGCGGCTCAACTACTTCAAAACCACGACGAGGAGCAGCCGATGAGTGACGCCAAGGCGCTGATCGCACTGGTGGAAGACGACCCGGCCCAGCGGCAGCTGCTGGCCGAAAGCCTGCAGGAAGCCGGTTTCGCCGTGCAGACCTTCAATGATCGTCCGGAGGCGGAAAAGCATCTGCTGGCAGAACCTGTGGACGTGCTGGTCTCCGACATCATGCTGGCCGGCGAACGGGACGGCGGCTTCGATCTGGCCCGGCACCTGCAGCAGGCCGGCTTCCGCGCACCGATCATCTTCCTGTCCGAACGGCAGGATGAGTATGACATCATCACAGGCCATGAGATCGGCGCGGTGGACTATCTTCCCAAACCCATAAACATCAACATTCTGATTGCAAAAATCAACAATCTGCTCAAGCTTACACGACAGTCTGCTCTTGACTCGCGCATTGAGGGTCTGGAGATGGATCCGGCCGACATGCAGGTCAGCTGGCATGGCAAGCCGGTGCATCTGACGGCGACGGAATTCGAGATGCTGCGCCAGTTCGCCCAGGCGGGGCGCAACCATGTGGTCACCTATGACCAGCTCAAGGAAGCCACTCAGGGTGTAGTGGAGCGCAACACCATCAATACCCACATCTGCCGCATCCGCAATGCCTTCCGCAAGGTGGATCCGGATTTCAATCTCATTCAGAACGAATACGGTCGCGGCTACAGCTGGCGCGCCAAGGACGAGACCGCCCGCTGATGCTGCTGTCGATCCGGCGCCGTGTGCTGGTGCTGCTGCTCATTCTGCTGCTGATGCCGGTGCTCTTCTACCGGCTGGCGCTGGAATTCAACCGCCAGCTGCTGGAACAGCAGATCATCCAGCAGTCGCAGACGGTGCAGAACCTGGCGCTCATTCTGGCCAACCGGCCGGACCTGTGGTCCCGGCAGATCTTCGCCGGCAGTCATGCCCATCAGCCGCTTCAGCATCTGGATCTGACCCGCTCCGCCCTGTGGATCGTCAATGACCGGGGTCAGACCACCTATGTCATCGGCCACCTGCCCATGGGCAGCGACATGGTGCGCTACGACAGCTTGTTCGCGGAGATAGGACGCACCACTATACGGCTGATTCACAGCCTGTTCCCCTCCTCTCTGCCCTATCTGATTCCCATCGACCCCCAGCCGGAACGCTCGTTGCTGCGCCAGGCGCTCAGCGGTGGCACGGCGCAACGCTTCCGCTTTGACGCATCCGGTCAGCCCCTGTCGCTCATGTCCGCCACACCGCTGGTGGTCAATGGACGTCAGATCGGCGCCATCGTGCTGGAACAGCGGGTCGAAACCCTGTTCGGCCCCAGACTGCGCAATTTCTACCGCATCATCGGCATTGCGACGGTGGTCATGCTGACGTTGATGATCATCATCGCTCTGTATGCCCTCTCCCTTTCCGGACGCATCACCCGGCTGGAGAAGGATGTGCTCCAGGCCTTCGACCGTCGCCGCAGTCAGCTTGCGGACTTTCAGGACACCCGCAAAACCCGCTGGTTGTGGGATGAGGCGGATCAACTGCGCCACCAGATTTACGTTCTGCTGTCCGAACTGCGCAACTATGAACGCTTTCTGCGCAATCTGCCGCGCACACTGCGTCATGAGATTCACAATCCGCTAAACCGGCTGCACCTGAGCCTGCAGCGTGTGGCCCAGACTGGCCGACTGGATCCCTATCTGCAGCAGGCACAGCATGGCGTGGCCCAGCTGCAACATATTCTTGACGCCCTCAGCGAGGCTGGCAGCATCGAACAGGCACTGACCCGTGCCGAAAGGGAAAGCTATGACGCCATCCCCATGCTGCGCGCCTATGGAGAAGCCCTGCGGGAGCAACATGGAGATCGCCTGAAACTGCAAATCGAGGCCAAGGAAGCATTGATAACGGGCGATGGCTTTTTACTGGAACAGGCGCTCGACAAACTGATCGACAACGCCTTTGATTTTTCGGAAGACGGCACAGTGACATTGCGTGCCCGCAAGGAACAGCAGGCGCTTGTCATCGAGGTTGTCAACAAGGGCCGCCTGCCCGACGCTCTGGCACCTGAGCAGCTTTTCAGCGGCATGACCAGCGTGCGTCCCGCAAGCAAGGGAGGTGATGCGCCGCATCTTGGACTGGGGCTCTATGTGGCCCGACTGATAACGGAGTTTCATCACGGTCAAATCCGCGCCCTGCAACAGGGTGACGAAGTGGTCTTTCAGTTGCGCCTGCCGCTCGCGCAAAGCGACTGACGCCTCATTCAGCCGTCGGCAGGCTCTTCTGCAACGCGCGCACGCGGCGCACCCATGGGTTGATGCCGGTGCGCTTGCGGATCTCGTCAGCGGCCGACTGGGCTGTTTCACGATCCGGGTAGATGCCCTGCACCAGCACATAGAAGGTGCGGCCGATGCGCTGCTGACGCACGATGCGTGCGTCATTCAGCTTCTTGCGCTGACGCAGCTTGACCAGGCTGCCCCGATCCAGAACGCTGGCCAGCTGCAGCAGCCATGCGCCGCCGGGTTGCGCACGCAGCCACTGCTCGCTTGCCGTCAGTTCTCCCGGTGCTGCGGCCTTCAGCTTCACATCAGGCGTCTTGGGTGGAACGGGTGCGGGAATGCCCTCAGACTTCTCCGGCTTTTCCCGGTCCTCTTCAGGAACCTTTTTCTGATCAGGCGGCGCCACCGTTTCACCCGTTCTCTGGGTTTCAAGGGTTCTCAAGCTCTTGATCTGGGTCAGAATGGCGGTGAAACGCTTGTCGATCACCTGCTCGATGCGCTGACTGAGCTGTGCCAGTTTGGCGTCCAGCACCGCCTCGGTGATGACATTGGCATTGTTGAGCTCGGCTTGAACCTGCTCACGCACCTGATCACTTGAGGGAGATGACACGGGGGCGGCCGCCACTCCCCCGTTCTGCTCCAGACGGGCCACCCGCTCGACCAGCGCGTCGAAACGGGCACTGTCCCCGCCCGTCGCCATCTGCTTTTCCAGGGTGTCCACCTTCATTTTCAGATCAGCCACCTGCTGCCTGAGCTGCGTGTTGACCGCTGTGACAGCCTCCACCTGCCGTTTCAGGTCAAGCCATGCCAGACCACCGGCACCCAGTGTCAACGCCATGAGGGTTACGCCAATGAGTGATGTGTAGATGAGCGTGCGACGATCAGTACCGCTGGAACCGTTCATGGTCGGCGCGTCTCCTGTGGAAGATGTGAGGTGGGAAGTGTCGGACTGTGAGGAAGAAGACTGTTGCGGCCGGGAGGCGCTTTGCTGCTTGCCGCCGCGCCGGCTCTGTCCGGCATGACGCAGATCCAGCACCACATCGTCATTCTCCTCACTGAGGGGTTTTCCGACGGCATCCGCGTCAGGCATGACTTCTTCAGCGGCCTTGAGCCAGTCCTGCAGCGTCAGCTCCCCCCCCTTGCTGCGGGCGCGGGATTCAATCTCCGCCAGAATGCGCTGGCGCTCCCGTTCAAAATCGCTCTGTGGTGACAACATGGGCCGTTTACAATGTTTTGCTCATTATAAAGGGACGGAAATCGAAGATGTATTCCATTACCGGGGAACATGTTCTCAAGGCGTCTCTGATGACATTGGGCATGACACTGACTGTCGTGGTGGTGGTCGGGCTGGTGGTCTATGGCCTCTATCTGTTTTTCCGCCAGAACGACGAGGAGGACAGGTAAAGTGTCAGCACCACGCCTGCTGTGGTCAGCCCGACCGCCAGCGCGAGCCAGTAGCCCCTGACACCCCATTCCTGATACCAGGCCAGCCAGCTGCCGCCTCCCAGTCCAATCCCCCAGTAAGCCACGAGCGTAGCGGCCAGTACGCTTCGCGTGCGTCCGAATGCCCGCAGAATGCCCGCGGCGGTCATCTGCAGCGCATCCCCCACCTGATAGGCCACCGCATAGAGCAGCAGCGAGGCGGCCAGTGAACGGATGCGCTCGTCCGTCGTGAACAATGTCGGCACCCGGTCATGCAGCAACCATGTCACAACACTCAATCCTGCGCCGGTCAACGCTGCCAGACTCAGCATGCGCAGAGCAAATTGACGAAGTTGAACCGCATCCGCCTCGGCACGAAGCCTGCCTGTCTCAATGGAGACAGCCAGTGCCAGACTGAATGGCACCACATACAGGACGGAGGTGACGTTGAGGGCAATCTGATGCGCACTGAGGGGCTGCACACCCATGGGGGCAACCAGCAGCGCCAGCAGCATGAACAGAGAGACTTCCAGCAGCAGGGCGGTGGCCGCCGGTGAGCCGACGGCCAGCAACTGCCGAAACTGCCGACCTTGTATCCGTCCGGGCGCCAGCAGCATTTTCAGGTGCCGGTCCCGGCGCACCAGCCAGATTGAAAACAGCACCCCCAGCAACAGAGAAACTGTCGTTGCCAGTCCACATCCTGCGCCCCCCAGACCATCGTAGGGGCCAATGCCCAATACAAGAAACACGTCCAGCGGAATATTGACCAGAAACATGATCAGGCTTGTCAGAACGGTCAACCGAACCCGCCCCAAGCCTTCCCAGATGAAACGCAGTGGAAAATGCACGGCAGCCAGAATGAGCGATGGCAGGCCGAGCCAGAGATATTGACGGGCGAGCGCCTCGACGGTCGCATCGGTCACAAGATGCGGCAG
>NZ_WFYD01000094.1 GCF_015490265.1 Sulfurivirga sp. | reverse complement strand
TGGTGTCAGCAGCGGGCCGGCCATTATGGGCTGACGCTGGAGTTCGAAGCCGCCGCCGTGCTGGCGGAGCGGAGCGAGGGCAACCTGCTGGCGGCGGATCAGGCGCTGGAGATTCTGCAGCTGCGCTATGGAGAGGGCGCCCGCATCACGCCGGAGCAGGTGATCGAGAACGTGGCCGATCAGGCTCATTACGAGCTGTTCGCCCTCTCCGACCGGCTGCTGGCGGGGGAGATGCTGGAAGCGCTGCACGTGCTTGACCGGCTGCTGGCAAGCGGCACCGCCGTGCAGCTGGTAGTGTGGCTGCTGGGGCGCGAGGTGCGGCTGGGCTATCAGCTGTCCGCCTTTCCGGAGCGGGCGCAGCAGTGGTTCAGGGAGCATGGCATCTGGAAATCCCGTCAGAACGCCTACCGCCGCATGGCCGAGCGGCTGCCGCCCGCGCGGTGGGCCCGGCTGCTGGCCCGGGTGGCCGAGGCGGACCAGATCGGCAAGGGCGCGCTGTCCGGCGATCCGGCCCGGGTACTCAAGGATATCGTGGCCGCCGTCTGCGGCGCAGATCAGACACTGGAAGGAGTCATGGCATGAGTCAGGATGTGAATCAGTACATGGAGCGGCTCGGTGAGCAGGCACGCGCGGCCTCCCGCGTGCTGCGGCGCACCGCCACCGCACAAAAGAACCGCGCGCTGGAAGCCATCGCCGCGGCTATCGCCGCCCGGCGTGAGACGCTGAAGGCGGAGAACGAGAAGGATCTGGCCGCCGGCCGGGCCAACGGGCTGGACGCGGCGCTGCTGGACCGTCTCACCCTGTCCGACAGGGTGATCGACACCATGATCGAAGGACTGCACCAGATCGCCCAGCTGCCCGATCCGGTGGGTGAGATCACCGACATGCGCATGCGTCCCTCCGGCATTCAGGTGGGCAGGATGCGCGTGCCGCTGGGCGTGGTGGGCATCATCTACGAGTCCCGTCCCAATGTCACCATTGACGCGGCTGCCCTGTGCCTCAAATCCGGCAACGCCGCCATTCTGCGTGGCGGCAGTGAGGCGATCCACTCCAACCGCGCGCTGGCCGAATGCATTCGGGAAGGGCTGACGGAAGCGGGGCTGCCGGAGACGGCGGTTCAGGTGGTGGAAACCACCGACCGCGCCGCCGTGGGGCGGCTGATCACCATGCCGGAGTTTGTGGACGTCATCATTCCCCGTGGCGGCAAGGGATTGATCGAGCGCATCAGCCGGGACGCACGGGTGCCGGTCATCAAGCACCTGGACGGCATCTGCCATGTCTACATCGACAGGGACGCCGACGTGGACAAGGCGGTGCGCGTGGCCTTCAACGCCAAGACCCAGCGCTACGGCGTGTGCAACGCCATGGAAACCCTGCTGGTGGACGACGACATCGCCGAGGTGGTGCTGCCGCCGCTGGCGAAGCTGTATGCGGAAAAGGGGGTGGAGTTGCGCGGCTGCGAGCGCACCCGCGCCATCATCGACGCGAAGCCGGCTACCGAGGAGGACTGGGCCACCGAGTATCTGGCCCCCATCCTCTCCATCCGCGTGGTGGACGATGTGGACGCCGCCATGGACCACATCGCCCGCTACAGCTCCGGTCACACCGAGTCGATCATCACCGAGAACTTCACCACCGCGCGGCGCTTTCTGGCGGAGGTGGACTCCAGCTCCGTGATGGTCAACGCCTCCACACGCTTCGCCGACGGCTTCGAGTATGGTCTGGGGGCGGAGATCGGCATCTCCACCGACAAGTTCCACGCCCGCGGCCCGGTGGGGCTGGAAGGACTCACCAGCCAGAAGTGGATCGTGCTGGGCGACGGTACCATCCGCGAATGAGGGGGTGCGCGTCTGTCAGGTAATGAAAACGCCCCGTGCGGGGCGTTTTTCCTGTCTGGCGCCGGGAAAATGCGGTGCGTTTCGGGCGTGCCGCGGCGGCGTCCCGCAAAAATGGGGGAGACCCCGTTCTCCGGCCACAAAAAACCCGCCGTGCGGCGGGTTGAGGTCGGAGGATCTGTCAGGTTCGCCGATCAGAAGTCGCCGGTTGCGGCCGCTTCCATCATCTTGGCGATGGTGTCACGCACCTTGTAGGCTTCCTTCTTCAGCTCCGGCGGCAGCTTCTTGCCCATCTTGACCATCATGTCCATGTTCAGGGTGTAGAGCCACAGTTCGTTCTTGCCGGTCTTTTCATTCTTGCGCTCTACGACCACGATGCGGCAGGGCAGATAGGCGGCCATGTTGGGAGAGAAGGTCACCATGTGACGGGCGGTCACCGGGTTACAGAAGGAATAGACCTTCAGGTAGCCGGTTTCGATACCGCGGGCCTTCAGCTCGTCGGACAGGGGCAGGGTACCCACCGGCTTGATGCCCATCTCGGTGGCCACGGACATCAGGGCGTCTTCAATGTCTTCCGGGGTGACGTCGTCGGCCACCTTGCGCTCCCAGGTGGTGGCGCAGGCGATTTCGCCTTCACACTTGACCCACTTGTCCCACAGCTCCATGGCGGTTTCGCCGGCGCCATCTTCCAGGTTGCTGGCGGCCTTCATGGTGCCGCAGGCGGACAGGGTGGCGATGGCGGCGGTCAGGAGACCGAGTTTGATCAGGTTCACGAACTTCATAATGTTGCTCCTTGGTGTCGCTTTGTCTTCAGAGTGCTGGATGAACCAGTTGTGACGGCTTAGCTTACCGGTTGGGCGTGTGGATGCCAATTTGAATAATTTGGTCAGATCATAATGTTTGTTTATAAAGAGTTGCTTATGCTCTGAAATAAGCGGGTGTTATTCCCCCATGAAGCCGAGGCGGACTGCCGCCGAGCGTGTTGCCTCGTCAAGTCCGGCAGGCAGGGCATGGGCATGCCACTCCCGCCGGGGCGGATAGTGGCGGCGCCAGTGCTCGAAGCGCTCGGGCAGGGTGTCGTCCATCGGTTCCAGCGCCCGCTGATCCCGGGTGAAGTCATGGGCCTGGCGGCACAGATCCGTCAGCCGGCAGATCGGGTCCTCGCTTTCGGGCAGCTCCAGCGGCCTGGGAGCGGGCAGGCGGGCAAAAATTTCAGCCTCATTCAGCAGTGGCGCCCGCCAGAAGCGGCGCAGCGCCTGGCTGGCCATCACGCCGCCACGCAGCTTGGCGTCCAGACTGTGGCCGGCGATGTGCGGGGTGGCCAGCCAGGCGCGACGGAACAGCTTCGGGTTGATGCGGGGCTCGTTCTCCCAGCAGTCGATGATGTCGGCGGCGGTGTCCGTTTCCAGCCAGGCGGCTTCGTCCACGATGCCGCCGCGGGCGGCGTTGATCAGCATCGCATCCGGCCGGATCAGGCCCATGTTCGTCCGATTGAGCAGGTGGCGGGTTGGGTGGGGGCCCTCATCGGTCAGCGGCGTGTGCAGGGTGATGAAGTCCGCCTCGCGCAGGCAGGTTTCCAGCGGCGTGTGGGGGAACGCCGGCTCCCGTTCGGCCCGGGGCGGGTCGTTGAGCAGCAGGCGCAGGCCCAGCGCCTCGGCGCGGCGGCGCACCTGTTCGCCCACATGGCCCACGCCGATGACGGCCAGTGCTCTTCCTCTTAATGTCTCCTTTCGCTCGCAGGCCCAGCGCAGCAGGTTGGCGATGATATATTCCGCTACGGCCACCGCGTTGCACCCCTGCGCGCTGTAGAAATGAATGCCCGCCTCATTCAGCCAGCGCCGGTCCACATGGTCCAGCCCCACCACCGTACTGCCGACGAATTCCACCCGGCTGCCGGCCAGCAGGGTGGCGTCCACCCGTGTGCGGGAGCGCACGATGAGCGCGTCGGCCTCCCGCACGGCGTCCGTGTCGATCGCCCGGCCCGGCAGCAGAATGACTTCGCCCAGATCGCCAAACAGGCGCTCGGCCTCCGGTATGGCGTCGTCCACTACAATGCGTCGCACAGGCTTGATGGAGGACATGGCATGCAATCCGGTGTTGAGAAGGTTTGGATACCCGGCCCGGCGGGCCGGCTGGAGGGACGTATTTTAGACAACGGCGGCCCGCGCTGGGCGTTGCTGTGCCATCCGCATCCCCAGTATGGCGGCACCATGGACAACAAGGTGGTCACCACGGTGGAACGGACGCTTCAGCAGCTGGGCTGGAGCACGCTGGTGTTCAACTTCCGCGGCGCCGGCGGCAGCGAGGGTGCGTTTGACAACGGCATCGGCGAGCAGGCGGACCTGATGGCGGCGCATGCCTGGCTGAAGGCGTGTCACGCGCCGCAGCGGCTGCTGCTGGGCGGGTTTTCCTTCGGCGCCTATGTGACGCTGAACCGCTGGCAGGCGGTGGCGGCGGACGCACTGCTGTCCATCGCGCCACCGGTGGGGCTGTGGGACTTTGACGCGCTGGTTCCCCCGCAAAAGAACTGGACCGTCATTCAGGGCGGGGGGGATGAGGTGGTCTCGCCCGCGGCCGTGCTGGCGTGGCTGGCGGCGCAACCCGTCATGCCCACCCTCTACTGGCGCGCCGGGGTGAGCCACTTCTTCCATGGGCAGCTGGTGTGGCTGAAAGGGGTGATCGAGCTTGAATATAAGAAATCTCTAATATAAAATCCCGCTAATTTTCTTATATGGCGATAAGTTTGCATTATGACCGAGCGAAACAGTAGGCTTCAGAGGATGCTTTCAGGGAGTGGACGAGTGATGAGATTCAGACGACTGGCAGGGGCGCTGCTGCTGGCGTGTCCCATGCTGGCGCAGGCCCAGATTCTCACCTTCAAGGCCAGCGTGGAGCGGGCCCTGAAGGAGAACCCGGAGATCGCCGCGGCGGACGGACGCATCGCCCAGGCCAGCGCCGCGCTCAAGGCGGCGGAGCGGGCCCGGCTGCCCCAGATCAACGCCGAGCTGAGCGTGGCCAACACGGACGATGCGCTCAACGTGTTCGGCATGAAGCTTTCCGAGCGGCAGGCCACCTTCAACGACTTCGGCGCCAACGAGTTCAACCCCAGCAATCCCAATGTGCTGAGCGTGGAGCCGAAGAACCTCAACCGGCCCGGCGACTGGACCCACTACAACGCCAAGATCCAGCTGCTGATCCCCATCTGGAACGGCGGCAGGATCAGCGGCTTCCAGAATCAGGCGCGCGCGTTCACCGAGGCGGCCCGCTACGGCAAGGAAGCGGTGCGCCAGTTTCTTACCTACAGCGTTTTCCGCGCCTATGACGGGGTGCACACGGCGCGTGCCTATATCGCCGTGGCGCGCAAGGCGCTGGAGGCAGCCGACAGTTACGTGAAGACCACCAAGAGCATGGTGGAGCAGGGCATCGTGGTCAAGTCTGAGCTGCTGCGGGCGCTGGTCAACCGCTCCGAGGCGCAGCAGGCGCTGACCGAGGCGGAGAATCAGGAGCAGCTGGCACTGGACGCCCTGCGCACCCTGCTGGCCCTGGACATGGGCGAGTCCATCGAGGTGGGCGACCGCGTCATGATCGACCTGCCCAGCGAGGATGTGGTGGAGTTGGTGTCCATGGCGCTCAGTCGCAACCCGAAGCTTGTGGCCCTGCGCAAGCAGTATGAGGGCGAGCTGGCCGGCGTGCAGGTGGCGCGCGCCGAGCGCTATCCCCATGTGAACGCCATGGCGGAAAAGGATTTCAACTCCGACCACTTCGGCCTGCAGGCGGACAGCTATCTGGTGGCGCTTCAGGCGAAGTGGAAGCTGGATGCGGGCGTGACCGGCGCCACCATCGAGCGGGCGCGCGCCAGGGCGCAGACGCAGGCGGCCAGGTTGCAGTCGGAGGAGAACCAGATCCGCCTGAAGGTGATTCAGGCATGGCGCAACTGGCAGGTGGCCAACAGCAAGATCACCACCACCCGCCTGAACGAGGAGCAGGCTGAGGAGGCCAACCGACTGGTGCTCAAGCGCTACAAGGCGGGCGTGGCCACCATCACTGAACTGCTGGCCTCCCAGGCGCAGCTGGACAAGGCGCGTGCCGACCATGTGGCGGCGGTGTATCAGGCCAATCTCTACAAGGCCGAGCTGCGCTGGCTGACCGGCACCATGACACTGGACAACCTGTAAGAATTCGAGGAGCAGATGATGAAGCGAAGCATTCTGAGCATGATGGCTCTGCTGGCTGTGCTGGGGCTTTCGGCCTGTCAGCAGGAGGGCGGGAAGAGCGCCCAGCCCGCGCAGAAGAAGCAGGCGGAGCAACCGCTGAAGGTGGAGGTGGCCAAGGTGTCGCTGGGCACGGTGCCGCTGACTATCGTGGTGCCCGGTGCGGTGGTGCCGGACGAGCAGGCGCAGATCGCCTCCCGCCTGATGGGCTTCGTGCACAACCTGAAGGTGAAGGAGGGTGATCATGTCAAGAAGGGGCAGCTGCTGTTCACCATTGACCCGACGGATGTGAAGAGTCAGATCTCTCAGGCGGAGGCGGCCTACCGTCAGGCCAAGGCGGCGCTGGATGATGCCCGGGCCGATTACGAGCGCTTCAAGAAGCTGTATGAGGAGGAATCCGTCTCCAAGCAGCAGTTTGACAAGATCCGCCTGCAGTATCAGGTGGCGCAGCAGAACTTGGCGGCGGCCAAAGCGGCCTTCGATCAGGCGCGCGCTCAGCTGAAATACGCCAATGTGAAGGCGCCGTTCGACGGTGTGGTGGTCAAGAAGCTGGCCGCCAACGGGGATCTGGCCGCGCCAGGCAAGCCGCTTTTGGTGCTGGAGAATCTGGAAACCATGTCTGTGAAGACCGAAGTGGCCTCCGACCTCTACGCCCGTCTGCACGCCGGTGACGAGGCCACCATGTGGATCGAAGGCATCGACCATCCGGTCAAGGGCGAGATCTATGCGCTGGTGTCCGCCGCCGATCCGCGCACCCGCACCCACACGGTGAAGATTTCCCTGCCCAGGGCGCTCAAGAACGTCAATTCCGGCACTTTCGCCCGCGTCAGCTTCAAGGTGGGCGAGCGTCAGACCATGATGATTCCGGCCGATGCCATCGTGGTGCGTGCCGGCATCACCGGCGTGTTCGTGGTGGATGCGGACAACCGGGTACACTTCCGCATGATCCGCCCCGGCAAGCGCATGGGCGACAGGGTGGAGGTGCTGGCCGGGCTGGATCTGGGCGAGCGCATCGTCATCAGCCCCAACAACCGCCTGCTGCGCAATGGCGACCGGGTGGAAGTGGTCAAGGTGGTCGATCCGTCACAACCGGCTGACAAGGGGGCCTGATCCATGGCGGAGATCAACAGGGAAGTCAAGCTGAACCTGGCCGGCAAGCTGGCGGCCATGTTCATCCATTCCAAGATCACGCTGCTGATCATGCTGGCGCTGTTTCTGGCCGGCATGCTGGCGCTGGCGCTGACGCCGCGGGAGTACAACCCGCAGATTGTGGTGCCGGCGGCCAACATCATCGTGCCCAAGCCCGGTTCTTCGCCCGAGGAGGTGGAGAACATGGTGGTCAAGCCGCTGGAGAACATCATGAACGCCCTGGACGGGGTGGATCACACCTACGGCATGGCCATGAACGACGTGGGCATCGTGACGGTGCAGTTCAAGGTGGGCGAGGACAAGGAAGCCTCCCTGGTGAAGCTCTACAACCAGGTGATGCGCAACATGGACAGGATGCCCCCGGACACCCTGCAGCCGATCATCAAGCCCATTGACGTGGACGAGGTGCCGATCCTGACGCTGGCGGTTTCCTCCGAGCATCTGTCCAGCTTCGCCCTGCGGGATGTGGCCCTCAAGCTGGTGGAGCAGATCCGCAACATTCCCGACGTCTCCCTGACCCATGTGGTCGGCGGCAAGCCGCGGGCGATCAATGTGTGGCTGGATGCCCAGAAGATCGCCATGACCGGGCTGACGCTGGACCAGATCAAGGACATGCTCAAGGGCAACAACGCCTCGCTGCCGGTGGGTGAGCTGATCAACAGCAACCAGGCCCATCCGGTGCGGGTGCAGGGCTACCTGAAGGACGCCGATGAGGTGGGCAACATCATCATCGGCGTGGTGGAGGGCCGCCCCATCTTCCTGCGGGACATCGCCCGCATCGTGGACGGGCCGATGGAGATCGATCAGGACACCCGTATCGGCTTCGGCCCCGACGGCGAGATGAAGACCGCCGGCGAGATTCCGCAGGTGACCATCACCGTGGCCAAGAAGCCCGGCACCAACGCGGTGACCGTGGCCGACCGGGTGCTGGCCAAGCTGGAGGAGATGAAAAAGACCGTCATCCCCGAAGGCGTGCACATCGTGGTCACCCGCAACGACGGTTTCGAGGCGGATGACGCGGTCAACACGCTGGTGGAGCACCTGGGCATCGCCGTGGTTTCCGTGGCGCTGATTCTGATCGTCTTCCTCGGCTGGCGCGAGGCGGGGATCGTCACGCTGACCGTGCCGCTGATCCTGTTCGTGGTGCTCACCGTGGGGCTGATCGCCGGGCAGACCATCAACCGCATCACCCTGTTTGCGCTCATTCTGTCGCTGGGTCTGCTGGTGGACGCGGCCATCGTGGTGATCGAGAACATCCACCGCCACATTCACGAGGGCTTCGATCCGAAGCGCTTCGACCAGATGCTGGTGCAGGCCACCAACGAGATCGGCAACCCCACCAACATCGCCACGCTGGCGGTCATTCTGGCCTTCATCCCCATGCTGTTCGTCACCGGCATGATGGGGCCGTTCATGGCGCCGATTCCCTTCAATGTGCCGGTGGCCATGATCGCCTCGCTGGTGGTGGCCTACATTCTGGTGCCCTACGCGGTCTATCACTGGATGGGCAAGCGCGCCATCCGCGAGATGGAGAAGCGCGAATCCATGCTTGAGGAAGGCGAGGCGCCGGGCCACAGGGAGGACTGGCTGCAGCGCACCTACCGGCGCATCATCGAGCCGATGATCGCCAGCCGCACCAAGCGCAATGTGTTCTTTCTGGTGGTGCTGCTGGCGCTGTTCGCGGCCCTTGCGCAGCCGGCGCTGCAGTTCGTGCGCCCCGACGGCATGAACCACCCGCTGGCGCCGCTGGGCGTCGAGGTGAAGATGCTGCCCTACGACAACACCAACACCCTGCTGGTGGAGGTGAAGATGCCCGAGAACGCCGCGCTGGAACGCACCGATCAGGTGGCCCGGGCGGTGGGCGACGTGCTGGCGAAAACGCCGTTCGTGACCAACTACAGCACCTTCCTCGGCATCACCGCGCCGGTGGATTTCGCCGCGCTGGTGCGGGGTGACATGCTCAAGAAGGGGCCCTATCTGGCGCAGATCCGCGTCAATCTGGTCAACAAGCACCATCGTGACGTCAGCTCCCACGAGATCGCCGAACGGCTGGACAAGGCGCTGGACAAGGTGCGCGCCGTCTATCCGCAGGCGGAGCTGAACATCTACGAGACCCCGCCGGGGCCGCCGGTGCCCAAGCAGATCCTGGCCGAGCTCTACGGGCCGGACTACGACAAGCTGCGTCAGGCGGCCAAAGAAGTGCGCAGGATGTTCGGCGACGTCTATGGCATGATCAACGTCAACGACACGGTCACCGCCGATGTGCAGACCTACGAGATCGTCGTGGACCGGGATCAGGCCAACCTGCTGGGCGTGGCCCCGGCGCAGCTGGGCAAGATGCTGCATGACTATGTCTCCGGCTTCAAACTGGGCGCCATGCACCTGGATGACGCCCGCGAGCCGGTGCACATCATCGTGCGTCTGCCCCGCTCCGAGCGCTCAGCGCCGGAGCAGCTGATGAGCCTGCGGGTGGCCTCCCGCAGTGGTGCGGCGGTGCCGGTCAGCGCCGTGGCCAAGATCCGCAAGGTCATTCAGGCCAAGCCGATCCTCGACCGTGACCAGCACGCCATGGTCATGGTCGGCGGCGAGCTGCTCAAATCCAGCCCCGTCTATGCGGTGCTGACGCTGGACAAGTGGCTTGACGGTAAAAAGCTGCCCGAGTCCGGCATCACCTTCCACACCGCCAATCTGGGCTTTGTGGAGGCGCAACCGAAGGACATCACCGACTATACCCTGCTATGGGGCGGCGAGATGCGTCTGACGCTGGATGTGTTCCGGGATCTGGGCAGCGCGTTCATCGTGGCGCTGGTGTTCATCTACCTGATTCTGGTGGCCTACTACCGCTCGTTCATGATCCCGGTCATCGTCATGGGCGCCATCCCGCTGACCATGATCGGCGTCTTCCCGGGCCACTGGCTCACCGGTCAGGCGTTCACCGCCACCTCCATGATCGGCGTGATCGCGCTGGCGGGCATCGTGGTGCGCAACTCGCTGCTTTTGATCGACTTCATCCTCGACTACCGCAAACAGGGCTTCGGCCTCAGAGAGGCGGTGATCGAGGCCGGCAAGGTGCGGGCGCGTCCCATCATCCTCACCGCGCTGGCGATCATCTTCGGCTCGGTCATCATGATCACCGACCCGGTATTCGGCGGACTGGCGGTGTCGCTGATCTTCGGCACCCTCTCCTCCACGGTGCTGACGCTGTTCGTCATCCCGCTGCTGTACTACATCTGGCAGTACTACACCGGGGATAAAGATCCGCAGGCGGATCCTTCCGAACTGGAGCGGGAAGGCGGGCTGGCCTCCTGAGGCCGCTTTCCTTCCCTCCGACTCTGCACGCCCCCGCCCTGCGGGGGCGTTGCGTTTGTGTATACTGAAAATCCGTCATCAGAGGAGAAAAACATGAAACGCGTTCTGCTGGGCATGGGGCTGATGCTGACCGCCCTGACGGTCGGTGCCGAAGGCATGGGGCACCCTCCCATGGACATGCGCGGCATGCACATGATGCCACCGCTGCCTTCCTTCCTGAGCATGGACCGCAACCGAGACGGTTGCGTGGCCAGTGACGAATACGCACGCATGGAGACCGATGACCGTCCGCTGCCGGACTTTGATGCAGTGGATACGGACGAGGACGGCTGCATCACCCTTCAGGAGGTGCGTCAGTATCGCAGGAAAGCCCGCGAACAGGGGCCGCCTCCAGCCTGAACCGCCGCAACAGGCTCCATTCCCGTCGAAAACCGGCGCGCTCCCCGGCGCGCCAGGACGACACCCTGTGAAAACGGGGGAGACCCCGTTCCCAGAGTCGGTTTTCTGCCTGAACGGGCAGATTCGGCCAGTTTCTATGGGAAAAGAGCGGTTGAGAGCGGGGCGGGCAGACAGCCGTCCGGCAAAAATGGGGGAGACCCCGTCTCTGTGACGGTTTCGGGGGCTGGACGGCGGTCGGCGTGGAGCGGCTGGCCCGCCAACCGGTAAAATCGGGGGAGACCCCGTGTCGACTGGTTTCCTGAGGGGGGCGGGGTTTGGGTGAGCCGTCCGCCCGAAAGTCCCTGCCGCCCGCTGTCAGGGCTGCTGTTTCTCCAGCGGCTGCCAGCGCTTCTTCATCGCTTCGGTCATCTCCAGACGGCCGTCTTCCAGAATGACGGCCACCTGACTCAGGCCCATCTTCTGCGCCACCTCACGCCACTTTTCCGGTCCAGCGGCCAGCAGCGCCGTGGCGGCGGCATCCGCCGTGATGGCGTCACGATGGATGACGGTCACCGAGAGAATGCCCTCGGCCGGCCGGGCGGTGTGGGGGTTGATGATGTGGCTGTAGCGATGCCCGTTCCAGTCGAAAAAGCGCTCATAGGTGCCGGAGGTGACGATGGCTTCGCCGGCCTGCAGGTCGATGCGGGCCAGTGAGCGCTCAGGATTGTGAGGGTCGGCCACCCCGATACGCCAGGGCTGGCCGCCCGGCTTGAGGCCGAGCGCCTTCATGTCTCCGCCGATGTTGATGATGGCATGTTCTATGCCCGCCTGTTTCAGATAGTTCAGCACCTGATCCAGCGCCAGACCCTTGGCGTTGGCACCGAAATCCAGTTCCGCCAGATTGTTGCGCGCGCTGATGGTGTTCTCGATGACCACCACATCATCCATGGTGGGCCGGTGCTGCATCCAGGTCCGCAGCTGTTTTTCCGTCGGCGGCGGGCCGGTGGGCGTGTCGCTGTGGAAACCCCACAGGTTGATCAGCGCGCCGATACTGGGGTCGAAGTAGCCTTCGCTCAGGCGATAGAGGTCCTTGGACTTCTGGATGAAGGCAGCCATGTCCGCAGGCACCTTGATGCTGTGGCCCAGCAGAAAGGCGGTGTTGACCCGGTAGAGCAGGCCGCCAGGCTCCCAGGCGTGCCAGCGCTGATGGAATGCCTGAAGCTCCCGGGCGATGTGACCGAACGCCTCCCGGGCACGCTGGGACGAATCAGCATAGAGGGTGACATGCACCAGCGTGCCGAAGACATGGAAGGTCTGCTTGTGGGGCTTCAGCACCGGTGCGGTGCGGATGTCCACCGTCTGCTGCGGCGCCGGTGCGGGCGCCTCCGACGGCTGGCAACCCGCAAGCAGGACGGTCAGTGGAAGGATCAGGACTAATGATTTGCGCATGACAGCCGATAATACCGGATACACAAGGGAATGCAACCATGGCCGCAGTCGAACCCAGACGCAGAAAACAGGAAGTGCCCGAGGAGCAGCCGGCGCTGTTCTATCTGATGCGCCGGCTGGAGCGCGCAGAAGACCAGCATCTGGCCCGCACCTTTTCCAGCTATCACCGCACCCACCATGAGGTGGACACCCATCTGCTGGAGCTGTTCATCCGGCGCATCCGCCAGCAGAACATCTTCGTGCGCATCATGGGGCCCAACGGAAAGCGGGAGTCGCTGCTGCTGTCCAAGGTGCTCTTTTCCATGAGCAAGGTCATCCGTCTCTACTGCAGCCTGAGCGTGCGGGACGAGGACAATGTCTATCTGCGCATCTTTCCCGACACCCGCACCGGCCTGATCCGCGTGCAGCGCCTGCGGGGCGGCGATGTGCTGATGCCGGAAGAGGTGTTCGCCCATGCGGATCAATGCCACATCATCCGCTTCATCACCCGCTGGATTGTGGAGCGGGTGGACTGGCAGAAGACCAAGCTGCGCAATCTGGACATCTACAAGCTGTTCGTGCAGACCCGGCAGGAACAGCTGGAACAGAAACTGGCTTCCCTCAACGAGTATGCGCAGATGCAGCGGGTCATCAAGGGCGGGAACCGCCGTGGCGGCCGTGCGGAAGATCAGGCCTGACGCTGCAACGCCAGTCGGGCCAGTGCTGCAAGTGCGTCCCGGTAGGAGGAGGGGGGAATGGCTTCAAGTGCGGCGATGGCCCGCTCCGTTTCCCGCGCCGCAGCTTTGAGTGTATAGTCCAGCGCACCACTGCGCTCGATGGCGCTCCGCACCGGCTCCAGCAGCGACAGGTCGTGGGTTTCGATGGCGCGGCGCACCAGAGCACGGTCCGCTTCCTCTCCGTGTTCGAGGATGTAGATCAGCGGCAACGTGGGTTTGCCTTCCGCCAGATCATCGCCGATGTTCTTGCCCAGCTTCTCCGGGTCGCCCATGTAGTCGAGGGCGTCGTCGATCAGTTGAAAGGCCGCGCCCAGATGGCGTCCGTAGGCGGCGAAGGGCTCTTCCAGCTGCGGCTGTCCGGTGAGCACCGGTCCCATGCGCGCCGCCGCTTCGAACAGCTTGGCCGTCTTGCGGTAGATTACCTCCAGATAGCCGGCCTCGTCCACCTCCGCATTGCCGATGTTGAGCAGCTGCATCACCTCGCCGGCGGCGATGACGTTGGTGGCTTCGCTCATCACTTCCATGATGCGCATCAGCCCCGGCTCCACCATCATCTCGAAGGAGCGGGAGTAGAGAAAGTCGCCCACCAGCACGCTGGCAGCGTTGCCCCACACGGCATTGGCCGTCTCCCGTCCCCGCCGCGTGTCGGATTCGTCCACCACATCGTCATGCAGCAGCGTGGAAGTGTGGATGTATTCGATCACCGCCGCCATGGTGTGGTGGTGGGTGCCCTCGTAGCCGCAGGCACGGGCGCTCAGCAGCACCAGCAGCGGGCGCAGTCGCTTGCCGCCGCTGCTGATGATGTAGTGGCCGATCTGGTTGATCAGCACCACATCTGAGCGGGTCCGCTCAAGGATGAGCCGGTCTGTGGCGGCGATGTCGTCGGCGATCAGGGCGCGAATCTGCTCGAAATCCATGCTGTCGTCCAAATGAGCGTATTCGCCATATTGTAGCCTCAATGCCCCTTGCGGCGGGCCCCTGCGGAGGCGTTGCGCCTGTGGAAAAAACCTTTTGACCTGTCGCTGACAAGTCACTATAATTCCGCTTTTCCATAATTCCGTCGCTGCGCAGCGCGTGGCGACACAGGCAGTCTATCCAGGAGAAAGCAAGATGTACGCAGTCATCAAGACCGGTGGCAAGCAATACAAGGTGCGTGAGGGCGATGTGCTGCGCATCGAGTCCATTGATGCCGCTGAAGGCGACAAGGTCAAGTTCGACGAAGTTCTGCTGGTCGGCGAAGGGGCTGACATCAAGGTGGGCACCCCGGTTGTGGAAGGCGCCAGCGTCGAGGCCACCGTCAAGGGCCACGGCCGCGGCAAGAAGGTGACCATCATCAAGTTCCGCCGCCGCAAGAACCGTTCTCGCCTGAAGAAGGGCCATCGCCAGAACTACACCGAAATTGAAATTACCGGCATTTCCGCCTAAATTTCATCTCTGAGCGCATTACGAGAGGAAACAGGACATGGCACACAAGAAAGCAGCTGGCTCAACGCGCAACGGTCGCGACTCGAAGGCCAAGCGCCTCGGCATCAAGAAGTTCGGCGGTGAAGCCGTTCGCGCCGGCAACATCATCGTGCGTCAGCGCGGCACCAAGTATCACGCCGGCGACAATGTCGGCCGCGGCAAGGACGACACTCTGTTCGCACTGGCGGACGGCAAGGTGCAGTTCGTTCGCAAGGGCAAGCCGCTGCGCACCTATGTGACGGTCGTAGCTGAATAAGCGCGTCCGACGCAGCGTCTGCCGAACGCCCCGCTCTGCCGGGGCGTTTTTGTTTTGCAGGGCGATAAAATAGCAGGCGCATCCACAGGAGCAGGCCATGAAGTTCGTAGACGAGGCGCAGATTCACGTTCAGGCCGGGCGGGGTGGTGACGGCATCGTCAGCTTCCGCCGGGAGAAATACATTCCCTTCGGTGGCCCCAACGGGGGCGACGGCGGGGATGGCGGCAGCGTGTATCTGGTGGCCGACCGCAACCTGAACACGCTGGTGGACTTCCAGTATGTGCGGGAATACAGGGCGGAAAACGGCCGTCCCGGTCAGGGGCAGCAGAAAACCGGTCGCTCCGGTGAGGACCTCTACATCAGGGTGCCGGTGGGCACCACCGTCATCGATGCCGACACCCAGGAGGTGATCGGCGATCTCACCGAGGATGGACAGACGTTGCTGGTGGCCCGTGGCGGCAAGCACGGGCTGGGCAACGTGCACTTCAAGTCCAGCACCAACCGCACCCCCCGCCAGTGCACTCGGGGCGAGCCGGGAGAAGCGCGCAACCTGAAGCTGGAGCTCAAGGTGCTGGCGGATGTGGGGTTGCTCGGTCTGCCCAATGCCGGCAAGTCCAGCCTGATCGCTGCCGTCTCCGCCGCCCGACCCAAGATCGCCAACTATCCGTTCACCACCCTCTATCCCAATCTGGGCGTGGTGCGCATCTCGCCGGAACACAGCTTCGTCATCGCCGACATTCCGGGGCTGATCGAAGGGGCCTCCGAGGGTGTGGGACTGGGCGTGCAGTTTCTCAAGCATCTGTCCCGCACCGGGCTGCTGCTGCATGTGGTGGACATCGCCCCCATCGATGGCAGCGACCCGGCGGAGAACATCCGCATCGTGGAGCGCGAGCTGGAGAAATACAGCCGGGAGCTGGCTGACAAACCCCGCTGGCTGGTGCTCAACAAGATCGACCTGTTGCCGCCTGAACAGGTGGAAGAAAAGGTGAATGAAATCGTCGAGGCCACTGGCTGGCAGGGGCCGGTGTTTGCCATCTCCGCCGCGCAGCGGCAGGGCACGGACGAGCTGGTCAAGGCGGTGGCACAGGCGCTGTTCGAGCGGCGGCGCGAGGCGCTGGAAGCCGATCAGGCCGCTCAGGAGGCATCGGAAGACGATGAAGCGTAGCCAGTTGCCGGCCACGCGCCGCTGGGTGGTCAAGATCGGCTCCAGTCTGCTGACAAGCGACGGCCGCGGCCTCAATGTGCCCGCCATCCATGACTGGGTGCGGCAGATGGCCGCCCTGCGCGAGCAGGGCGTGGAGGTGCTGGTGGTCTCCTCCGGCTCCGTGGCCGAGGGCATCAAGCGGCTGGGCTGGTCGAAACGGCCCACGGAGTTGAGCAAGCTTCAGGCCGCCGCTGCGGTCGGGCAGATGGGGCTCGTGTGGGCCTATGAGGAGGCGTTCAGCCAGCATGGGCTGCACACGGCGCAGATTCTGCTCACCCATGCCGACCTGTCCGACCGGCAGCGCTATCTCAATGCCCGCAACACGCTGCGCACGCTGCTGGATCACGGCGTGGTGCCGGTCATCAACGAAAACGACACCGTGGTCACCGACGAGATCCGCTTCGGTGACAATGACACCCTGGCGGCGCTGACGGCCAATCTGGTCAGCGCCGACGTGCTGGTCATTCTTACCGACCAGCAGGGACTGTATGACGACAACCCGCGCACCAACCCCGATGCGAAGCTGCTGCCCGAGGTGAAGGTGAGTGACCCGGCCATCGAACGGATGGCCTCACCGGAAGGCGGCGCACTGGGGCGGGGCGGCATGTACACCAAGGTGATGGCGGCCCGGCGGGCGGCCCGCTCCGGCACGGCCACGCTGATTGCTGCCGGGCGGGAGAAGGATGTGCTGCTGCGCCTGCATGCCGGCGAGGCGCTGGGCACGCTGCTGATTCCCGATCTGGAGCCCTACTCGGCGCGCAAGCGCTGGATCGCCGGTCAGCTGCAGGCGCGCGGCACCCTGTGGCTGGACGAAGGCGCGGTGCGCGCCCTGCGTCGCGGCGGTATCAGCCTGCTGCCGGTGGGCGTCAGCCGGGTGGAAGGGCATTTCCGCGCCGGCGAAGTGGTTGTGTGCCGCGCCCCGGATGGTGAGGAGGTGGCCCGCGGGCTGATCAACTTCTCCAGCGACGAGGCCCGGCGGATCGCGGGCTGTCCCACTGCCTGCGTGCGCGAGCGTCTCGGCCATGAGGTGGATGAGGAGATGATCCATTGCGACAACTTGGTGCTGCTCTGAGCGGTCCGCCGATTTTTTTCTCCCCGACTCTTGAAACCCGTTTTTGCGTCCCCATCTAGTCGCTTGACTGTGTTCGGTGACTGACTAAAATCTGTTAGCACTCTCTGACGACGACTGCTAACAGAACCGAATTCAACCCGAATCATCAAGGAAGGAGACACTGCAATGGCCATCAAACCTTTGCATGATCGTGTGATCATCCGTCGCATGGAAGAAGAGGAAGTGACAGCCGGTGGCATCGTGCTGCCCGACACCGCGAAGGAAAAGCCCCTCAAGGGCGAGGTGGTCGCGGTGGGTCCCGGCAAGGTGGCTGACAACGGTCAGACCATCCCCATGAGCGTCAAGGTGGGCGACACGGTTCTGTTCGGCAAGTACGCCGGTCAGGACATCACCGTGGACGGCGAAGAACTGCTGGTCATGCGTGAAGACGACATCGTCGCCATCATCAGCTGATTGACAACGGAATTCACAGAATAGAGGGAGAGCAGACAATGGCTGCAAAAGAAGTCAAGTTCGGTTTCGATGCGCGTGAGCGCATGGCGGAAGGCGTCAACATTCTGGCCAACGCCGTGAAGGTGACGCTGGGTCCGAAGGGTCGCAATGTGGTGCTGGAGAAGTCCTTCGGTGCGCCGACCGTGACCAAGGACGGCGTCTCCGTTGCCCGTGAGATCGAGCTGGAAGACAAGTTCGAGAACATGGGCGCCCAGCTGGTCAAGGAAGTGGCGTCCAAGACCAATGACGAAGCCGGTGACGGTACCACCACCGCCACCGTGCTGGCGCAGGCCATCGTGCGCGAGGGCATGAAGGCGGTTGCCGCCGGCATGAACCCGATGGACCTGAACCGTGGCATCCACAAGGCGGTCAACGCGCTGGTGGATGAGATCAAGGCCATGTCCAAGCCGTGCGACACCAAGGAAGCCATCGCACAGGTCGGCACCATCTCCGCCAACAACGATCCGGCCATCGGTGAGTTGCTGGCCGAGGCCATGGAGAAGGTGGGCAAGGAAGGTGTGATCACCGTCGAGGAAGGCAACAGCCTGACCGACGAGCTGGAAGTGGTCGAGGGTATGGAGTTCGACCGCGGCTATCTGTCCCCCTACTTCGTCACCAATCAGGACAAGATGACCGCGGAGCTGGACAACCCCTACATCCTGCTGCATGACAAGAAGATCAGCAACATCCGTGACCTGCTGCCCGTGCTGGAAGCCGTGGCCAAACAGGGTCGTCCGCTGCTGATCATCGCCGAGGATGTGGAAGGCGAAGCGCTGGCCACACTGGTGATCAACAACATGCGCGGCATCGTCAAGGTGGCTGCGGTCAAGGCGCCCGGCTTCGGTGAACGCCGCAAGGCCATGCTGCAGGATATCGCAGTGCTGACCGGCGGTACCGTCATCTCCGAAGAGCTGGGCATGACGCTGGAAGGCGCCTCCATCGACGATCTGGGTCAGGCCAAGCGTGTGGTGGTTGGCAAGGACAGCACCACCATCGTTGACGGTGCCGGTGACAAGGCCGACATCGACGCTCGTGTGGCTCAGATCAAGGCGCAGATCGAGCAGACCACATCCGACTACGATCGCGAGAAGCTGCAGGAGCGTCTGGCCAAGCTGGCAGGTGGCGTGGCCGTGATCAAGCTGGGTGCGGCCACCGAAGTTGAAATGAAGGAGAAGAAGGACCGTGTGGAAGACGCGTTGAACGCGACGCGCGCCGCGGTCGAGGAAGGTATCGTGCCCGGTGGTGGTGTGGCCCTGATCCGTGCCAAGTCCAATGTGGCCGACAAGGTCAAGGGCGACAACCAGGATCAGGATGTGGGCATCGAGATCATCATGCGCGCCGTCGAAGAGCCGCTGCGTCAGATCGCCTTCAACTGCGGTCTGGAGGGCTCCGTGGTGGTCAACAAGGTGGCTGAAGGTGACGACACCTTCGGCTTCAACGCAGCCACCGAAGAGTACGGCGACATGCTGAAGATGGGCGTGATCGACCCGGCCAAGGTGACCCGTACCGCGTTGCAGAACGCTGCGTCCGTGGCCGGTCTGATCATCACCACCGAGGCCATGGTGGCCGAGAAGCCCAAGCCGGAAACTCCGGCGCCGGCCGGTGGTGACATGGGCGGCATGGGCGGCATGATGTAAGCCGTCCGGCACGTCCGGTCAGTCATGACAGCCCTGCAGGTTTTGGCCTGCGGGGCTTTTTCGTTCTACAATGCAGAAAAAAGGGTTGAGGAGGTGAACGATGCTGCGTTGGCTGGTATTGTCGGCAGGACTGCTTCTGACAGGCTGCGCCGGTATGGGCGGGGTACCCCAGGCTTATCGGGCCGTGCATCATTTCGAACTGCGCAAGCCTCTGACCATTCCGGCCGGCGCCGCACGGGTGTTCGTGCAGAATGGCCGGGCAAAGCCCTATTCCGCCGTGGACTGGTATTCGCCATGGTGTGCGCTTGAAGTGCGGGAAGTGAAGGATGCGCCTCAGCCGGTCGCCCCCGGCGTGTTCCGCATTACCCGGATATCTGTGGATCAGGTGGAAATAGCCCGGCGGCGGCATCCGGTGATGCTGGCCATGAACGATCTGGCACGGGTGAGCATCGGCATTGGCATCGGTGGCGGCTGGCATGGCGCCGGTGCTTCGGTGGTGTTTGGCATCGGGGATACATGGCAGCCGCCGGAAACGATGGATACGGTCATTTTCGATCTGGCCGGCAGGCAGCAGAACGTGATGCGCCTCACCTGCGGCGGACGCCTGAGCAATGGCAGCCCGGCGGATGGCCCGGACCGTTACCGGCCGGATGTGGCCACCATCAACAGCCGCATTCTCAGGGGGGTGGGGCGGCTGTATTAGCACTTTTTAATGCAATTGCGCCGGCAGGTCCCGTCCATAAAATCGGAAATGATGTTCACGAGGAGGGGTGGTCATGACCGGATGGCGCTTGCTGATTGCTGCATGCTGCCTGTTGTGGGCAGGCCTTGTCGAAGCACGCACGGTGGTGCTGATTCACGGGCTGGCCAGTGGGCCGGGCACCTGGTACAGGCACAAGGTGGTGCAGCCTCTGCTGGCGTCCGGGTTCGCCGATGGTGGCATGCTGCCGGAGGCGCCCAACTGGCTGGCGACCCGGGCGAAGGATGTGGTCTATACGGTGCATCTGCCGTGGTGGGCGCCGCTGGAAGTACAGGGGCGGTTGCTGGATTGGGTGCTCAAGCCCCTGTATCAGCGCCGCCATGAACCGGTCATTCTGGTGGGGCATTCCACCGGTGGGGTGGTGGCCCGGTTATACAGCCTTGGTCCGAGACAAATCCGCGTGCCGGTTGCCGGCGTGATCACCATCGCCTCGCCCAATCGGGGCACCCCTTTTGCCAAACTTGCATGGCGCATGCTGGATTCCCCCATGGGCAGCATGCTCAAAAGCATGGACAACAAGTCGGAACGCTTCTACTGGGCGCGCAAGCTGCTGTGGCAGATCAGCGCCGATACCGCCAACCCCATCCGCTGGATGAACCGCATGCCCCATCCGCCGGAAGTCAGATATGTGAGTCTGGTGCATACGCGCAAGTTCGATCTCAAGCGCGGCGACTTCAGCCTGGTGGTACCACCGGCCTATCAGGATCTGCGCCGCGTGCCGGCGCTGGCGGGCCGTGCATTGAGCATTCCCGTGCGGGCCGGACATCAGTTGCGGCCGGTGGACGGCTGGGTGCTGGCGGATCTGTTGCGGCGACAGTTCTGAATCCGGCACGGTGCTGCGGAGCGGTTCCACACATGAACGGGCACGGGAATCCGTGCCCGTTTTCTGTTTCATAAAATGAGAATGGTTATAATTTGCTTTTGATGTTTTGCAAGGGCGTATCATGAGCGAAAACTGTTGTTCCAGCTGTTGCAGCCAGAGTGCCGACAACACCGCCGAGAATGTGGAAGTATCGGAGGCCTGGGATGCCGTCAGTCTTTTTGATGTGCCGGGCATGGACTGCCCTGCTGAAGAGCAGATGGTGAGAACGGCCCTTGCCGAGTTGACGCCGCCGCCCGGTTTCGAGTTTGACCTCAACCGGCGCCAGATGCGCATCTATCATGCGAAATCTCAGCTGGAGGAGATCAGCCATCGGCTGGACGGACTGGGGCTGGGCAGTCGCCTGCTGGAAACCGGCACGCTCACGGATGAGGCACGACTGCTGATGCAGGAATCGGCCGCGGCACGGGATGCCCGCGAGGCCAGGGTGCTTACATGGCTGCTGGCCATTAACGGTCTGATGTTCGTGCTGGAGTTTGTCGTCGGCTGGCTCGCGCAGTCCACCGGCCTGATCGCCGACTCCCTCGACATGTTCGCCGATGCGGCAGTCTATAGCCTTGCACTCTATGCCGTCGGGCGCAGCGTGCAGCTGAAGGTGCGCGCCGCCCATCTGGCCGGCTGGCTGCAGCTGGCGCTGGCCCTGTTTGCGCTGGCGGAAGTGGTGCGTCGTTTCATCTACGGCAGTGAGCCGGTTTCCACACTGATGATCGGCATGGGACTGGTGGCGCTGGTGGCCAATGTGGCCAGCCTGATGATCATCTCGAAAAGCCGGGACAGTGGCGCGCACATGAAGGCCAGCTGGATCTTTTCAGCCAATGATGTCATGGCCAATCTGGGCGTGATTGTTGCAGGTGTGCTGGTCATGTGGACCGGTTCCCGCTGGCCGGACCTCATCATCGGCACCCTGATTGCACTGGTAGTGCTCAACGGCGCCCGCAAGATCCTGCAACTTAAGGGATGAGTTTTCCCAGTCCGGTCAGCCGCTGTATTGGTCGCGTCACGGCTGTGCGGAAGATTTCCTTAAACCCCTTGGTGTGCTCTGGACCGGGTCAGTGCCGTATAGACCAGTTGGCGTGACAGCGGAGGCGTGTCCACCTCCGGCAATACAAGCAGCACTTGCTCAAACTCCGCCTCCTGCACTTGTTGTGACAAAGGCTGTTTCACGGAGCAGGCAGCTGTGGAATCCGGTTGCGGGACAATCACCCCTGATCGCAGTTAAACAGTTCAAGAGAGGGGGCATTTTCCTGAATTAGAATGGGCAGCCCGGCATGCATCCAATCGGTCATACCGGCAGGTCGAAGTATCGGATCAGCTGCTGGTTGAGAGCATTGACACCCCAATGACGGTCATGGCACAACGGAGAGAGTGTGGGAAACCTGTTGAGTGCTTACAGCAGCTTGCCGACACAGACTGCTGCCGGGGTCAGTGGCAGTAGTTCAGCTGATCAAGATAAGTGTCGTAGCCTTCTCTGGCCTGTTGCAGCAGTTGGGCTCGGCTCAGCGGAAGGTGTTTCTGGGTCGTGGGTCGCACCTTGAATAAACTGGGCATACATTTTGTCATAACGTGACAATGACAGGATGTGTCCATGAGCAGCCATCATCCGTCCAGTGTTGATCGGCAAAGCGCAAGCAGGAAGTGGGGTCGCTTGTTGCGTGGTAAGAGTCTGTGAATGCGCTGAGTCGTGACCAGCCAGTCTCGGTGTTATCTCGATGGTGTGATGAGTTTCTGGAGGGCAACCCGGTGGCCCTGAAACACCGCACCGACGATCCAAAGATGGTCACCTTGGGGCAAGGAACGCAAGCGTTCAAAACGGCTGGTCGGGGACCTCATGAAGGACAAGAAGTTTCTGGAGATGCGCACTGCACGCCCCGGGACACGCTTCGAAGCTTTGAGTCCATCCACAAAGGGCTCCGAGAGCACTGCGGCCCGCTTGCTCAGGACAACGTCCAAAGTCTTGTGTTGCGGAACGAAGACTATGGTCCACAGTTACCTGAACCAGGCCTTCCAATGGGAAATTGTTTTCCTTGGGGCCGAATTCAGTCCGAGCTTTACCAGATTCCCTAAAGGCAATGGCGTAGCCGAGTGATTCATTCGTGCTATTGTGGGCGTACGCCTTCGACACCATCGAGGAGCTGCACTAGGTACTGATTGAAATTAAGGAACAGCATAACGAGCACCGGCTGCTGTAGCGGCACGATTATGCCGCTACAGCACAAGTGTGCGTGATCATGCACCCATGTCGGACGCTGTATGAAGGGGAGTATTTTGTGCAAAACAGTATCCAGGGATTTGAGGCCTTATTGAGCCAATTTGCCAGTCTCCTGCAGCCGTTGCAAGACAAAAGGGGGGCTGGTCTGTCCATCCGGGCCAGCGGCAGGCTGTCGAGCTGCTGGCGGATGTCTGGGGCAGGTCATCAGAGCAGTAGCTGGTCTGGTGACAAATGTAGTACTGAATGCATGCTGAACACGAAGCCGATGTGGCAGACAGGTGACGAAAGAGCAGGCTGGCAGGAAGCCAGCCACGTGGAACGTTTAATTTAATTAAGCTTCTCTTTATTATGGCTCTCATCCTTTTGCTGATCTTACTTCTTCCAGCTCTTTTTTTAGTTGGTCTCTCTCTTTTTCTAGGTCTTCTATGATGGCCCTGAGGTCCCAATAGAAGCTATCTAAGTACCCGTTGACCGTTCTTTCGCAGTCGGCTCTCTTTCTGCAGTAGTCTAACTCTTCAACAAGTTCTTTTTCTGTGGATTCTTTTGACTCTGCCATTGTTTTCTCCTTTATTTAAACTTGTCAGGCATGTTGCTAAAAATGGGGTTTATTCCCCGTTTTGGCATTATTAACGCGGTGTTCTTTATTTTTGTGAGTTGCGGATGCATTTTCAGATAAATTAGAACACTTTGTTATATGCAATTTGAGGTGCCGCCATCAATTGAGCGCACGGATTTTTTTGCCGTACGGTCAGAATTCCGATTCTACTATGTCATGAGGGGGATTGCATGGTTATAGCAATTTCCTGAGGCAGTTGCAGGACAAAATGGGCGCTGGTCTGTCCATCCGGGCCAGCGGCAGGCTGTCAAGCTGCTGGCGGATGTCTGGGGCAGGTCATCAGAGCAGTAGCTGGTCGGATGACAAATATAGTACCCATGAATGCATGTTGAACACGGAGCCGATGTAGCAGACAGGTGAGAAAAGAGCGGGCTGGCAGGAAGCCAGCCAAGTTGAACGCTTAATTTACTTAAGTTTCTCGTTATGTAACTCTCATCCTTTTCCCGATCTTGCCACTTCCAGCTCTTTTTTTAGACGGCTTATCTCTTCTTCTAGAGCTTCCTTTTCACGCCAGAGGTCATCTATAGAGCTCGTTTTTATATCTCTGGAACTTCTTTCGGCGTCGATCATATTTTTGGAGGATTCTATCTCTTCAGTAATTGCTTTTTCTTGTTCTGTAGATTTTTGGGGTTCTGTCATTATTTCCTTCCTTTATTTGAGCTTGTCAAACATGTTGCTAAAAGTGGATTTTATTCCCCATTCTAGCATTGTTAACATGGTGTTCTTTATTTTTTGTATGTTGAGGGAGCATTTTCAGACAGATTAGAACACTTTGTTGTATGCAATTTGAGATGCCATCATCAATTGAGCGCACGGATTTTTTATCGTGCGGTCAGGATTCTGATTCTACTATGTCATGAGGGGTATTGCATGGTTCTGGCGGTTTCCCGCAGCAGTTGCAGGACAAAGAGGGGGTTCTGGTCTGTCCATCCGGGCCAGCGGCAGGCTGTCAAGCTGCTGGCGGATGTCTGTGGGCAGGGCGCCTGACAGGCCAACGTGTTTGCCTGTCAAGTAGCCTGTAGGCTACACTGTGTCCATGTTTGAATTGCCTACGACGCCCGATTTTGATAAGTGGCTTTCGAAGCTGAAAGACCGGTGGTCAAGCGCCCAGGTTGCTTTGCGCCTGGCTCGACTGCAAGCGGGCAATACGGGCGACAGGAAATGTCTGGATGAGTGTCTGTATGAGCTGCGTATCTTTACAGGGTCCAGCTACCGCATCTATTACAACTGGCAGGGTACCCGAATCGTCCTGCTGCTAAGTGGTGGAGATAAAAGCTCACAGAGCCGAGACATTGATCGTGCAAGACGCATGATCAAGAACTGGACAAGGAGGTGTAAACATGAAAACCCGGCCATTCAACCCCATTTCCCTGCTGGATAAGCCGGAAGACATCGAGGCCTATCTGCAGGAAGCGCTCCATGACGAAGACCCACGCGTATTCATCGCTGCGCTGAGCAATGTCATCCGCAGCCGCGGCGTGGCTGCAGTGGCCAGAGAAGCGGGTCTCAGCAGAGAAAGCCTTTACCGTGTGCTCAATGGCAAGAGCATGCCACGTTGGGATACGGTGGCCAAACTTCTGGACGCGCTTGATATCCAGCTGGATATGAAAATGGTGATCTGATCCACGTGCGGCTATCAGGAAAGAGGTAAAAGGGGGTATGAAAAGATGAGTGGTCAACAAATAGGCATGTTGCTGCTTTTTCTGCTTCTCACTGGACTATTGGGTGTGACTATTTACTGGTTGGCTCGGCAAGGACTTAAAAAGTAGGAGTTGTCACCAAACCGGTCACCAGAGCGGACAGAAAGAGAAAGTTGAACTTTAAGATGTTGATTTTATTGGCCCGCCCGAGAGGATTCGAACCTCTGACCTTTGCCTCCGGAGGGCAACGCTCTATCCAGCTGAGCTACGGGCGGGTGAAGAGGCCGCTATTTTAGTCAATCGGCGCTCAGTTTGCACGCTGTCTGTCGGCCAGCCAGCGCATCAGGCCACCGATCAGGGGCAGGCGCTGGTAGAAGTGTTCGCCGCTGTCCCAGTAGTCCATCTGCACCCGCACTTTGCCGTTTTCGTCCAATAGCAGCTTGCTGATACCGTTGCGCTGCACGGGGCGTCCGCCTTCGCTGTGGATCAGACGCCACTCGATGTAGGCAGTATCCCCGTTGCAGGCATGCAGATGGCAGCGCAGCTGCGCATCGGGCAAGCGTCTGAAACGGTCCTGCCAGATCTGGATCAGCTTGGGCAGCCCGCGAGTTTCGTTGAACGGGTCCTTGAAATAGACATCCTGCCGGTAGTGTTCCCGCAAGGTCTGGGCCACCTGTCCGTCTGTCAGCTGGGACAGGGCCTCGCTGAGCGCTTCGATGCGGGCATTGCACTGGTCGGTGCTCAGCTTCGGTTGCATCAGTTCGGTTTTGAGGGCGTTGAGGTCGATTTCGCTCATTTTTGTGTGTTTTCCTTGGGGGTTCCGTGAGTTTTATGCGGCGGCTGGCCGGGCATCCTGCAAAATTGGGGGAGACCCTGTCATTGGGCGGGTTCCGGATAGCGCCGGTTGCGTTCTGTGACCAGCTGGAACGGTGCCTGAATCAATTGGTCGTCCGGCGTGGTGATCAGCACGGTGACACGCCAGATCATTTTTTCATTGGTACAGAAGGCGAGAATGGCGCGGCCCTGCCAGGTGGTTTCGTTTACCGGATGCAGATCAACCCGGTTGTAACCCATGTACATGTTGATCCCGCTGATGTCGAGCTGCACCTTTTTGGCCTTGATGCCGTGCAGGGTGACGGTGACCGTCAGCGGTTTGGCGACCGGAATGGGCTTGGGGGCAATATTCAGGGTAATGCGCCGATTACCGTCTGTGAGCGTGCAGGCCTGCCGGTGCAGGTTGCAGTCCTTCACCATGGGCAGGACGGTGCCGTCCGTGCCGCTGAGGCTGCACCCTGCAAGCAGCAGGGCCATTATCAGAAAAGTGAGTGCGCGCATGGGCACACCATACTGACCCGGGTGGAAGGAATCAATCGCCCTGTGCCGCATTGTCATACTGTTTCAAGAAACGACAGCAGCGCTTCGGCTTCACCGCGGAACCTGACAGGATGAGGTTTGCGGCTCAGCTGGTAGTCGTACATGGGGTCGTAGTAGTCAGTGAGCAGAAAGCGCACCCAGTCGCGGTGTCCTTCCCTTGATCCGGTCTGTTGCTGCAGCTGCCAGGCGGCTTCGAACATGCTCAGCAGGCGGCTGTGCCGTTCGCCTCCTAACCGGCGTTGAATGCGATTCATGCTGTCGAGAATGTCCTCGCGCCAGCGTTCCAGGCCGTTTTCCGGCGCCCGTTCCAGCCAGCGGGCCTGCGCCTGCGTGACATATTCATCCAGCGTAATGTCCACACGAGTTTCCAGCGGCGCTTCCAGAATGAGCAGTTCGGCACCGTCATACAGACCTTCAAGAATCGTTTTCGGCAGATAGAGGCGACCGATATTGCGCCCTTCGTCTTCGAAGGCCAGATACGGGTGTGGTTCGGCAAAGAACTGGATCAGCGCATAGGCCAGCCGGTTCTCAAAGTCGATCTGAGTCGGCTGTGGGTCGATGTGGCGCCCGAAGGCACTGCCCCGGTGGTTGGCCAGCGCTTCCAGATCGATCTTGTGCTCAATGCGTGCCAGCAGGCGAGTCTTGCCGCAGCCAGTGCGTCCTCCGATGACAAAGCGGCGTGTCTGCTGCAGTTTCTGTGGCAGGGGGCCTTCCAGCTGTTCGATGAGAAAGCGGCGCAGCGCCTTGTAGCCGCCGTGCAGACGCGGTATGACCAGACCTTCGTATTCATACAGCCAGCGCTGGGCGATTTCGGAGCGCTGTCCCCCCCGGAAGCAGTAGAGCAGCGCATCCGGATGGGCGCGGTAGAAGTTCGCCCAGGCACGGATGCGCGGGCGGCGCACGTCTTCATTGACCAGTTCATGGCCCAGTTTCACCGCCGCCTCATTGCCCTGTTCCTTGTAGCAGGTGCCCACGGCGGCCCGCTCCTCATCGGTCATCAGCGGCAGGTTGACCGCGCCCGGAAAGGCGCCTGCGGCAAACTCCACCGGCGCGCGGGTGTCGATCAGCGGCCGCTGATTGCGGACCAGGGTTTCGAAATCGTCAAACAGGGGGAGCGTGCTCATCGGACAGTGACCAGCGGGCCTTCACCGGCGGGCAGCGTGCGACCAACAGGGTTCAGCTCAAGGCCGCATTCGCGCGCCACTTCAAGGAAGGTTGGCACGGCCTCATCCTTCACCGCCACCAGCAGCCCGCCGGAGGTCTGCGGGTCGCACAGAGTGTAGCGCTGCTGCTCGGTCAGGGGGCTGACCTTGTGGCCGTAGCTGTTGAAGTTGCGGTCAGTGCCGCCCGGCGTGCACCCCTGCGCCAGATAGTCGAGCACATGGGGCAGCAGCGGCACGGCTTCCGCCTCGACTTCGGCGCGCACGCCGCTGCCTTCGCAGATTTCGATCAGGTGGCCCAGCAGGCCGAAGCCGGTCACATCCGTCATGGCGGTGATGCCATCCACTTCGGCAAAGCGGGCACCGGCGCTGTTAAGCGTGCACATCTGTTCGATGGCCGCCTCAAGATGTTCCGCCTGAATCTTCTTCTGCTTCTGGGCGGTGGTGAGGATGCCGATGCCGATGGGCTTGGTGAGAAACAGCTGGCAGTCTGGTTCGGCAGTGTCGTTGCGCTTGAGCCGGGCCGTTTCAACAAGGCCCGTCACCGCCAGGCCGAAGATGGGTTCCGGCGCGTCAATGGAATGGCCGCCGGCCAAGGGGATGCCTGCATTGCGGCAGGCCTCGCGCCCACCTTCGATCACCCGCTGGCCTGTGGCGGCGTCCAGCTTGTCAATGGGCCAGGCGAAGATGGCGATGGCCATCAGCGGTCTGCCGCCCATGGCGTAGATGTCGCTGATGGCGTTGGTGGCGGCAATCTGACCGAACTTGAACGGGTCATCCACAATGGGCATGAAAAAGTCGGTGGTGGACAGCACCGCCGTACCATTGCCCAGATCGAAGGCGGCGGCATCGTCCTTGGTGTGGTTGCCCACCAGCAGCTCATCCGGCACGCTGTGGGCCATGCCGGTCTTGAGCATCTCTTCCAGCAGCGCCGGGGCGATCTTGCAGCCGCAGCCGGCACCGTGGGAGTATTCGGTCAGTCGGATCATGTTCATGCGCCTCATTATAAAGGTTGGCATTCGGGGCAGAAAAAGGTGCCACGCTGTCCCAGCGTGATGCGCTCAATGGCCGTGCCACAGGTGTGACAGGGGTGTTTTTCACGCCCATAGACATGCAGTTTCTGGGCGAAATAGCCCGGCTGGCCATCCGGGCGGGTGAAATCCTGCAGGGTGGTGCCGCCGGCCTCGATGGCTCGGGCCAGCACGG
>NZ_WFYD01000093.1 GCF_015490265.1 Sulfurivirga sp. | reverse complement strand
AAGGAGATGCAACCATGATCGTCATGTGTCCACACTGCGGCGCGCTCAACCGCGTGCCGGAAGAAAAACTCGATGCCAACCCCACCTGCGGCAAGTGCAAGCATGCACTGTTCACCGGCCAGCCGGTGGAGATGAACACCGAACAGTTCATCAAGGCGCTGCAGAAGACGGATCAGCCCATGGTGGTGGATTTCTGGGCGCCCTGGTGCGGGCCATGCAAGATGTTCGCCCCCACCTTCGCCCAGGTGGCTGCCCAGTTCGAGCCACGGGCGCGCTTTGTCAAGATCAACACCGAGGCCAACCCGCAGCTGGCGGCCCAGTTCGGCATCCGCTCCATTCCCACGCTGGCGATGTTCAAGAATGGCCAGATGGCCGCGCAGATTTCCGGCGCCCTGCCGCCGCAGCAGTTCGCCCAGTGGGTGGCGCAGAACCTCTGATCCCGCTGCGGCCCCGGCACGGGGCCGTTTTCATTCGCCGCTCGCTCCATGCTGATCACCAAATGAATGCCCTTGTGCAGGGCAGCCCTCGCACAGACACCCCTGAATCGGTGACATGCCTGTGACCACCACGCCGTCACCCCCAAAACAAAAAGCGCCGCGGAATGCGGCGCTTTTCTTATCCCCCATACCGGTGACGCTCACACCAGCTCGCTGAGCAGGGTGTTGAGCCGGCGCACGAAGCTGCCCGGATCCTCCAGCTGCATGCCGTCGGCCAGCTGGGCCTGCTCCAGCAGCATCATGCCCCAATCTTTCAACTTCTGATCGTCGTCCAGCCGCTCCAGCTTCCTGATCAGCGCATGGGTGGGGTTGATCTCCAGAATGAGCTTCTGCTTCGGCGGCTCCTGCCCCATCTGCCTGAGCATCTGGATCATGTGCGGACTGAGGCCGTTTTCCGGCGGCACCACCCGTGCCGGCGAGTCGGTCAGGCGGGTGGTGGTGCGCACGTCCTCCACCGCATCGCCCAGCGCCTTTTTCAGCCGCTTGGCCAGCTTGTCCGCCGCCTTCTTCTCCTCCTTGGACACCTCGGCGTCGTCTTCGATGTCCAGATCAGCCTGGGTGACCGACTTGAGCGGTTTACCGTCGTATTCATGCAGGTGACCCACCAGCCACTCATCGATGCGGTCATACATCAGCAGCACCTCGATGCCCTTCTTGCGGAACAGCTCCAGATGGGGGCTGTTCTTGGCGGCGGCGTAGCTGTCGGCCACGATGTAGTAGATGGCCTTCTGGTCATCCTTCATGCGGCTGATGTAGTCGTCCAGCGACACCCGCTGCTTCTCGCTGTCCTCGTGAGTAGAGGCAAAGCGCAGCAGTTTGGCGATCTTTTCGCGGTTGCCATGGTCTTCCACCACGCCTTCCTTGAGCACGTTGCCGAAGGCGTCCCAGAAGGTGGCGTATCTGTCCGCATCCTCCCTGGAGAGCTTGTCCAGATGGTCCAGAATGCGCCTGGTGGAGGCACTGCGGATCTTGCGCACCACCTGATTGTCCTGCAGGATCTCCCGCGAGACGTTGAGCGGCAGGTCGTCAGAATCGATGATGCCGCGCACGAAGCGCAGATAGGCGGGCAGCAGATGCTCGGCATCATCCATGATGAACACCCGCTTCACATACAGCTTGACGCCATAGCGGCGCTCGCGGTCATAGAGGTCGAACGGCGGCACCTTGGGAATGTAGAACAGGCTGGTGTATTCCAGCGTGCCTTCCACCCGGTTGTGCAGCCAGGTGAGCGGGTCCTCGAAGTCGTGGAAGGTCTGCTTGTAGAAGTTGATGTAGTCCTCGTCCTTCAGCTTCGAGCGTGGCTCCAGCCACAGAGCCGTGGCCTTGTTGACCTGCTCCCACTCGTCCAGAATGACCGTCTCCCCATCCTTGAACTCTTCCTTCGGCATGTAGATGGGGAAGCTGATGTGGTCGGAGTATTCCCGGATGATGCTGCGCAGCCGGTGGCCGTCCAGATACTCCTTCGCATCATCCTTCAAATGCAGGATGACACGGGTGCCGTGCTTCTCCTTCTCGATGGCCTCAAGAGTGTATTCCCCCTTCCCTTCGGAGACCCAGCGCACACCCTCGGACCTGTCCGCCCCGGCACGACGGGTCTCCAGTGTCACCCTGTCGGCCACGATGAAGGCGGAGTAGAAGCCCACGCCGAACTGGCCGATGAGCGCGCTGTCCTTCTTCTGATCGCCGCTCAGCTGTGCCAGGAACCTGCGCGTGCCGGAACTGGCGATGGTACCGATGTTCTCCACCACGTCGTCCCGGCTCATGCCGATGCCGTTGTCCTCCACCGTGATGGTGCCGGCGTCCCGGTCATAGCTGACGCGAATGGCCAGCTCGCCGTCTCCCTCATAGAGAGCATCGTTGGACAGCGCCTCGAAACGCAGCTTGTCCAGCGCGTCGGAGGCGTTGGAGATCAGCTCGCGCAGGAAAATGTCCCGATTGGAATAGAGAGAATGGATCACCAGATGGAGCAGCTGCTCCACTTCGGTCTGAAAGCGATGGGTTTCCACCTGTGACATGCTCTGCCTCCCTTGATGGCTCAACGGCATGTCATTGGGGTCTCAGGCCATGTTTTCAAGGGGGTCTCCCCCATTTTTGCGGGATGCCGTCCCGGCGCGGCGGAAAAAACCCCGATTTCTCCCGCTTCCGGTACGAAAAAGGGGCGCCATGCGCCCCTTTGCCTCATGACAAAGCCTTTTCTCACAGCTCGTCCATCACATCACTCTGTTCCAGCCTGCCTTTGGGATGGGTGACCATCAGCAGGTCTTCCTCGATGGCGTCGGGCGAACGGGAGATGCGCATGAACTTGAACATGGTGGAGGTGGGCCAGCTGATGGCGATGCGGAACTCCCCCTTGAGCGCTACTGCCTGCTTGCCGTCCAGCAGCAGCTCGTAGGGCAGATGCGCTGCATGGGTCTTGCCCTTGCGGTCCATCTTCTTGAGGATGAACCTGTCCGCCGCCGGGCCTTCCGTGAACTGCACACCCCATACTGTCATTTCGGTGCCGGGAATATCCACCCGATAGACCTTTTTCACCCCGGCCACGCCCTTGGCCAGATTGCGTTCGATCACTTCCACGCCTTCCTTGTGGCTCTTGTAGGTGTAGAGTTCATCCACATCGGCGAAGTCCGGCATGCCCATGTAGCGGTAGCTTCGCAGTTCCTCGGCACTGAAGGCCTTCTTGCTGCCATACTGGCCCGCGTTGCCCAGCGCCTTCTCCATGGCCGCACGCACCGGCGCGATGTCTCCTTTCAGACGCATGACGTGAAACCAGTAGTCGGGATTGGTGTAGCCCACGTGCATGCCACTTTTCTTGCGCTTGACCAATGCCACCCTTTCCACGGCGCCAAAACCGCCTCGTT
>NZ_WFYD01000092.1 GCF_015490265.1 Sulfurivirga sp. | reverse complement strand
GCCAGAATGGCCTCCCTGTCCGCATCCGCCGGCACCTGAATGCGTCCGCGCAGCTTGCCGTTGACCTGCACCACCAGTTCGATGCTGTCCTGTTTCAGTGCCTGTTCATCCACCTCCGGCCACGGCTGATCCACGATCAGCCCCTCATGGCCCAGATCCGTCCACAGCTGCTGAGCGATGTGCGGCGTGATGGGCGAGAGTACCAGAGTGACGATCTCCAGCGCCTCCTGCATGACGGCGCGGTCCTGATCATTTTTTGGCTCGAAGCGGTTGAGGGTGTTGTTGACCAGCCCCTGCACCGCAGCGATGGCGGTGTTGAAATGCAGCCGGTCGCGGATGTCGCGGGTGGCCTGCGCCAGCATGGCGTGCACGGCACGGCGGAGGGCCTTCTGATCCTCGTTCAGCGCCCCCTTGTCCAGCGCCGGCGCCGGTCCGGCCTCAATGTGGCGCTGCGCCAGCGTCCACAGGCGCCGGAGGAAACGGTGCGCCCCTTCCACGCCGGCGTCGGACCACTCCAGCGACTGGGTGGGCGGTGCGGCGAACATGGTGAACAGACGCACCGTGTCGGCGCCATACTTGTCCACCATCGCCTGCGGATCCACGCCGTTGTTCTTGGACTTGGACATCTTCTCAATGCCGCCGAAAGTCACCGGCTGGCCGTCCGCCTTCAGCACGCCGCCGACAATGCGGCCCTTGTCGTCCCGCTGCACCTCGACATCCGCCGGGTTGTACCAGGTTCTGGAGCCGTCCGGGTTCTGGCGATACCAGGTCTCGGCAATCACCATGCCCTGGGTGAGCAGGTTGGCGAAGGGTTCGTCGGTCTTCACCAGCCCGAAATCCCGCATCAGCTTGTGGAAGAAGCGGGCGTAGAGCAGGTGCAGAATGGCGTGCTCGATGCCGCCGATGTACTGATCCACCGGCAGCCAGTAATCGGCCCGCTCGTCCAGCATGCGTTCGTTCTGATCGGGGCAGGCGTAGCGGGCGTAATACCAGCTGGACTCGAAGAAGGTGTCGAAGGTGTCCGTCTCGCGCCGCGCCGGGCCGCCGCATTTGGGGCAGGTGGTCTCGTAGAATTCGGGCATTTTCGCCAGCGGCGAGCCGGCGCCATCCGGCACCACGTCCTCCGGCAGCTTCACCGGCAGGTCCTCTTCCGGCACCAGCACCACGCCGCAACTGTCGCAGTAGATCATCGGGATCGGGCAGCCCCAGTAGCGCTGGCGGGACACGCCCCAGTCGCGCAGGCGGTAGTTGACCTTGCGCCGGCCGAGTCCCTTCTCGCCGAGCACCCTGGCGAACACTTCCAGCGCCTCTTCCGACCGAATGCCGTCGAACTCGCCGGAGTTGACCAGCTCGCCCTTCTCCGTGAACGCCCCTTCGGACACGTCCGGCAGCTCTCCGCCCACCGGCCTGATGACCACCCTGATGGGCAACCCATACTTTTGGGCGAACTCCCAGTCCCGCTGATCATGGGCCGGCACGCTCATCACCGCGCCGGTGCCATAGCCCATGAGCACGAAATTGGCCGCCCACACCGGCAGCGCTTCACCCGTGACGGGGTGCTTCACCCGCAGGCCCGTGTCCACGCCTTCCTTCTCCAGCGTCTCCACCACCGCCTCGGAGGTGGCGATGTGGGCGCACTTCTCGATGAAGGCAGCCAGTTCCGGATTGTTCTCCACCGCCTTTCGGCTCAGCGGATGGTCGGGAGCCACCGCCACATAGGTCACGCCCATCAGCGTGTCCGGACGGGTGGTGTAGACGGTCAGCTTCCCGTCGTCGTCGGCCAGCGGAAAATCAATCTCCAGCCCTTCGGAGCGGCCGATCCAGTTGCGCTGCATGGTCTTGACCTGCTCCGGCCAGCCGTCCAGCTTGTCCAGATCCTCCAGCAGCTGGTCGGCGTAGTCGGTGATCTTGACGAACCACTGCTCCAGCTCGCGCCGCTCCACCGGCGCGCCGGAGCGCCAGCCCCGGCCGTCGATCACCTGTTCGTTGGCCAGCACGCACTGATCCACCGGATCCCAGTTGACCACCGACTTCTTGCGATAGACCAGCCCCTTCTCATACAGTTTGGTGAACAGCCACTGCTCCCATTTGTAGTAGTCCGGGTCGCAGGTGGCGATCTCCCGATCCCAGTCATAGGCGAAGCCGAGGCTTTTCAGCTGCCCCTTCATGTAGGCGATGTTCTGGCGAGTCCACTCGGCGGGCGCCACGCCGTTGGCGATGGCGGCATTCTCCGCCGGCAGGCCGAAGGCGTCCCACCCCATGGGCTGCAGCACGTTTTTGCCCTGCATGCGCTGAAAGCGGGCGATCACATCGCCGATGGTGTAGTTGCGCACATGGCCCATGTGCAGCTTGCCGGACGGATAGGGGAACATGGACAGGCAGTAGAACTTCTCCTTCTGCGGGTCTTCCACCGCACGGAAGGCGCCCGTATTCTCCCATGTCTTCTGAACCTCTCGCTCCAACGCCCGCGGCTGGTATTCCTTCATCTCAACCCTCATAATAAAAACGTCAATCGCACCATTATAAACGGGAGAAACCCATGCTGAACGCGCAACAGAAACAGGCCTACGCCCGTCTGCTGAAGCAGGCGCAGCAACACGCAAAACAGGCGGAAAAGGACATCATGGCCGCTCTGCGCGAGGCCATCGACGCGGCCTCCATCCGGCAGGAAGAATTCAAGGAACTGACCGAGGCGGAACTGGACAGGGTCAAGCAGGCGCTCAAGGAAGACCTCGACGCCGTGGCCCGCTACTTCGAGGAGGTGGGCGAAGGACTGGAGGAGATCCTCACCCTGGACGCCGCCTGGCTGGAGGAGAAGTTTCTGGAAATCAGCGAAAAGCTGGCCGACCCGGCCCGGCTGGAACTGCTCAAGCTGCGCATGATGGCCGCGCTGAACGAGCGGGAGCGCAACTGAGCCTCTACCGCAGGCCGTAGAAGCCGGCCAGCACGCCCACACCCGGCGCCACCGCCCCGGCCACCGGCACCAGCGCAGCGGCCATGTCACGCGCCCGCTCCATGGCGGGGTGCGACTTCGGGTGCAGAGGGTCGATCAGCGTCTCGATGGCCGCCCGCATCAGCATCGTCAACAAGACACTGCCTGCGGCAACCAGCAGCAGCGCCCACCACACTGGCGTCAGCCCGCCGTGATGATGGTAGAACAGGGCCACGCCCACGGCGGTCACCACAAGACTGCGCAGCGTCGCCTGATCGCGCCGCCAG
>NZ_WFYD01000091.1 GCF_015490265.1 Sulfurivirga sp. | reverse complement strand
CTGCTGGGTCGGCATGCCGCCACGCAGGAAATCTATTCCATCGATGAGAGCTTTCTGACCGTGCCAGGCGGGGTGACGGCCGACTGGGGGCGGGCGCTGCGGGCACAGGTGCGCCAGTGGCTCGGTCTGCCAGTGGCGGTGGGCCTGGGGCGCACAAAGACGGAGGCCAAGCTGGCCAACCACTGGGCCAAGCGCTACCGACTGTTCGACGGCGTGGCGGATGCCACGGCGCTGTCGGATCAGATGCGCACGCTGCTGCTGCGCCAGACACCGGTGGGCGAGCTGTGGGGCGTGGGGCGGCGGCTGAGCACACGGCTGCAGGCGGCGGGCATCCATACGGTGGCGGATCTGCTGGCGCTGGAAGGTGAGGCGGTGCGGCGGATCGGCCATCTGCCCCTGTGGCGGCTGTGGGCGGAGCTGCACGGACAGCCGCAGTTCGCCCTGCAGACCGTTCCAGAGGCGAACCGGACGATTGTCAGCTCCCGCAGCTTTGCCCGGCCGGTGACGGCATTGGCCGAGTTGGAGGCGGCGCTGGCGGATTATGCGATGACCGCCATGCAGAAGCTGTGGCGGCAGAAACTGGTGGCCGGCGCGGTGGCGGTGTTCGCCGTCGGCGGTCGCTTTGCCGCGGGGGCGGCGTCTCCGGCGTGGGCACATGAGAAGCTGCCGATGCCCACGGAGGATGTGGTGGTGGTGCTCAAACTGGCCCGGCGACTGCTGCGCCAGCTGTATCAGCCGGGTGTCAGCTACCGCAAGGTGCTCATCCGCCTGGGCGATCTGCGGCCACGGGATCAGGTGCCGGCGGGCCTGTTCGAGAGGGCGGGGCGTGCTCAGCGGGCCCTGTGGGCCGTGCAGGATCGTTTCGGCCCGCAGGCATTGCGGCTGGGGCGGCAGAGCGCTCTGCGACGGGCGGCGGACTGGCCCATGCGCCGTGATTTCCGTAGCCCGTGCTACACCACCCGCTGGGAAGAGCTGCCGAAAGCGATCTAGCGGCGGCGGTAGAGCAGATCCCAGACGCCGTGGCCGAGGCGCTGACCGCGCTGTTCGAATTTGGTCAGCGGGCGCCAGTCGGGGCGGGGATGGTAGTGACCTTCGCCAGCCAGGTTCTCCAGCAGGGGCTCGGCGTCGCACACCGCAAGCATCTGCTCGGCGTAGTCCTGCCAGTCGGTGGCCAGGTGGAGCAGACCGCCCGGGGCGAGCCGTTCGGCCAGCAGGCGGACGAAGGGCGGCTGGATCAGGCGGCGCTTGTGGTGGCGCTTCTTGTGCCAGGGGTCGGGAAAATAGACCATCACACCGGCCAATGACCGGGCGGGGATCTGGTCGCGCAGCACTTCCACCGCATCGTGGTTGCTGATGCGGATATTGGTCAGGCCGCGCTTTTCCACTTCCATCAGCAGGGCACCGACGCCCGGCCTGTGCACTTCGATGCCCAGGTAGTTGCGCTCCGGGTGGGCTTCGGCCATCTGCGCCAGCGACTGCCCCATGCCGAAACCGATCTCCACCCACACCGGGTTGTCGTTGCCGAACAGTTGGGACAGGTCGAGCGGTTCAGGCGCGTAGGGCACGCCATAGCGGGGCCACAGCAGGTCGTAGGCCCGCTGCTGGCCTTTGGTCATGCGTCCCTGGCGGATGACGAAGGAGCGGATGCCGCGGCGGAAGATCTCGCCGGGTGTCTGGCCGGTCTCGTTCATGCGTCGCGCTTGAAGAAGATGCCCTCATCAGGCGAGGAGGGGCTGGCGCGATAGACCCGCTGGGGCATGCGCCCGGCCAGATAGGCTTCCCGTCCGGCCTGCACCGCCTTTTTCATGGCGGAGGCCATCAGCACCGGGTTCTGCGCCGCAGCGATGGCGGTGTTCATCAGCACCCCGTCGCAGCCCAGTTCCATGGCCACCGCCGCGTCGGAAGCGGTGCCCACGCCGGCGTCCACCAGCACGGGCACGGTGAGCTTCTCCTTGATCATACGGATGTTGTAGGGGTTGACGATGCCCATGCCGGAGCCGATGAGCGAGCCCAGCGGCATCACCGCCACACAGCCCATGTCCTCGAATTCCTTGGCGATGATGGGGTCGTCGGAGGTATAGACCATCACGTCGAAGCCGTCGTCGATCAGCACGCGGGCGGCCTTGAGCGTTTCCACCACGTTAGGGTAGAGGGTGTCCTGATCGCCCAGCACTTCCAGTTTGACCAGATTGTGGCCGTCCAGCAGCTCCCGGGCCAGTTGGCAGGTGCGGATGGCCGACTCGGCGTCGAAGCAGCCGGCGGTGTTGGGCAGCAGGGTGTATTTTTCCGGCGGAATCACCTCCAGCAGGTTGGGCTCATCGGGGTTCTGGCCGATGTTGG
>NZ_WFYD01000090.1 GCF_015490265.1 Sulfurivirga sp. | reverse complement strand
CCCCAACACCAATGATGCCGATGCTATCGCCTATGTGGGTAATTTCGGCGCCCGCCGTGCTGAAGTGATCGATCCATGGATCCGGGCTTTTGATGCCGCCACGGCGCAAGAAGTGGTGCGGGCCCCCTCTGCCTATGCCGCCGGCCTGCGGGCCCGCATCGATCTGGAAAAGGGCTTCTGGTGGTCGAAGTCCAACCAGGTGATCGAGGCCATCACCGGCACCACCCGACCGGTGGATTTCAAGATGGGTGAGCCGACCACCCGGGCCAACCTGCTCAACAAAAACCATGTGACGACCATCATCCGCGAGGGCGGCTGGCGCCTGTGGGGCAGCCGCACCACCGAGCTGAACGACCCCAAATGGGCGTTCGAGCCTGTGGTGCGTACGGCCGACCTGATTGCCGACTCCATCCAGCGCGGGCTGATGTGGGCGGTGGATCGTCCCATCAACGGGGCGTTTCTGGAGGATGTGGCCGCCAGCGTCAACGGCTACATCAAGCATCTGGTGGACATCGGAGCGCTGATCGGCGGTGAATGCTGGGTCGATCCGGTGAAGAACACGCCGGATCAGCTCAGTCAGGGCAGGGCGTATTTCCAGTATGACTTCACCGCCCCGGCCCCGGCGGAGCAGATCGGCATCGATGCGATCAATGTCAGCGACTACTACGCGGGCATTCTGCCGTCGTCTTAACAGCCTTACGGCTGGTTAGCCATTTTGCCAGAACAGGAGGATAGAACATGGCGGATTTTCCTCATGCAGTCATCGGCATCAGCCTGACGGTGGAAGGGGTGGGCTATATCGGCTCCGTGGATGCCTTCAAGGCGCCGGAGATCGTCGAGAAGACCACCGACTACCGTGGCGGGCTGGTGGCCGGGCGCAATGTGTTCGTGGGTTATGAGCCGCCCGAGGCGGAGTTCCGGCTCAACCGCGAGGATGTGACGCTGGCAGCCGCGCGTGCCATCGTGGGCCGGGATGTGGTGCTCACCTTCCGTGCCACGCTGGATGAAAAGGGTAGGCGTATTCCCGTGCAGTGGATCATCTACGGTCGGGTATGGTCAACCGAAAGCAATGACGTCAAGCCCGGCGAGATGGTAGAGAAAACATACAAGGTGGCGGTGGAGAAGTTCGTCAAGACCATTGGCGGCAAGCCCGCCGAGGCTTTTGACATCGCTAATGGCGAGCTGAAACTGTCCGACCATAGCGTGCTGGAACAGGTGCGTCAACAGCTGGGGCTGTAAGGAGGGGATGAGATGACCTATCAGATCGAAAAGACCTGTCATCTGGGTCAGAAGGGCGAGACGGTGGAACTGACCGAGCGGGCCGCCGCCCATCTGGTGGCCGCAGGCCTGATCGTGCCGGCGGAGAAGACCGCCGCGCAGCGCAGGGGAGGGGGCCGGAAATGAGCCAGACTGTCATTGAGCTGTCCGTGCCGCTGAAAGACGGCGGCAATGAGATCACCGCCCTGAAACTGCGCCGCCCCACGGTGCGAGATCTGCTGGTGATGGATGGGGTGCAGGGCGACCTGCACAAGACCGTGCGCATGATCGCTCAGCTGGCCGATCTGCCACCGGATGTCATTGAGCAGATGGATGTGAAGGATTTCGAGAAGGCGTCCACGGCGGTGGCGGATTTTTTGGGCTGAACGCCGAGATGCTCTACCGGGTGATGGCTGACCTGGCCCGTGCGTGGCACTGGCAGCCCGGTGAGATGAAGCAGATGGAGGTGGAAGAGCTGCTGCGCTTCCACCGGCTGCTGTGATCAGTCATCAGGACGCAGGGCGTCGATCAGTCCATTCACGGGCCATTCGAGCAGGATGAAAGCCAGCCACAGCACCGGTGCTGCGATCGGCAGGGTGATCAGCAGACTGAACAGCAGTTCCATCGTCAGCCCGGATGATGATGCGATCAGCCATACCAGCGCCACCAGTGTGACGACGGTCATGGCGGATGCCCATTTTGAGGCCAGAATCATCTCTTTCATACAGTCAATGCTACATGTCTGATTACAGCATTTCAATTGCCATTGGTGCTATCGATCAGTTCAGCGATCCAGCACGACGGGTCGCGGAACGCTCCGAGCGGTTCATTAATGCGCTGACCCGCAGCACGCAGGCCCTGCGCGATCTGGGCAGGCAGGAGCGTGCGCTGGCGAAATACCGCAGGCTGGAAAGCCGGCTGGGCAGCACCGCCAGTGAGCTGGATCAGACACGCAGGCGCATCAGGGAACTGGCGCAGGCGATCCGCAGCACGCCGAATCCGACCAGAAAGCTGATCAACGAGTTCGAGCTGGCGCAGCTGAAGGCGAAGGATCTGGCAAAACGCCATAAGGAGCAACGCAATGAATTGCGACAGCTGCGGGAAGAGCTGAAAAAGGCTGGCATTGAGGGGCGCAACTACGCCGAAATCCAGCAGCGCATTGCTGAACAGATCGAACAGACCAACCGGCGCATCGAACGGATGTCGAAGCTGGAAGCGGAGCTTGCCGAGGCGCAGAAACGCTATGACCGCAAGATTCAGCATCTGGCCAATATTACGCTGATCGCTCACGGTCTGCAGAATGTGGGACGCACCGTCAGCGGCATGTTGTCCACGCCGGTGGAGCAGGTGCGAGAGGTGGCCCGTGCCCGGGGCGAGCTGAAATCCCTCGGCATCGAGGATGTGGAGGCCATCGTCCGTGTCGGCCAGCGCATCAGCGCGCAGTGGGCGGGCATCCGCACGGCGGATTTCGTGCGCGCCGCCTATGACATCAAGTCCGGCATCAGCACGCTCAGCGACGCGGGCGTGGCGGCCATGACGGCGGCGGCGGCCATCACCGCCAAGGCCACCAAGGGCGATGTGACGCAGATGACCAGTCTGTTTGCCACCGCCTATGGAACCTTCAAGCAGCCGCTTTACCGCAGCATGGATGATGCCCGCTTCGGCGAGCTGTTCGCCGCCCAGTTGGCCGCCGCCGTGCAGGCGTTCAAGACCGACGGCGCCAGGATGCAGCAGGCCATCCAGTCCATGGGGTCAGGACTGTCCGCCTCCGGCGTGCGCCTGAGCGAGCAGCTGGCCGGGCTGGGCATGTTGCAGCAGAAGATGGAGGCCGGTGAGGCGGGCACCACGCTCAAGGCGCTGGAGCGTACCGCTGCGGTGGCTCAGGAGCGATTCCGGAAACTGGGCTACGACATCCGCACGCTGGATGAGCGGGGCAATCTGCGTTCGCTGGCGGACATTCTGACCGATGTGCGCCGCACCTTCGGTGACGAATACACCACCCGCACCGGCATGATCCTGCAGCAGGCCTTCGGTTCCGAGGAGGCGGTCAAATTCTTCAAGGCGCTGTGGGGACAGGAGGATGCCCTGCGCCGCGGGGCGCAGGCGTTGGAGGCAGCGGGCCGGCAGGGGCTGAAATTCACCGAACGCATGGCACGCATGATGGATGCCAATGTGGATGCCCGTCTGACGGTGCTGGCGCAGAAGTGGGACATCCTCATGCAGAAGCTGGGGCAGGCGCTCTCCCCGCTGCTGGACACCATCTCGGAATATTTGGGGCGGGTGATTGACTGGCTGTCCGGAATCGTTGACCGCTTCCCTTCGGCGGTGAAGATTGTCACCACCCTGGCCGCCACATTGGCGGGCATTGCGTCTGTGGCGGCGACGACCATGATGGCCGTGGCCGGACTCAGCGCCGCGCTGGCGCGTTTGCGCCTGATGTCACGCAAGCGGGCGCTTGAAGCCCAGCTGTCAACGCTTGAAGATGCGGCGGGCGCGCCCGCGCGCAAGGCGTCCCGTCGGTTCGGGTGGCCGGGATGGAAGAAGGCAGGCGGTGCGGCAGCACTCGTGACCGGGGCCGCCATGCTCTATGACACGATTACGGACAGCCGCATGGATACGGCCCGCAAGGTGGTCGAGGCCGCCGATGTGGTCGGTGGGGTCGGTGGAGGTATAGCGGGTGCTGCAGCAGGCGCTGCGGTCGGGTCGGTTGTGCCCGTTGTCGGTACGGCCATCGGTGCGCTGATCGGCGGGATCGCCGGATCATGGGCAGGTGGCGGGGTGGCCCGTTCCGCCGCAGACTGGGTGGCCGGCTTCTTCCGTGAAGAGTCGCCGGTAAAGCAGCAGGTACGCACTCAGCTGGTGCAGGCGCAGCAGAAGCTGGCCCCCGCCGCAGTTCCGGTCAGCCATGTGGACAACAGCACGGTGCAGATCACCGTCCACCAGCAGCCTGGGGAGGATGCCGAGGCGCTGGCCCGCCGGGTGGCGGAAGAGCTGCAGCGGCAGAAGATGCGTAGCGAGTGGGATATTGAGTGATGGCGGACAGACGGGTTCAGATGGCACTGGGCGATTTCCGCTTCGAGCTGGGGCGCAGTGATTATGAGCGCATGGCGCAGACGCTGACCTGGCGCTGGGCCCGGCAGGATGTGGTCGGCACCACGCCGGTGCATCAGTTCGTGGGCGAGGGCGCACGCACCCTGCAGCTGTACGGGGCGGTGTTCGCCAGCCGGCAGGGCACCGGCGTGCTGGATGGACTGGAACGGGCCGCCCGGCAGAAAAAGCCCCTGCGGCTGGCCGACGCCTTCGGGCGTTTTCTGGGGTGGTGGGTCATCACCAGCCTGCGGCTGGAAGCCCGCCACCTGCTCGAAGGCACGGCGCTGGAAGAGCGCTATACCCTCAGCCTGAACTGGTGGGGAGAGCGGCCATGAACTATGTGACCACCGACGGCGACATGCTGGATGAGATCTGCCACCGTCTGTTGGGCGATGAGCACCGGGTGGTGGAGGTGCTGGCGCTGAATCCGGGGTTGGCGGATCAGCCGGTGCCGCTGCCTGCCGGTGTGGTGATCGAGCTGCCGGAGGCGGCCCCGGCCCCGGATGCGCTGCCGGCGAAGGATGTGGTGGCCGATGTCTGGGGTTGAGCCGGTCTTTGAGCTGATCAATGCCGAAAGCGGCCAGCGGCTTGAAGCCGTTGAGCGTGCGGTGCTGTCGCTGACAGTGGAGGAGAGCGCCGACAATCAGGCCGACAGCCTGAATCTGCGCCTTGATGCCTCAAGGCTTTCGGTGCTGCCCAAAAGCGGCACCCTGCTTGAAGTGCGCATGGGCTATGCAGGGGAGCCGCTCTATATGCTGGGCACTTTCCGTGTGGCCGAAAAAAGCCTCTCCGGGCCGCCTTTCACGCTGTCCATCCATGCCTTTGCCGATGATTTCAATGCCCCATGGAAAGAAAAGCGCACCGGTGAGTGGTCGGACACCACCCTTGGGGACATCCTGCTGGAGGTCGCCTTCCGCAATGACCTGTCCGCAGGCATCCATGAGCTATACATGTATGAACCGATCCAATATCTGGCCCAGACACAGGAAAGCGACATGCAC